>DASPYG010000064.1:0-48736 GCA_035636885.1 Candidatus Nitrosopolaris sp.
CTCCCGGCGCCGGCTGCACATCAGCCGGCTGGCGGACGGCATGCATGTCATCGATGGCGTGCTCGACCCGGTTACTGGTTCAGCCTTGCGCAAGGCGCTGGAGCCGCTGGCCAAGCGGCAGGGCCCGGAAGACGACCGCAAGCATTCACAGCGGATGGTGGATGCCGTCGGTGAGCTGGTGGAGCACGCGCTCGACCAGGGCACGCTGCCGCGGCGCAATGGGGTCAAGCCCCACGTCACCGTGACGACGACGCTGGAAGGCTTGAAGAACGAGGTCGGCGCACCGCCGGCCGACGTCGAGCTCTCGCTTCCATTGTCGACGCGGACGCTGGAGCGCATCTCCTGTGACTCCACCATCTCCCGCGTTCTCCTTGCCGACTCCATGGTGGTCGATGTCGGCCGGGCGACGCGGGTGGTCTCGGCGCCGACGCGAAGGGCGCTGGGAAAGCGGGATCAAGGCTGCCGCTGGCCGGGCTGCGACCGCCAGGTCAACTGGTCGACGCCGCACCACATCGTCGCCTGGGCGAGAGGTGGACCGACTCGTCTCGACAACCTTGTTCTTCTCTGCTTTTTCCATCATCGGCTCGTCCATGAAGGCGGCTGGCAGGTGGTTAAAGTGGGTCGAAAGTTTCGATTCCTGCCGCCAGAGCGTGTGGTTATGAGAAAGGCGCGCGGGCCGGGGATGCGCTGGGCGGCTTAGGCTGTTCGCGTACTACACGTCGCCTAGTGAAGGGACTTCAGGATCTGGATGATGGCCGGACCGAGCAGCACGATCCAGAGCACCGGGAAGATGCATCCCACCATCGGAAACACCATCCGGGAGGAGGCCTGGGCAGCCCTCTCCTGGGCGGTCTGGCGCTGGCGGCGGCGCATCTCCATCGCCTGCACGCGCAGCAACCGCGCGATGGGGACGCCCATCTGGTCGGACTGGACGATCGATTCGACAAGGTGATGAAGGTCGGCCACGCCGGTCGTCTCCGCCATGTGCTCCAGCGCGCTCATGCGAGGCCGCCCCAGGCGGATCTCGCGCAGCACCTTGCCGATCTCATCGCCGAGCGCATTGTGGAATCGCTCCGTGATGCTCAGCAGCCCCTCGTCGAGGCTCATGCCGGACTCCACCACAAGGGTGAGCAGGTCCGTGGCCTCGGCCAGCGAGCGCTCGATCTGATGGCGCCGCTGTGCGATGCGCTGCTCGAGCCAGAGGACCGGCGTCACGTAGCCGAGGAAGGCGGCCACGGCTCCGGCGATCGGCGCCAGCACCAGCGTCGGCACGGGCACGCGCACGAGAAGCCCGACACCAAGGCCGACGATCGCGAAGAGGGCCGCCAATCCGTATCGGACGGCGTGGAAGCCGGCCGGGGTGAGGTTGCCGGGATCGCCCGCCCGGCTCAGCTTCTGGCGCAGAGGGCCGGTGGCGTGCGCCGGCATGCGCGAGGCGAGCGGCCGGGCGAGAGCCTCGAACTCCTTCAGCCACGACGATCGCGAGGTCTGCGGTGTCCACGCGCCGTTGGTGGCCGGAACCGGCTTGTTCTGGTCGATGGCAACGAAATAAGCCGCGACCACGATCCCGCAGATGACCCCCGCTGCGATCGCGATGATGAACTGCGTAGTCATCAGCGCCTCATGACTGAAGGGCGGTCATGCGCCGGATGAGGATGTTGCCGATCAGGATCAGCAGGCCGGCGATCCCGAGCAGGATGTACCCGACGACCGTACTGGTCATCGGCGCGAAGTAGCCGGGGACGAACACATACAGCCCGAGCCCGAGGAGGATCGGCAGGCCCGTGATGATGCTGGCCGAAGCTCTCGACTGAGCCGTGAGCACGCTCATGTCCCGCTTGGTCTGCAGACGATCGCGCAGCGTGTCGGAGATGTTGTCGAGCACCTCGGCCAGGTTGCCTCCGACGCGTGTATGGAGAAGGATCGCGGTGACGATGAACTCGAGGTCCGGGCTGTTGATACGCAGCAGCAGGGCGCTGAGCGCGTCCTCGACCGAGGTGCCGAGCGTGATCTCGGTTGCAACGCGCTCGAACTCGGTGGAGACCGGGGGCTGTGACTTGGAGGCCACAGTTTCGAGCGCGCGGTCGATCGCATAACCCGTCTTCAGGGAGTTGGAAAGCAGCTGCAGCATCCCGGTCAACTGGTCGTTGAACATGTTCTGCCGCCGCCGCTGCAGGTAGTTGACGACCAGCGGCGGAATCACGAAACCCAAGGCTGCGATCACGATCGGGCCGATCGAGATGCCGAATCGGAACAGCCCGATCAGGGCGCCCAGCGCCACCGCGCCGATGCGGATCAAAAGGTACTCGGCCGGCGTGATGTTGACCCCGGCGCGGGCGAGGTCCTCACTGAGGGTCGGCTTGCCCTCGGCGCTGCGCCTCAAGCTCAGGTTCTCGGCGGCCGGCCGGAGCAGCCTTTCGACGAGCTCCCTGGGGGTCGCCCGAGGCGTGCGGAGGCCGTCCGCTGGGTCGACTCGTTCCTTTCGGATCCGGTCGAGGCTCCAGAAGAAGATGGCGATCGCGGCCGCCATCGGCACCGCTACAGCGAGGAGGTTGGTAAGGTCCATTGCTATCTAGAACAGGCTGGGGTAAGCCTTCTGGATGCTGTCTTTGGTCTGCCCCTCCGCCGCGTTGACGCTCGGACACTTCGGATCCGGCGCCAGGTTGGTCGAGCTCAAGTAGTCGTGGAAGGACTCGAGCGTGTACTTGAGCGCGGCGAACTGCAGGAACCAGGCGATCACCTCGGCCTGGCATTCGGTGACGACGATGGTCAGGCTGGTGACCGACCCTGAGCCCGCAGATGACCCGCTGGTGCCGACCTTGATGACGTGGATGTTGGTGAAGATCGTCTTGGTGGCGACCTTGCCGGCGCTCGACACGATCGCGATCACCGAGATGTAGTCGTCGGGCTGGATGAAGTCGGCCACCCCCTGCTGCTCGCTGGTGGGGATGGTCACCGCCACGTAGCCGGAAGGGATGGGCAGGAACTCGGACTGGGAGCCAAGCGCCTGGCTCGGCTTGACCACGTCATTCGACGTGATCGCCTGCCCCGACACGATCGTTACCAAGGGGACCATGCCCTTGACCTCGTCCGCGTTGCTGAAATAGACCGCGGGGTAGCCCGTTGCGAGCGGGATCCTCTTGACCTCCAGCGAGGCCGCGTCGATCGGCATCCGCGGCTGCAGGTCCTTGGTGGCGACCACCACAGTCTGGGTCGGGACGTTGCCGACGGTACCGGCGTTGATGGCCACCAATACGAAGGCCGCAATCACGATCAGGGCCAGGAGGATGCCCAGGAGGGTGAACGGACGCCTGGACGTCAGGGCTCTAAAAGTGCTCAAGGCCGACCCATCATAGGCAAGATATCCGCGGTGTCGTCCCTCTTAAGCCGCGGTCGTCGCACCGCCGCCGGCGGCCAATCCGGGCAGTCGATGGTTGAGTTCGCCTTGTCCTCAGTGGTCCTTTTGCTCATCGTCGGCGGGCTCGTCGACATCGGGCGGGCGGTGTATGTCTCGGAGGTGCTGTCGAGCGCCGCGCGGGAAGGCGCCCGCCACGGGGCCTGGTTCGACGCTCCCAACCAGTCCCACCCGTACCTGTACGACGCGCAGATCAAGGCCGTCGTGGACGCTCAGCTGGCCACGCTCTCGCTGCCCGCCTCCGTGCTGAAGAACCCGGGCACCACGTGCCCGAATCCCACCGATGGCAACTCCTATCACAACCCGCCGTACGCCAACTCGGCGTACCCGGCGGCGGTCGATCAGCCCTGGCTTTACATCTGTTACGACAACACCCCGGGGGTCGACTTCACGGCTCCCCCAAGTGGACAGAGCCAGCAGGACGTGAACGTGATCGTCCTTTATTCCTATGGACCACTCACCCCGCTGGTGACCGCGCAGTTCGGCACCTTCCACCTCGCGGCCAACGAGCACATCACGGTGCAGGGCCCATGAACGTGCGTCTGCCGAAGTACGCCGGCCAGAAGAGCCAGGCCCTGATCGAGTTCGCGCTCATTTCGCCAGTGCTGCTGTTGCTCCTGTTTGGGATCATCGACATCGGGCGCGCTGTCTTCTATTACGACACGCTCGGCCACGCCGCCCGCGAGGGGGCACGAGCGGCGGTGCAGGCGCCCAACCGCTTGCCGACGAACGGTGACGTCCTGAACACGGTGACCTCACAGCTGGTCGGCATCCCGGTCTCGGAGCCGTGCCCTCAAGGTCCTGTCACGAGCGCCACCCCGCCCGGCAACACCGCCTGGCTCTACCTGACCGAGCCCAATCCGCCCTCTTCAGCCGAAACCAATCCGCCCATGAACGCGCCGGGTGGCGAGTACGCGGCGGCGGCCAGCGGCGGCTGCAGCGCGATCAATCCCGCGTCGGGCAATGCCCCGCTGCAGGTGACGATCCGCTTTAACCTGATCCTGATCACCCCGGTGATCGCCCAGGCGACCGCCAACCACATCATCATCACCGCCTCCGCAATCTTCCGGACCGAATACTGATGAACCGCCAAAGCGGACAGGCGATCGTCCTGATCGCGATCATGCTGGCGGTCGTCGTCGGCATGGCCGCCCTCGCGATCGACGGATCCCGCGCCTATGCCCTGCGGCGCGATCTTCAGGCGGCGGTCGACGCCGCCGCGCTGGCCGCCGGCGACAACCTTCAGCAGACCGGCACCTACACCTCGGCAGAGCAGGCGGCCACCACCATCTTCGCGTCCAACCTGCGCCTCTATGGGTCGCCCTCTTGCGCCCCGGCATACGCGGCGCCGGGAGCGAGCCCGCTGACGATCACGTGCTCATTTGGGGACGGGACCACGCTGACGCAGGTCGTGTCGGCCCTTGGGGCGCAGGGGAGCCAGTTCAGGTTCATCGCCACTCGATCGCTCCAGCTGCAGTTCGCCAAGATCCTGACCAACGGCGCCAGCCCGACCCTCAACGGCTCGTCCTCCGGCGGGGTCAACAACCTTCTGTACACGCCAACCGTCGCCGCGCTGAACCAGGCCGGGTGTGGCGGCGCCGGCGGCACTGCCATCTCCATCGGCGGCATCGGGACTCTGTCGGTGACAGGCGACATCGTCTCGAGCGGAACGATCACGCTGTCGGTTGCGGGCATGCGAGTTGCGGGGGACATCTACGCACGCTGCCAGCCATCGGTGTCAGGCTCGGTGACCAACGCCTGCTATCCAAGCGGAGCGTCGGCGCCCTGCAGCTATCCGGACGTGATCGGCGCCACCCGGTCGGGATATCACTTCATCGACCCGGGCTACCCGCCTCCCACCGTCGTCGGCGGTGCCCAGGGCGCCCCGAGCGGGACGGTGGTGCTGTCGCCAGGCACATACTCGGCGGTCCCGGGCTTCGGTGGCGGCGACTGTTGGTTTCTGAGCGGCGGCGTCTACGACTGGCAGGCCGGCTACGCGAACAGCAATGATCTCGTAAGCAATGAGCTGAAGCCGCCCGACGAGCCAAACGCCGGCAACAACACCTTGCGCGCGACGAATCAGTTCTGGGATACGAACGGTGTCAGCTGCTCGGGTGGGGTGCAGGTGAACCTCACCGACGGCGTGCGTGGAATCCCAGTCTCCACCTGGGGGTTTGTGGTGACCTCAATCAGGACCGATTCGTACGGTGGTCGGTCGTACACACGCGAGAGCGCACCCTCCATGTGTTACCTCCAGCATGTCAACAACAGTGGCAAGGTCGTCCAGCTGACGGTCAGCAATGTGCCTGGGGCAACGTCGTACAACATCTACGCCGCGCCGAACAACGGATGCTCCGGGCCCTTCGGCTTGGCCGAAACGCTCCCGGTCAGCGGGACGCCACGCAACACCAGCACCGGCCAGTGTCCACAGTTCAGCGGGAGCGGCTGCAGTCTCGGCAATGAATCGGTCACCCTCGACAACGACGACCTCGGGCCCCCATTCGCGCCCAACTCACTTGCCGCCCCGGGCGTGGTCGGCGCGTATCCGCCCAACATCGAGACGTCGCCACTGCTGTTCAGCCTCCCGAACCAGAATCCGACACGCGGTCCCGGAGCCTCGGGTGACCGAGCCAACGAGAACAACTGTGAGACCGTCGGCGGCGTATACGCCACGTGCCCGGCGGCGGTGACGCCGGGTGCTGTCGTCTTCTACATGCCCAGTGGCGCTTGCGTCAACGTCTCAAACGGCGGCGACAACTTCATCTTCAGCGGCTATCAATACGACTGGCTGGCCGTCTATGGACCGGGACTGGCCAACCCGCCCGCCAACACCTGCTCGAGCACATTCGGTGCCGCCAGCAACTCCGCCTACATCGGCCTCATCTACTTGCCAGCCGAAACCGTGACGGTCACCTCCGCCTACACATTCGAATCAGGGTCCGGTGGTTTGATCGCGAACGTTCTCGTCTTCATCGGCTCGATGCCGACAATCACCATGAACCTGGGCTTCGCGCCGGTGCCGCCCGCCGCCAGGCTGACCGGCTAGCTGACCTCGACTTCTTTGGCCGGTGCCGGCTCAGCAGGGGGCGCCGGTTCCTGCACCTTCGGGCGTTCGGCCGCCACGCCGTCCGCGCCGATCTCGTGGAGCTGCGAGTGGATTTCGGCGGCCGACTTGGCGTCACCCAGCTCCTCGTAGCGGCCGAGCGCGCCGCTCCACGCCGCCTTCGCGTCGTTGTTGCGCGACAGGCCAAAGTACGCCTGACCCCGCAGTGCGAGCGCTTCTGCCCGCTCCCGGATCTTGTCGCCGGGCACCAGCTGCAGCGCCCGCTCAACGAGGCGCAGCACCTCTTCGAACGCGCCGACCGCCAGTGCGTTCCGAGCTGCTTGTGCCAGGTAGCTCGACGTCTTCACGGGGTCGGCCGATGTGCCGGCCTGGTACAGGTGGTGGGCGATCTCCCCCGCCTTCTCGCTGACGCTCTTGCCGTAGACGCGCTCGAGCGTATCGGCCACCGCGAGGTGGTATGCCTGCAGCCGCGGCAGCGGAAGCACCGCGAGCACGCGCTGGCGCACCAGGTCGTGGCTGAAGCGATACCGTTCCTGACCCGCCACCGTCAAGAAGCGGCCCCGAGTCGCCTCGTCGATCGCGTCACGCAGCTCGTGACCGGACAGCTCGCCAAAGGCTTCCAGGAGCGGGATGTCGAAGTCGCGGCCGATGACGGCGGCCGCGACCAGCATCCGCTGGGCCGGCTCGCTCAGCCGTTCGAGACGGCGGCCGATGAGGCCGCGCACGCTCTGCGCGAGCTCGAGGTCCTCCTCGGTAAAGCTCACCTGCATCCGGGCGCCACCGCCGAGCATGGTCTCGGAGTCCGCCATATAAAGGTAAGAGTGCTCGACGAACAGCGGGTTGCCCTCTGTGGCGGCCTGTATGCCGATGACCTGCACCGGCGTCAGCGGCTTGTCGCCGGCCATCACCGCGATCATCTTCTCGACGTCGCGATCCGACAGGCGGCCCAGCTCGATGCGCTGTGCGCGGCGCCGGCGCAGGAGCCGCGAGGCTGCGGTCGTGAACGGGCGAGACGAGTCCAGATCGGAATCCCAGTAGGTGCCGAGCACGACGATGCGGCTTCCGGCCAGGCGCTCCGCGAAATCGCGCAGCAAGAGGACGGTTTCGTCGTCGGCCCACTGCAGGTCGTCCAGCACGACCAGGAGCGGCTTTGCGCCCTGGCAGGCGGCAAGAAACTCGAAAACGCCGCGGAAGAGCTGCTCACGAAGTTGGTTGGCGGGCACGTCGTTCGCCTGGCCGATCCCGCGCACCTTCTGCCGAAGGGTCGGCACCAGGTGGGCCAGCAGCGGTCCGTTGGCGCCCACCGCCTCCTGCATCGGTCTGGCGGCGGCGCTCGCCACCGCGGCGGCGAGCACGTCGCGGAACGGGGCGAGCGGCGCCATATCCAGCTCCGAGCAGCGCCCGCTCAGCACCCACCAGCCCTTGCGCGCGGCGTCGGCGGCGACCTCAGAGGCCAACCGCGACGCTCCGATGCCTGCGTCGCCGGCCAGGAACAGCATCCCACCGGAACCCGTGGCAGCCCGGTCGAGCGCCATCCGGATGTCCAGCCGCTCCTGGTCCCGGCCGACGAAACCGTCTCCTGAGGGCAGGACCGGTGTCGGCGACGGTGCCTCGCCGGGGGTCACGTCGTGCAGCCGGAACCGGTCGGGGAATCCCTTCAGCTTGTAGCGGCCTCGGTAGCCGAACTTGATCTCGGCCACCGGCCCGACCAGCTCGCGGACGACCTCGGAGACGAGTATCTCCCCGCCTTTCGCCTTGCCCGCGACGCGTGCGGCGACGTTGACGGCGGCGCCGAAGATGTCACCCGCCTCTTCGACGACTTCACCGGTGTTGATCCCGATGCGGATCTTCAGCTTGCGCTCGGGGTTGTGCTTGCTGTACTCGCCGATAGCGCGCTGGATCCCGATCGCGCATTCGACGGCGTGCCGGGTCGAGCCGAAGCTGACCATGACGCCGTCGCCGAGGCCCTTGATGCGGCGACCGGCATGCTCGGTGATCTTCTCTTCGATGATCGACTCGTAGGCTTTCATGATCTCGTGCGACAAAGTGAAGCCCCTGCTCGAGAGCATCTGGGTGGAGCCCTCGACGTCGGTGAACATGATCGTCACCGTGCCTTCGCTCTGGCCGGCCGACAGGCTGCTGATGATGGTCTCGGGCGTCAGCGCTTGCGCGGGGTTGACCTGCTGGCCCAGGCCTTCGGCCACCGCTTTGAGCAGCGACGGATCGGCACGGAAGCCGGCCTCGCCTTGCGGGTATTTGATGAGCTGCAGCAACCCTGCCTCCACGGCCTGGCGCAGCTCTCGCCCGGCGGACTCCTTGCTCAGCTTGTTCGGCGCGGCGTAGTCGCTCGCCTTCAGCTCGGCTCCCTCGAACGCCTGGGTGATCGCGGGCGCCAATCGCAAATTCAGGCCCTTGCGTGTGATCAGGCTTTCGACCACGGCCTGGATCCTTCGCGTGGCACCGGTCCCGGTTGGGCCGGAGGCGTGCGTGATGGGCAGCATGCCCGCGAATCCGCTCGTGGCCACCGCCGCCATCTGCCCGAGGGCGGTGGTGGCGCGGGCCATCGCCGTGGCGGCCTGGAGGGCTTGCGACGCGGCCAGCGCATTCTCGGCCGACCCCGGCGCGGAGGGCGCCTGACCGCCGGTGGGAATGGCAGCCTTCGCAGCGGCGATCAGCTCCGGGGGGAGCGTGAACTGCGGGGCGGGGAGTGGCGCGCCAGGCTGCGCTGCGGGGTAGGAGGGAGGCGGGGCCTCGTATTGCGGAAAGGGTGCCTGGGCCGGCGCAGCGGCCTGGAGATCGGCGACCGCCGAGCGCGCGGCGTCGATGAGCTTGCGCATCTCATCTTGCATCTCTGGTGTGGAGGCCATCGTCGACGCAGGCTGTGCATCGGACGCCTGCACCGAGCGCGACTGCTGTGGCCTCGAATCGCCCGGCCGGTCGGAGCTGAAGGGGACCACGACCACCTGGCGGACCACGTTCTCGCCGCCGCCGCCGCGAGCTCCGGTCATGAGCGGGTCCTTGACTACGGGCATCATGCTGTCCGAGCCGGCGGGCACGAAGCGCGCCTTGGCCGGGTCGAAGAGGTCCTTGTCGACCTGCACTCCATAGAACGCCGCCTTGTCGAGCGACGTCGGTACATAGCCGGTGGCGTTGTACTCGAGGCGAAGGTCCGAGCCCATGCCGAGCAAGAAGATGTCGCGTAGGATCGCGCCGTTCGAGTCGTAGCCGACCACCTCGGCGATCTGGGCGATCTTGCGGCGGCCGTCGGGCATGCGGGCCTGGTGCACGATGAGGTTGACGGCGGATGCGATCTGTGCGCGCACGGCCTCGAATGGGATGTCGATCGACGCCATCATCACCATGGTTTCGAGCCGCGAGAGGGCGTCGCGGGCGGAGTTGGAGTGGATGGTCGACATGCTGCCGTCGTGGCCGGTGTTCATGGCCTGGAGCATGTCGAGCGCCTCGGCGCCACGAACCTCGCCGACCAGGATCCGGTCAGGGCGCATCCGGAGGCTGTTGCGCAACAGCTGGCGGATCGTCAGCTCGCCCTTACCTTCGACGTTGGGCGGCCTGTGCTCGAGCGCAATGACATGCGGGTGGTCGATCTGCAGCTCGGCGGCGTCCTCGATCGTGATGACGCGCTGGTTGTGCGGGATGAACCGCGCGATCACGTTCAGCGAGGTCGTCTTGCCCGAGCCCGTGCCGCCTGAGACGAGGACGTTCATGCGTCCGAGCACGGCGGCCTTCAAGAATTCCGCCATCGCCGGGCTGAGGCTGCCTTCGCGCGTCAGGTCGTCCATCCCGAGGACGGCGTCCTTGAACTTACGGATGGTGAGGGCCGCGCCATGGATCGCGGCCGGCCGGATGATCGCGTTGACGCGGCTCCCGTCCGGCAGGCGGGCGTCGACCATCGGGTTGAGGCCGTCGATATGGCGGCCGGTCGTGGCAACCATGCGCCGGATCGTTTCGAGCAGCTGGTTCTCGTCCTCGAACCGCACCTCGGCTTTGGTGAGGACGCCACGACGCTCGATGAACACCTGGTCGGGGCCGTTGACCATGATTTCGCTCACTGAGCGGTCGTGTAGCAGGCCGTCGAGCGGGCCGTACCCGACCGCGGCTCGGAGGATGATGTCTGCGAGCGTCGTCTTCTCGGGTGCGCTGAGCTCGATGCGTTCCTCGGCCAGGAAGCGGTCGACGTGTGTGCGCACTGCGCGGGAGAATGCGAGCGTGTCACCTGTGGTGAGGCCCACGTCGCGGATCAGCGCCAGGCGGTCGCGGAAGTCGTTCGCAAGACGGTTGAGGTCACGACCCTGCCGCGCCGCCGCCTCCATGATGTCGCTGCGGCGACGGTGCGGAACCGCGACGTCGGTGGTGTTGCTCCACGCGTCGACGAACTGCATCTCGAGGAGCGCAGCCGATGCGGCCACTGCGGGGATCACGCGCTGGCGCTCCGTAAGGCGGATCTGCAACGCGAACCCCGAGCTGTCGGCGGACTGGCCCGATTCCATGTAGGCGGCGATCCATTCGCCGTCGCGGAATCTCAGGATCGCCTTTCGCAGGGGGCTCTTGTCTCCCGGGTCCGGCTCGAGGTTGGGATCCTCGAGGGAGCCAAACACCACATATTTGATGTCGCGCGCGGGAATCCAGCGTGCTCGATCCGAGTCGGGGGGCGTGTAGATGGGGAAGCCCTCGGTGGTGAGGATGCGCGCGTCCGACTCCCCATCTTCGAGGCCGCCGTCGAGGCGATGCACCGACACCTTCACGCGTGTGCCGTGCCTCGGATCGGCACGCTGCATGGCGGTCGGTGGCGGCGTTGCGGTCCCGGTGGAAAGTGCGTCGCCGTTGGCGGGCTGCGTGGTCTCCACGTCACTCATGGCGCGGCGGTCTCTGGCGATGATAGCTCCGGGCCACCGCCATCCAACCCGCTTAAGGGCGTCACTCGGAACCTCAACGGGTCGACCCATGGCGATCGGGCGGCCGGCGCCGGTCGAGCACCCACTTGGAGCCGGGGACACGTTTGGCCACGCCCTTCACCTCGGCCGCGCGCGCAGAGAGCGCCGCAGCGCTCGCGTAGCCGCCCGGCTCCGCGATGACGACGCCGATCGACACCGCCACGAAATCGGCCCGGATCTTGTTGCCGCTGCGTTCCTCGTACTCGATCCACCCGCGCTCCCGGTCGACCAGGTCGTAAAGGGCGGGCACCGCTGCGTCGAAGCGCTTGGTGATCTCGTCGGCGATGTGCTCTGCAAACTGCGGCTCGGTGAGCATCACGAAGTCGTCGCCGCCGACGTGACCCGCGAAGTGCCGTCGCGACGGGTTCTCCTCCAGGACCTCGAGGATGATCGTCGAGAGAGTCTTGATCACGTCGTCGCCGCGAACGAATCCGTAGTGGTCGTTGTAGCTCTTGAAGGCGTCGATGTCGGGGTAAAGGACCGCGAAGCGCTCCTGGCCGACGAGACGGATTGTTATCTCACGAAGGATGTCTGAGTTCCCGCTCATTCCGGTCAGCGGGTTTAGGTCGCGCGTGGTCGTGGCTCTCGTGATGACGGCGCGCAGGCGGGCCACAAGCTCTTCGGGAATGAAGGGTTTGGTGACGTAGTCGTCGGCGCCGTTGAGCAGGTGCTCGACCTTGTCCTTGAGCGAGCTGCGCACGGTCAGGAAGATCACCGGGATCAACCGCGTGCGGAAGTCCTTGCGCAGCTCGGCCAGGATCTCCTCGCCAGTCGTCGCGCCAAGCATGAGGTCGAGAACGATGATGTCGGGGCGCCAGTCGACGGCGGCCTCGTGGGCCGCGTGGCCGTCGCCGACCGCGACGCATTCGAAGCCCGCGCGCTCGAGGACGCGCTTGATGAGCTTCAGCATCTGCTCGTCATCGTCGACGACGAGGACGAGATCTCGGCTTACCGGGGGCGCCTCGGACGGTCCGTCCTTCGCGGGTCCCGCCCTTCTGACCACGGTCACGACGTTTCCGCCGCGTGGGCGTCCTGCGCATCGGCCGAGCTCGCCTTCCTGTGCCGGAGCTTCTCGGTGAGCTCGAGGGCCCGATCGGCCGCTGTGCGGATCTCGGCAATGTCGGCCTTGATGGCCTCCGGGTCCGTGGTCTCGGCGGCGATCAGCTCGCAGTAGTTGACGATGACCGCAAGCAGGTTGCGAAAGTCGTGGACCAGGACACGGTCGGGGTCCGGCCGCTCCGCTTCGTCGCTCACAGCCGTTTTACCAGCCGCCAAATGTTCTTCTCGCCTCTGCGTTCGTATTCCAGCTCGTCGAGCGCTTTACGAGCGATCGCGAGGCCGCGGCCGGCCTCATTCGACTGGACCGGCATTGGACGGGTGACTCGATTATGAAGGGGCGGTCCCCAGTCGGTTAACAAAGCAGTTAGCGCCTCACCGTCCAGCTTGAGCTCGTACTCGACAAGCGGTTGCGTGGATCCCTCAGGGAGCGCATAGCGGAGCACATTGGCGCCGATCTCGGCCAGGGCGACCTCGAACAGCATCAGGGACCTGTCGCTTGTCTCGCGCCCGATGCGCTCGCGGACGACCTGCACCGACTGGTGAAGGGTGTCCAGGCCGTCATCGAGGCGGGTGAGCGTGGCATGGAACTCGAAGGAGCTGGCTTGGGTTACTGGATCAGAAATCAGTCAGGGCTTCCTCGACTGTGGCGTAGTACGGGAACACCCGGTCCAGCGTGGTCAACTCCAGGACCACCCGAACCTGCTGGTTCGGCGCCGCCAGTCTTAGATCGCCCTTCGAGCTGCGCACCTGCTTGAGCGCAGCCACCACCGACCCCAGGCCCGAGCTGTCGACGAAGGTCACCCCTTCCATGTCGATGACCAGTCGGGGCTGGCCGTTCTTCATCGCCTCGCTGACGGCCTCTTTCAGAGCCGGCGCTCCGGCCACGTCCAGACGGCCCGAGGGCGCGAGCACGGTGACGCCCGCGTCCGTCTGCCGGCTCTCCACGTCGAGGGTCACCCGGTCCATTCACTCATCGTGGGAAAGCCTATATCGGCAAGACCCGGATTCGCCCCCCTTACACTCACTCGAAGATGGCCTCCGCAGAGGGCGGCCAGGGGCCGAGGCTCCTGATCGTCGAGGACGAGCAACCGCTGGCGCAGGCCATGGCCCGCACGCTCCGAAGCCGTGGCTTCCAGGCCGACATCGCCCTGACCGGCGCGGAGGCGAGGGAGCGGTTCGGAGCGACCCCGTACGCGGTCGTCCTCATGGACATCCGCCTACCCGACGAGTCTGGTTATGGGCTGTTGGAAGAGCTGTACCGCAAGCACCCTGCACCCGCAGTGGTGATGATCTCGGGCGTCGACGACCCGGAGCTGGGACGGGCCGCCGTCGAGCACGGAGCTTACGGCTACTTCGTCAAGCCGGTCGGCGCGACCGAGCTCTACCTGGCCACCGTCAACGCGCTCCGCCGGCGCAGCCTCGAGCTCGAGTACCGGTCCAACCTCGACCGCCTCGAGTCGATGGTCGCGGAGCGCTCCGACCAGATGGCGCGAGCCGCGGCGCTGCAGGCGGGCATGCTGCCTGTGTCTCCGCTGCGTGGTCAGGGCTTCGAGATCGCCGCACATTTCACTCCGGCGCGCGAGATCAGTGGCGACTTCTACGACTGGAATCAGCCCGAGCCTCGATACGTGGCCGTAACCCTCGGCGACGTCATGGGCAAAGGCCTGCCCGCGGCGATCATGATGGCGACCGTTCGCGCCGCGCTGCGCGGCTCCGCGCGCCTCGAGGGCATGGAGGAGGGCGTCCACCTGGCGGCCAAGGTCATGGCGACCGCGCTCGAGGTCAACCATGCTTACGTCACCCTCTTCCACGCCGTCTACGAGTGCGACACCGGAGACCTGCACTACATCGACGCGGGGCACGGCTACACGCGGCTGTTGAGGGGCTCGACCGGGCAGGAGATGCTGCCCGAGCGAAGCGCTCCGATCGGCATCTTTCCCGACACCAAGTTCATTGTCGGCACCGCGCATCTCAACCCCGGCGACACTCTGGTGGTTTTTTCGGATGGGCTCATCGACCTCCGACCCGACCTTGGGACGAAAGACGTGCCGCTGCCCTACGACGCCCGGCGCGCCCCCAACGTGCAGGAGCTGGTGGACATCCTGGCCCAGGGGTCGCGCAGCCGCGAGCTGATGGACGACGTAACAGTTCTGGCCCTCCGCCGCCTATAACTTTTCACAATTGCCATGTGGAGCTTTAGGCCGGATTTACTACGGCCGTCTCCGATACACCTTCCAGACTCCGCTCCACGCCCCTCTCGCTAGCCCTCTCTCCTGCGGGGAGAGGGGACGTCCGAGCCCAGCCAGCGTTCCAGGACCGCGGCCACTATGTGCAGCTTCACGGGCTTGGATATGTAGTCGTCCATGCCGGCGGCCAGGCAGCGCTCGCGGTCGCCGGCCATCGCGCTCGCGGTCATGGCGATGATGGGCAAGTGCTCGCGGTCCTTCTCCGAGCGCCTGATCTCCCGAGTCGCCTCGTAGCCGTCCAGCTCGGGCATCTGGCAGTCCATCAAGACAGCGTCGTACTGCATCCGGCCCAGGATCTCCAGCGCCTCTGAGCCGTTGCCCGCGACGTCCGCCCGATAGCCGAGCCGCTCGATCATGCGCACCGCCACCTTGAGGTTGGCGGCGTTGTCCTCGACGACGAGGATTCGCGCCCAACGGTGGCGCGCGGCAGGCGGTCCGCTGCCCTCGCGATTGATGCGCCTCTTGGTGTGCGCCGGCCGTGAGGCCAGCAGCGATAGCAGCACGTCGAACAGCTGCGAAGGCCTGACGGGTTTCACGAGCTCGGTGTCAACTCCGCGCACCGGATGCTCGGAACGCCCCGCGGAGGTCAAGAGGACGATGACCATGTCCTTCAGCATCGGGTCGGCGCGTATCTTTGCCGCCACATCGGCCCCGTCCATCTCCGGCATCATCAGGTCGACGAGGGCGACCTCGAAGGGGTCGTCCGCTTCGGCCGCAGCACGAAGCGCCGGCAGCGCGGTAGCGCCGCTCTCGAAGCTGCGCTCGCGCGTCCCCCACGAGTCCAGGTAGCGCTCGAGGATCACGCGGTTGGTGCGGTTGTCGTCGATGATCGCCACCGCCGCGCCGGCCAGTGAGCCAACCGGCTGCGGCTCGGACGCCTTGATGTCGGACTCGCGAAACAGCCCGGTGAACCAGAACCGGCTCCCACCCCCTTTCTCGCTGTCGACCCCGATCTCTCCGCCCATGAGCTGAGTGAGCATTCGGGCGATGGCCAGGCCGAGACCTGTGCCGCCGTGCTGGCGGGTCGTAGAGCTGTCCACCTGCGCATAAGTGGAGAAGACGCGGGCCTGCTCATCGCTCGTCAGGCCGATCCCGGTGTCAGCAACCTCGAAGCGGATCATCACGCCAGGCGTCGACGTGTCCATACGCTGCACGCCGACGACCACCTCACCCGACTCGGTGAACTTGATCGCGTTACCAACGAGGTTGATGAGCACCTGGCGCAATCGCCCTGGGTCGCCGACGACGCTCTGCGGAACGTCGGGGTCGACATCGAGGATGAGCTCGATGCCTTTGTTGGCGGCGGGCTCGGCGAAGAGCTCGACCGCTTCCTCAGTCACGTGCTTGGGACTGAAGTCGATGGTCTCCATGCGCACGCGGCCGGCCTCGATCTTCGAGAAGTCGAGGATGTCGTTGATGATGTCGAGCAGCGTGTCGCCGGACGTCCGAATCGTCTCGACGTAGTCCATCTGCTCGGGGGTGAGATTCGTGTCGAGGAGCAGGCCGGTCATCCCGATGACGCCGTTCATCGGGGTCCGGATCTCATGGCTCATGGTGGCGAGGAACTCCGACTTCATCCGTGTCAGCTCTTGAAGCTCCTGGTTGCTCTGAGCGAGGTCCGACATGACTGCGGTGCGGCGGCTTTCCGCCTCCTCGGCCGCCGCGCGGCTGGCCTCCTGGGCGGCCACGACGCGCCGCACCATCGTGCCGAGGGCGACGAGCACCAGGGCCGCAAGCAGCGCCTGCCCCGCATCCGAAGCGGTGGGGTCGGCGGCTGCGACGGTGATGACGTTCGCTACCGCCAGCGCGGCGCCGATCGCGAACTCGAGGGTCGTGTAGTACAGGGCGAGAAAGAGCAGCGGCAGCAGCAGGAAGGGAAAGGCGCGCAGCACGCTCGATCCGTACTGGGCTTCGAGCACGAAGGCGATGGCCAGGCCGCCGATGGGCGTGATGGCGTGGAGGAAGCGCGGGATGCGCTCCCACGGCAGCACGATCAAGGCCGCACCGAGCGCCGCGAGAACGGCAGATACCGCGATGCCGAACACGGAGCCTGACGCCCATAAGGGGTAGAGGGCGAGGCCGAAACCCAGGAGCACGGGGATCGCGCTGACGACCTTCGGGACGCGCGGGGGCTGGAACGGGACGAGCGGCGCCAGCACGAGCACCGCGCCGATGGCGGTCGCCGCGAGCAGCGCCGGCGACCCGAAGATGGAGCCGAACCCGCGCACGCTGACCAGCCCGACCATCGCCAGCCCCAGGAACGGGTAGACGCGCCGGGCAAGACCGTCGGGATGTAGTGGTGTCTTCAAAGCGTTGATCCGCGGGCTAATTTAGGCCATCGAACCGGTGGTTTAAGGGGGCTCTGGGGGGCAGGTGCGCCCTTACACTTTGCGTCCTGCGCACGTTCCATACCGCCAGGGGGGGCGAGGTTTTCGGGGTAACGCCAGGGAGGGGTCCACGGCCTGAGGTCGTGCCGTTTCGGACGCCTGGACTGGTCCGTCGAGCCACACCCTACGCCGCAATCGCCGCCGTGCTCGCGGTTGCGCTCGCCACGCGCACGTCCAGCCTGCTGCTGTTCCCGCTGTTCGCCGTCGTCGTCGTGTCGGTCGCGCTCTTCGACGATCGCGCCCAGCTCTTCGCCGTCGGCGCGGCTTCCGCGTTGGCGATCCTCGTCATCACCGTGACGCAGCTTGGCCCGACGTCCAATCTTGCCACCGCGGTTTTCGAGGTGGCCGTGCTGGGCGTGGTGGCGGGTGCGGTCCAGGAGGTGGTTCGGCACGCGAGGGATGCCGAGGGTAGCGCAGAGAGGAAGATGGGCGAGCTGGAGTCCATCGACCACCGCCTTCGCCTGACACTCGAGGCGGCGACAATCGGGCTCGGGGTGGCCATGGCGGACGGCCACTGGGTCGAGGTCAACCAACGACTCGCGGGAATCCTCGGGCGCGGCCGCGATGAGCTGATGCAGGCGAGCCTTCTCGACGTGATGGCGGACGGGGATCGCGCCGCGGTGGGCGATGCGCTCGGCAAGCTCGGCCGCCGCGAGATTGTGCGCTGGGAGAGCGAGGTCCAGCAGTCCGCTCGCGATGGCCGCCCGATCGCAGTCGCCCTCGCGATCGCCGCCATCAGCGACCACGGCGCGACGGAGCCGCTGCTGCTGGTGCAGGAGTCTGACATCAGCGCTCGAAAGCGGCTGGACGGCATACGCGACACGGTGGTCGCAGTCCGCCAGGTGATCGTCACCGCCAATGGCTGGGACCAGGCGGCCCCGGCGCTGCTCGCCAGCCTCTGCACGCACCTGGATTGGGACGCGGCCCAGTACTGGAGCGTCGAGGCCGAC
Organism: Candidatus Nitrosopolaris sp.; assembly: GCA_035636885.1. Classification (GTDB taxonomy): domain Bacteria; phylum Chloroflexota; class Dormibacteria; order Dormibacterales; family Dormibacteraceae; genus UBA10449. Next base: position 18,074 of record DASPYG010000064.1, read on the forward strand.
CGGCACGCGCTGAAGCTCCGCAACTCCTGGCACAAGGAGACGGCGAACGTCGAGGGTCTGGGCGACCCCGCCCGAGAGCTGTCCATCGAGGCGGGCGGCGGTCTGGTCGGTCGCGTCTGGCAGTCGGGGGTGGCCGCACCCATCGACGACCTGGCCACGAACGACTTCGAGCAGGCGAGCGCCGAGCGCCGCGCGGGCCTGCACGCGGCGGTGGCGTTTCCGGTCGTGAACGGGGGCGCGACGATCGGCGTCATCGAGCTTCTCGGGCACGAGACGAGGCATACGGACAACGACCTCGTGTCGATGCTGTCCACAACCGGCGTAGAGATCGGCCAGTTCATCCAGCGCTCCGAAACAGAGCAGGCGCTGCGACGCAGCGAGGCGGACCATCGAGCGATCTATGAACGCTCGCCGATCGGCATCGCGCGCGTGAGCAGCGACGGCGAGCTGCTGGAGGCCAACCCCGCGCTGCTGCACATGCTCCAGCACGACGTGGAGGCGATGCGGTCGCAGGCCTGGCCCGATCTGCTCCGTGCCTATGACCAGGCCGCGGGTCGGGCGCGGCTGGCCCCCCTGCTGGCCGGTATCGCCGAGCAGCGAAGCGTCCAGGTTCGCGCCGCGACTGGTGGAGGCAGCTGGCTCTGGCTCCAGCTGACGACCACGTCGATCCCGGACGCGACCGGCCGGCCCGAGCATGTGCTGGTCATGGTGGAGGACGTGACCGCGGTCCGCGAAACGCAGGACCGACTTGCAGAAGCCCTCGATTCGCAGCGCAGCGCCAACGCCAACCTGGAGAAGCTCGACCGCACGAAGACGGAGTTCCTGTCCATCGTCAGCCATGAGTTCAGGACCGCACTGACCGGCATCCAGGGTTTCAGCGAGCTGATCCGGGACGGCGGCCTGGAGCCGGACGAGGTCCGCGCGTACGGCGGCTACATATTCAATGACGCCGACCGGGTCAACCGGCTGATCGGCGACATGCTCGACCTCGACCGCATGGAGTCGGGCCGCATGAGCATCCGCTTGACGGACGTCGACATCAACGAGGTCGTCAGCGACGTGATGACCAGGGCTGCTTCGTCTTCGGCAGTGGTCGTCGAGTTCAGAGCCGATCTCGATCCGCGGCTCCCGATCGTTGCGGGCGATCGCGACCGGCTCGTCCAGGTGGTCAGCAACCTGGTCAACAACGCCGTCAAGTACTCGCCCGACGGCGGCACGGTCACGCTATCGACCCGCGCCGAGGGCGCGTTTGCCCTGATGAGCGTCACGGACACCGGCCTCGGCATCCCGCCCGACGAGATCGGCCATGTGTTCGAGCGCTTCCGGCGCGTTCGCAGCGGGGCCGCGCAGTCGATTCCCGGGACCGGCCTGGGCCTCACGATCGTTAAGCAGATCGTCGAGATGCATGGTGGCAAGATCTGGGTCGAGAGCGCGGTCGGTCACGGCTCGGCTTTCCACTTCACCATCCCACTGGCAGCGGAGCACGCGACGCCACTGCAGCGCCGCCATGGCTGAAGTGGCGGCCGGTGGGTATCCCTCGTCGATGGTGCTCGTCGCGGATGACAACGAGGTCGCTCAGCGGCTCTGCCGGCGCGTCCTCGAGAAGGCAGGCTACGGCGTGCTGATCGCGTCCGACGGGCTGCAGGCGGTCGACCTCGCTCTCGCCCAGAACCCGAACGTCATCCTCATGGACGTCGCCATGCCGGGCATGGACGGGCTCGAGGCCATGAGGCGGATCAAGGCCGAGAGGCCTGAGATGCGGATCGTCATCGCCAGCGCCCATTCCATGGCCAGCGACCGCGAGCGATTCCTCGCGGCGGGCGCCGACGACGTGCTCAGCAAGCCCTTCCGGCTTGGGGACCTCATCGAGGTCGTGCAGAAGCTGACCGCAAAGCCGAGCGCGTAGATAGATGAAGGACCTAACCGGCACCAGGGTCGGCAGCTACGAGATCGTCGAACGCCTGGGCGGCGGCGGCATGGCGGTGGTCTACCGCGCGGTGCAGCAGCCGCTCGGTCGCGAGGTCGCGCTCAAGGCGCTGTCGCCAGAGCTCTTTCAGGACGACGGCTTTGTGAAGAGGTTCGAGGCCGAGGCGAAGACGCTCGCCAAGCTGGACCACCCGAACATCCTGCCCATATACGACTTCGAGCTTGCCGATGGCATGGCGTACCTCACGATGCCGCTGATCCGCGGCGGCACGCTGCGCGACGTCCTGAACCGGGGCCCACTCGACACCCTGTCGGCGTGGCGATATCTGCGCGAGATCGGAGATGGCCTGCAGCACGCGCATGACGCCGGCATCGTCCACCGCGACCTCAAGCCCACCAACGTCCTCATCCATTCCGACGGCCGCGCGATGCTGGCCGATTTCGGGCTGGCCCGCGGCGCCGGCCAGCCGACGCACCTCACCACGGTCGGGCTTGCGATCGGCACGCCGGGGTACATGGCGCCCGAGCAGGTGATGGGCCATGACGTCGACCGCCGGGCCGACATCTACGCGATGGGCGTGCTGACGTTCGAGATGCTCACAGGTCGCCTGCCGTTCATCGGCGCAAACCGCATGGAGGTGGCGTATGCCACCGTCAACGCGCCGATCCCATCGGCGGCCAAGCTCAACGCGGTGCTGCCCGACGAGCTCGACGTGCTCCTCGCCAAGGTGCTCGCCAAGGACCCGGCGCAGCGCCCACAGTCGGTGAAGGACCTGCTCGCCCAGATGGCCAAGCTGCCGCAGCGGCGCGCGGCCGCGGGGGCTCAGGCCGGGGCCGGGGCCGGCCGCCCTGCCGCCGCCCCAGCGGCTGCTCCGCACCCGCCGGAAGGGCCCGCGACGCGGATGATGTCGGCGCCGCCCACGCCGGTGCACGGCTCGCCACCGCCCACGCCCAGCACGGGCTCTTCAGGCGGCTCTTCTGCGATCCGGACGCTGCAGATGATGGGCGTGAAACCGGCTCGGGCACGTGGCCGGTTCATCCTCAACTCGCACGTCGCGAACCTCATCCACGTCGCACGCGACGTCACCGGCGTGCGCTGGCCGGAGATCGCTTACACGGCCGGGCTCGCGCAGTACGTCGACCAGGACCCGCCCAATGACGAGCAGCTGGCGATGCCGGTCGAATACCTCGGGCGGCTGAACGAGGCGTTCGAGACCATCTACGGCGCCGAGGCCGAGGACATGCTGCGCGCCTGGGGCCGGCGGGCGACGGAGCGCTGGCTGGCGGAGGGGAGGCACGGCATGGGTGGGCCGCGGTGGCTGGTCCCCGGCCGCCAGCGCAAGCTGGCCGGAATCGTCAAGGCGTTCAGCGAAGCCATGGACAACGTGCGTGGCGAGCACACGCACGCATGGCTGCAGGTCGACGAGTTCCAGTTCTGGCTCGTCAACTTCTCCAACATGTTCGCGCTGGGACGGATCAAGACCGTGAAGTCGTGCCACATCTGGGTCGCGACCATCGAGGCGATCCTGCGCTGGGCCGGGCTCGCCAACGATTGGTACGTGGAAGAGGTCGAGTGCGGCTGCGTCACCGGCACGTTCGACTGTGTCTTCGCGATCCGCTCAGTCGAAACCTGAAAACAGTCACCGGGTGGAGCCTTAGGCCGGATTTATTCCGGCCGTCCCACAGGCGCGCCACCTTCCAAGCGCCACTGAGCGTGGCAGAGGAGAGGGGTTGGTCCGCGGAGGGGACGACTGTCCCCGTCGCGACAAATAACTCTTAGAAATATGCCAAGTGGAGCCTAAGGCCGGATTTATTCCGGCCGTCCCCGAGGCACGCCACCTTCCAAACGCCGCCGAGCGTGGCCGAGGAGAGGGGTTGGTCCGCGGAGGGGACGAAGTCCCCCCCGCGATTAGTAAGAAGGCCCTCCACCCGCGGGCGAAGGACCTTCAGAAAGGAGGGAGGGCTTGGTTGGGCGGGGCTTTCCCGCCCCAGATCTTAACCTGCTCGGGGGGTTGCCGGGAATCGTCACTTAACAGCCTGACTTCGGTCTGACGGCGGGCCCACTCGTTACATTCGCCTGGTGTCCCGCTTCGGCATCGACGTCACCGCGTGTTGGAGGCCGCGGCGCGTCGGCATGCTGACCGTCGCCGTCGAGCTGGCGAAGGGCATCGTCGAAGGCCGCGACGCCGACCAGGTCACGCTCCTGTGCAGCCGGGAGCGTCCACTCGACCTGGCCGACCTGGACTGCGAGGCGGTGCTGGCGCCTTACCGGCACGAGGTGGTGCTCAAGACCCGCTGGCTGCCGAAGGTCGAGACCGAGGTTGGAGCGAACGCCATCCTGTACCCCTACTGGCCGAGCCCACCCCGTCGCCGGCCGGATGCCCCGCCCGCGGTGGTCTTCGTCCACGACCTGGCCTTCCGCCTCCGGCCCGCCGAGGTCCCGTGGCAGCAGCGGCTCTACATGGGCACGTTGCTCGGCCCGGCCCTGCGCAGCGCCGCGGCCGTGCTCGTTCCGTCGGAGACGACGCGGCGCGACCTGCTCGCGGCGTACCCGGTGCCGGGCCTGGAGGGTCGCCTCAATGTGGTCCCGGAAGGCATGAGCACGCCCCCGCCACCGGGCATGCTGCCGGAGGGGATCGAGCCGGGTTTCATCCTGGCCGTTGGTACCGTCGAGCCGCGCAAGAACTATCCCCGCCTGCTGGCCGCGTACCGCCGGCTTCGCAGCCGGCCGGGCGCCATCCCTATCGTGATCGGCCGCCGTGCGGGTGTGCCCCAGCTGGTGATCGCCGGGCGGCCGGGCTGGGCGTACGGGGACACGCTGCACAGGATCCAGGCCGAGCCGGGCGTCCGTTTCCTGGGCCACGTCGACGAGCCGACGCTCGAAGTGCTGTACCAGTCGGCGTCGGTGCTTGCCTTCCCCAGCCTGTACGAAGGGTTCGGGCTGCCGCTGCTCGAGGCGATGGCTCACGGGCTGCCGGCACTGATCGGCAAGTCAGGCGCGCTGCGCGAGCTGGCCGGCGGAGCTGCCGTCGAGGTCGACGTGGAGGATGCCGACGCCATCGCCGCCGGGTTGGAGCGGCTGCTGGCGGATGCCGACCTCAGGGCGAAGCTGGGTGACGTGGGCCGGCGGCGAGCCGCCGGGTTCACGTGGCAGAAAGCCGCGACCACAACACTGGAGGTCCTGCGCCGGGTCGCCGCTTAGTGCGTACCATCAACTCGGTGTCTGCGAACCGGGTGCGTGTCCAGGCTCTCATCGCTGGGCGTGCCGACGACTATGCGCACCTCGCGCGACCGCTGGTCCACGCGCTTGACCTGACGCATCACTTCGAGGTCGACGTGATCACCGATCCGGCTTCCCTCACCTTCGACGAGGGGCGGGTGATCATGGCCATCAGCGACCAGCAGTTGGAACCTGGTCAGGACGAACAGCTCGCAGGTTTCGTCAGGCGGGGCGGGGGGCTGGTGCTGGTGGCGGGTACGCTGGCGGCTTGGAACGGCCATGACGCGATCGCCGGGATGGCCCGCTGGACGCCGAGCGGGCCAGGTCCATCGACCGAGCTCATCCTTCGCGCCGACGCCTCCCACCCGGTCACCGAGAGGTTGGGGCGGGAGCTCAAGCTGACAGACCAGCTCTACCTCTCCGAAGGACCGCCCGCCGATGCGTCAGTGCTGTTGCGGACGAGCTGGCATTACACGGAGCAGGTCGTCGCGTACGAACGCGCGGTGGGTGAAGGCAGGTTCGTCCATATCGGTCTGGGCCACTCGTCATCCTTCTACGACGACGCCGCGTTCCAGAAGTTGATTCATCGCTCGCTCTTGTTTGCAGCCGGGCGCCGGCCGCCGGCGCCGGTGGGTGTCGGGCTGGTCGGATATGGGGCGATCGCGCGGGACCACGCGGCCTCGATCAGCCGTGTCGCGGGCTTGCGCCTTGCCGGCGTGTGCGACATCTCGGCTGAGCGCAGGGAGCTGGCTTCACGTGAGTGGGACGTGTCCATCCACGCGGACGCGGGTGGCCTGTATGACGACCCTGATGTCGGTCTCGTCGTCATCGGCACGCCACCGGTCGCTCACGCCGAATCTGTTCTCGCCGCGCTCGCCGCGGGTAAGCACGTCGTGTGCGAGAAGCCGTTTGCGCTTCGCGTGGACGAGGTGGATCGCATGATCGACGAGGCGGCGGAGCGCGATCGCGTTCTCACCATCTATCAGAGCCGCCGGTGGGATCCGGACTTCGTCGCGCTTCGCAACGTGGTTCGCGCTGGCGCCATTGGCGAGCCCTTCTACATGGAATCGTTCATCGGCGGCTATTCGCATCCCTGCGACTTCTGGCACAGCCACAAGGCGATCTCAGGCGGCACGATCTACGACTGGGGCTCACACTACTTCGACTGGATCCTGCAGCTGTTCCCGCACGCGGTCAGAACGGTGACGGCGCGCGCGCACAAGCGTGTGTGGCACGACGTCACCAACTCGGACCAGGTGCGCGTCGACCTCACATTCGCGAACGGCGCGCAGGCGACGTTCCTGCAGTCGGACATCGCCGGCGCGCTCAAGCCCAAGTGGTACCTGCTCGGCACGCGAGGTGCGGTGGTCGGCGAGTGGCGAGACGAGCCCGTGCCCGCGGACTTTCCCGCGCGCGTCAAGGTTTACCGGCCGGCCGATGGCGGTTCGCACGAAGAGATCCTCTCGCTCCCGCCTCGCGACGACCTCGGCTTCTATCGCAACCTGGCCGACCACCTCGCATGGGACGAGGCCCTGGCCGTGAGCCCGGCGGAGGCTCGCCGCACGGTGGCGGTGATGGAGTCGGCCACCCATTCGATCGAACGCGGCGGCGTGCAGCTCGAGGTCGACATATAGCCGACCGCATCGGGTGGGGCGTTCTCGGCGCGGCGTGGATCGCCGGCCGCGCCGTCATCCCTGCAATCGAGGCCTCACGCAACGGCCGGCTCGTGTCGATCGCAAGCCGCGACCCGGATCGCGCGCGCGAGCTAGCGTCGCGCCACGCGTTCGCTCGAGTCGCTCCTTCGTACGACGCCGTGCTCGAGGACCGGGAGGTCGACGCCGTCTACATCCCACTGGTCAACGCGCTGCACCGCGAGTGGACGCTTCGCGCGCTGGCCGCCGGCAAGCATGTGCTGTGCGAGAAGCCGCTGGGCACGAACGCGGCAGAGGCGGAGGAGATGGCTGTTGCCGCGCAGTCCGCCGGCCTTCAGTTGATGGAGGGCTTCATGTATCGCTTCCACCCGCGGACCCGAGCGTTCGTCGAGAGTGTCCGCGATCCGCTCTACGTGCACGCGACCTTCGGCTTCACGATGACCGATCCTTCGAACTACCGTATGCAGGCCTCGCTTGGTGGCGGCGCCTTACTCGATGTCGGCTGCTACACCGTCAGCGTCGCGCTGTGGATCATGGGCGAGCCGGATCGCGTGTCGGCGACGTTGACGCACGACCGCTCCCGCGATGACGGCGTCGACATGACAGTCACCGCGCTGCTCCACTTCGCCGCCGGCAAAACCGCATCGATATGGGCGAGCTTCGAATCGCCGGAGGGGCAGGAGCTGGTCGTCGTCGAGCGCGAGCGGATCCAACGCCTCGCCAAGCCCTTCTCTGCGTGGCGCGACCCCGACGATCCATATCAACTGATGGTGGAGTCGTTCGGGGACAGCGTGATCGAGAACCGGGCGGTGGCCATCTTGCCGGAGGTCTCCGTCGCCAACATGCGAGTGCTCGATCGCATCCGCGCTGCAGCGGAGGCTATCTAGGCCGAAGCGGAATCTCCGCCTCCAAGTAGCCGCCCTCGAAGCGCATCGTCGTCCTGGACGAGAGCCGGCGCACCAGTGGCTGCGCCCGCATGTTGTCGCCGAGCATCGTGGCGTGGAAGCTGGCGATGCCTCTCGATCGGGCGATATGGGCGAGCCGCCTCATCAACAAGGTGCCGAGGCCTCGGCCCTGCCATTCGTCGGCGACGACCACCGCCACGTCGTGAGTCGCACTTCTCTCTGTCCCGTACCTGGCGACGCCGACGATGCCTCGATCGTCGAGCGCGATGAGCGCTTCGCGCTCGCAGTGGTCGACATCGACCAGTCGCTTCACCAATGCATCGTTCGGCGCCGTCACTGGCGACAGAAAACGGCGATAGATCGTCTCGCTCGAGAGGCGGCGGAAGAAATTGCGGAGGAGCTCGGCATCGCAGGGTTGGAGGAGGCGCAGCGCCACCTGCGTGCCGCCCACCACTGTGGTCGTCATCTCTTGAACACGAGGCAGGTCGTCGTCCCGTGCGCGAGCAGCTTGCCGGTGCGCTCGGCGAACAGGCGGCCCTCGGCTGTGGCGACCTTGCCGCCGCGATGCACGACGGTGCCCTCGCATCGAACCGGTCCGGTTTCCAGCGTGATCGGGCGCACGAAGTTGACCTTCGCTTCGAGCGTGGTGTAGGCCTCGCCCGCGGCGAGCGTCGTCTGCACCGCGCAGCTCATGGCGGAGTCGAGGATCGTCATCGCAAATCCGCCGTGGACCACGCCGATGGGGTTGTACAGGTACTCCCCCGGCTCGCCTTTGAATGTGACCGTGCCTTCCTCGGCCGTGCCCCCGTCGATGCCCATCGTCGCGGTGATGGGCGGTTTGGGCAGAGTTCCTTCGAAGATCCCTCGGATGAACTCGAGCCCAGTCATGCCCGCGCTGCTGACAAGTGCTGTCATCGGGTCGTCCCACGTGATGGTTCGGGTCCGCGCTTTCGTGCTCACGTCCTTCATCGAATCACACCGCCTCCTTCAGCTCCGGAACCGCAACGACGTCCGGCGCGGCGATGCGAATGCGCCCCATCGCAGCCGCCGCCACCGCGCTGGCCAGGGCCAACCCGACGATGACCTCCCAGCCGCTGCGGAATGCGGGAAGGACGTCGGCTCCCCGGGGAGTGCCCAGTACCGCGATGAGGATGGCGATGCCGAGTGCGATCCCGAACTGCCTCGTCATCCCGTAGACGGCGCTGCCCGTGGCAAAACGCGACGCGGGCAGTGACGCGGCTGTGGCGCTGGCCAGCGTGGGGATGACAAATCCGACGCCGGCTCCACCGATGATCCAGCCGGGAAGAAACTCGGTCGCGTAGTGCGGCTGCAGCCCGGCGGCGGCCAGCCACCAGATGCCTGCGAGCGCAAACAGCAGCGAGCCGGCGGTGGCGATCGTGCGCTCGCCGAATCGTCTCGACAGCAGGCTGCCAGGCACTGCGAATGCCGCTGCCGCGATGGGCCCAGGCGCGATCTCGAGCCCGGCGGTGCGGATGTCCACATGCCAGACGCGCGTCAGGAACAGCACGCTCGCGAGCAGCATCGCGCCGAACGCCGCGAAGAAAAGCGTCCCCGAGATGTTGGCGGCGCGGAAGGCGCGCGCACGAAACAGTGCGAGCTCGAGAACGGGCGCCGGGTGTCGCGCCGACCAGTAGAGGAAGGCTGCGGCCAACACCACCGAGGCTGCGATCAAGCCCATCACACGAACGCTGGTCCAACCCCATGACTCGCCCTGGACGATCGCCAGCATCAGGGCGGTCGAGGCGAGAACCAGCATCGCGGCGCCGGCGAGGTCGGGGAACCGCTTGCCTTCAGGGTCTCGCGACTCGCTCAGGACCCGCGCGGCCAGAACGGCGGTCACGAGCCCGATTGGGAGGTTGACCAGGAAGACCCAGCGCCAGCTGGCCTGGACCAGAAGCCCGCCGATGGGTGGTCCCGCGGCCGCGGCCACCGCGCCGGTCGCCGACCAGACCGCGACCGCGATCGCGCGCTGTTTGGGCGGGAACTCGGCCAGAAGGAGAGCGAGCGAGGTGGGCATGAGAATCGCGCCGCCCGCCGCCTGCAGGGTGCGGGCGGCGATGAGCCACCCCGCGCCGGGTGCGGTGGCGCAAAGGGCCGAGGCGACGACGAAGGTCACCAGGCCGCCCATGAACAGCCGCTTGCGGCCGAGCAGGTCGGCCAGCCGGCCCGCCGGCACCAGGAGCGCGGCGGTCACGATCGCGTACGCGCTGAGGACCCAGGAGAGGGTGGCGTCGCTGGTGCCGGCGAAATCTCGCTCGATGCTCGGAAAGGCGATGTTCACGATGAACAGGTCCAGGCTGGCCACGAAGGTCGCGACGGAGACGATCACGAGGACTCGGTAGCGGTGCGGCACGTTCCCTCCCGTCCTGAGTTGCGTAACGAAACGCACCCTAGCATATGTAGTTGCGTCATGCAACCCGCTGCGTTATCATGCGGTCGAATGCTCGGCCGAACGTACGACAGCCAGATCTGCTCGGTGGCCGGCTCGCTGGAGGTCGTCGGCGAGCGGTGGACGCTCTTGATCATCCGCGACGCGTTCATGGGGGCCCGGCGTTTCGAGGAATACCAGCGGCGAACTGGCATGGCCCGCAACATCCTGGCGGCCCGGCTGAACCGCCTGGTCGATGAGGGCATCCTCAAGCGCGCCGCTTACCAGGAGCACCCCGTCCGATATGAGTACCGGCTCACGGAGAAGGGCATCGACCTGTGGCCCGTGATCGTTTCGCTCCTGCACTGGGGCAACCGCTACGTATATCCGGGCAGGGCGCCGGTCCTGCTGGTGCACAAGCAGTGCGGCGGCGCGGTCAGCGAGCACCGCATCTGCGAAACCTGCGGAGCTTTGCTCGGTCCGAGAGATGTCGAGGCGCGGGCGGGTATCGGCGGTGGCATGGTGCCGGTTGCAGCGGCCGGAGCTTAGCTAGGCCGGTTCCAGGTCGAGGGTCTGCGAGCCTTTCATCGTGAAAGGTCCCGTCATCCCTGGCGGGAACGTCGGAGATCCATCCGGCGACGTGACGGGTGCGGCCGGCTGGATGCTCGTCGTCAACGTGATGTCGGAGCTCCCCTTCATCAGCGTCCTGAGCAGGCGGTGAGCCGACGGGTCGATCCAGCTCGTCGTGTCCGTCGTCCAGGTCCCCTTGATGCTCGTCCCCGGGAAGGTGCTCTTGGCACCCTGCTGTGTCGGGGTCATGCTCATGTCGATGTTGGCGGTCGTCGTCGTCTCGACGACAGCGGCCTGAGTGCCGTGGAAGGTTTCGTTGCGCAGGTACTTGCCGTTCGCCGTGATGTGAACGCTGCCGTTTCCAAATGGACTTGGCTGGTCGTAGCTCTTCATCCAGCTATCGCCAGGCTTGACGGCATTGTCAGGCAGCACCGCGATCACGAAGCTCGATGTGCCGCCGAACCCGAGCGCCATCTCGCTGGAGACATTCATTCCGTTGACGGTCAGGATCCGGCCGTCAGGGGCGACCTTGAGGTCGACGGTCGGAAAGGTCGACTCGGTCTGGTCGATCTTGGTGCTCGAATTTGAGCTGGTCATGCTCATGACCATGTGGACGTCGGCGAAGGTGAGGCTCACATCGGCGACTCCTTTCGAGTCGACCGAGTTCACTGTGACCGCTTCTTTGGCGGTCATGTCCATCTTGATAGGCGCTGACGAGATCCCCATGGCCGTCGAGAGGTTCGACGTCATGTGAAGGGTGTAGTGGTGTATGGCGCCCTTCGCGTAGCTCAGCGACAGGGTTTGCGCGTGGGCGTTGATTGCCCCGCAAGCGACGGCGACAAGAGCGATCGCGGCCAGCTTGCGCATGGCTCGATCCTACGCCGCGGATCGCAACCTTCAGCCGGTTTACCTGCCCTCTCCGCGATCCTTATGCAGCAGTTTTGGGCGCGCTCTCGGTCGACTGGCCGGCCGGCTCGGAGGCTGCCGGCTGCAACCTGGCTGCAGGCACGACCTGGCGAAAACGCCGCAGGGCCGATTCCCAATCCGCCAGGAGCGCGGCCGCCCTGACGCTGCCCGTTCTGCGGTGATGCTCCTCGACCAGTTCGCGCAGCTCGGCCTCGTCCTCCTCGGGGACCTCGCGCGTGACCACGCTGTCCGCATTGAGCTGCCGCCACTCGGTCAGGTAGGCGACGCCGCCGGTCATCCCGGCGCCGGCGTTCCAGCCCACCGCTCCCAGCGCTATGGCTACTCCGCCGGTCATGTACTCGCAGAAGTGATCGCCCGCGCCCTCGACAACGGCCATGGCGCCCGAGTTGCGGACACAGAAGCGCTCGCCGACCCGACCGGCCACGAACAGCCGGCCTCCAGTCGCGCCGTAGCAGATGGTGTTGCCTGCCAGCACGGGTTCTGGCGAGGCGTCGCCGGCGAACGGCCGGATGACGATCACGCCGCCACCCATTCCTTTCCCGACGTAGTCCTGCGCCTCGCCTTCGAGTGACAGCTCAACGCCCTCGTCGAGGAACGCGCCGAAGCTCTGGCCTGCGCTGCCGCGATAATGCCGCGACTCCCCGGCGGCCAGTGCGGCGCCGATCGTGCGCTTCGAGTTGTCGATCAGCCCGCTGGGCGGCGGCGGGGCTGGAGCGTCACCGTTGCGCGCCCACGTCCGGCGCCGGGGCATCTCTGCCGCCGTGGGGGCGAGGACGAACGACAGGTCGAGCGCGGAGTCTGCCGCCGGCTCCAGCAGGTCGACGCGACCCACCGCGTCATCGAGGGTCGCCAGGCCCATCGCGGCGAGCTGCTCGCGTGCCTCGGAGGCGATGTGGAACAGGTGGTTGATGACGTGCTCCGGGCGCCCCTCGAACTTGGCACGAAGGTCCTCACGCTGCGTGGCGATGCCGGTGGGACATGTGTTGAGGTGGCACTGGCGGGCCATGTCGCAGCCGAGCGCGACGAGGACACCGGTACCGAAACCGAACTCTTCGGCGCCGAGCATCGCGGCGACGACGATGTCGCGACCGCTGCGCAGGCCGCCGTCGGTCCTCAGGCTCACGCGCTCGCGCAGACGGTTCGCGACCAGCACCTGCTGCGTCTCCGCAAGCCCGAGCTCCCACGGCACGCCTGCGTTCTTGATCGACGAGAGCGGCGATGCGCCGGTGCCGCCGTCGTGGCCGGAGACCAGGATGTAGTCAGCGCGCGCCTTCGCGACCCCTGCGGCGATGGTTCCGACGCCCGCCTCGGACACGAGCTTGACGCCGATTCGCGCGCGCGGGTTCACCGTCTTCAGGTCGTATATGAGCTGCGCCAGGTCCTCGATCGAATAGATGTCGTGGTGCGGCGGGGGCGAGATGAGCTGCATCCCCGGCTGCGCGTGCCGCAAGCGGGCGATGAGGCTCGTGACCTTGAGCCCAGGCAGCTGGCCGCCCTCGCCCGGCTTGGAACCCTGCGCGATCTTGATCTCCAGCTCGTCGGCGCGCTTGAGGTAGCGAGGCGTGACGCCGAATCGCGCCGACGCGACCTGCTTGACGCGGTTGTCGCGGCGCCCTCCATCGTCGTTATACGTGGCGGGGTCCTCGCCGCCCTCGCCGGAGTTGGATCGCGCTCCGATCTGGTTCATGGCGATGGCCAGCGCTTCGTGGGCTTCCGGCGAGAGAGCGCCCAACGACATCGCGGTGCTCACGAAGCGCTTCACGATGTCCTCTGCCGGCTCGATTGACGCGAGCGGCAGCGCAGGCTGTGCGGCCTTGATTCGAAGCAGCTCGCGCAGCGACTGCGGCTCGCCCATGCTGGAGAGCCGGCGCCACTCGAGATACGCATCGTGGTCGTTCTCTCTCGCGGCCTTCTGCGCAGCGCGGACTGCGAGCGGGTTGTAAGCGTGGTGTTCGCCTGCCTTGCGGAAGCGGACGCGTCCGTGATCCGGAAGCGGGGCGATCGCCTCGCGACGGGCGGCGCCCATCCTTTCTATGTCGGTGAGGTCGGCGCCGCCGATGTTGGAAGGCACCGACGGGAAGCAGAGCTCCATGACCTCGGCGCCGAGTCCCAGCGCCTCGAGCACGTTGGCGCCCCGATAGCTGTCGACGCACGAGATACCCATCTTGGCCATGACCTTGAGCAGGCCGGCGTCGAGCGCTTTGCGGTAACGGGTCTCGCCACCCTCCGTCGCCTCCGCTGCTGTCGCGAGCGCCAGGTATGGGTGGACAGCTCCGGCGCCGACGGTGATGAGACACGCGACGTCGTGCACATCGACGACATCGCCGGCGATCGCGATCACGTCCTTGGCCATGCGCTCTCCGTTCGCCAGCAATGACTCGTGCACCGCGCCGACAGCAAGAGCCATGGGCACCGGGCTTCGATCCGGTCCGGCGCGCCGGTCGCTCAGGGCGATGATTCCGTTTGCTTCAGAGGCTTCGCGGCACAGCCTCAACAGAGCGTCGCGCAGCGATTCGCCGGCCGGATGGGTGGCGTCGAGAACGGTCGCGTCTTCAAGGACGCGTGCAAGCTCCGCAGCGCCGAGCACCGGCGACTCGAGCTCGAGGAGGTTTGGTGCGCCGGGAATCGCCGGGTGGTGACTCCTCCGCAGCTCGCGGTCGGCACCGCCTTCGGGCTCCAGCGTGCCGCGACGCGCACCCAGGAGGACACGAAGCGACATCACGGCCTTCTCGCGCAGGGAATCGATCGCGGGGTTGGTCACCTGCGCGAACCGCTGGCGGAGGTACCCGTAGATGCGGCGCGGCGTGCGACCGAGCGCCGCGATGGGGATGTCGTCGCCCATCGAAAAGACGGCCTCGGCCCCGGTCTCGGCCATGGCCGAGACGACGATCTTCACGTCCTCGGAGCCCCAGCCGTGGATCCTCTGCTGGAAAGCGATGTCATCGGGCGCCTCGATGTCGAGATGGCGTCGCTCGACCGGCACCAGCGCGCGGTCGGCCAGGAGGCCGTAGTCGTGGCGCGCGGCGGCGCGCTCCTTGGCCTCGGCGTCACGGAGCACCGACCCATCGCGGGTGTCCACGAGAAGCATCTGGCCAGGTCCGAGACGGCCGCGCTCGACGACGGATTCCGGCGTCATCGTCACGACGCCGGCCTCGGACGCGGCGGCTACGATCCCATCGCGAGTGCGCTGCCAGCGCAGCGGGCGCAGGCCGTTGCGGTCGAGCGCGGCGCCGACGACGTGGCCGTCGCTGAACGCGAGCGCCGCGGGGCCGTCCCACGGCTCGAAGCGGATGGACTGATAGCGATAGAAGTCGCGGACCGCGCCGGCGAGGTCCCCGCGGCCTTCCCACGCGTCCGGCACGAGGCTCATCAGGGCCTCGGACACCTCCCAGCCGCGATGGACCAGCAATTCGAGCGCGTTGTCCAGCGAGGCGGAGTCCGACCCTTCCGGCCAGATGACGCCGCGAAGCTCGGGTTCCAACTCGGCTTCGCGTGCCCGCATCCAGGCGCGGTTGCCGGTGACGGTGTTGATCTCGCCGTTGTGGGCCAAGAGCCGGAATGGCTGTGCCAGCCGCCAGTCCGGCATCGTGTTGGTCGAGTAGCGCTGATGGAAGACGGCCAGCCGGCTCTCGCACGACTCATTCCGCAGGTCGAGATAGAAGTCGGCCAGCCGCGTGCCCGCCATGAGGCCCTTGTACACGACGGTGCCGCTCGAGCACGAGGGCAGGTACATCCGCACGCTTTCCTCGGCCGCCTTTCTTTCCGCCCGGCGGCGCGCCAGGTACAGGCGGTGCTCCCACTCGTTCGGGTCGTAGCCCCCGTTGGCGACGAGCCCGTGCCAGATTCCGGGCATGGTTTCCCTGGCCCGCTCGCCAAGGCTGTCCGCGTCCACAGGCACAGCCCGCCAGTCCACCAGCGACAGGCCGCATGCTTCGAGGGACTCGGCGACGATTGCCTTCGCCTGCTCATCCCATTCGAACAGGACGGCCACCGCATGATCGCCCACCAGGCGACGTGGAACCTGAATCAGCAGGCCGGCGCCGTCACCGCTCTTGCCGTCTGCGTCGAGACCGCCGCGGTGGGAGAGCCGCGCCAGCGCCGTGACCCCGAGCGCCACGGCTTCGTGGCCGAGCCCGGGCGTGGCGACGAAACCCATGCCGCAGGCAGCGCGGCTGGTGGGGAGGTCCCCCGGCCAGGCGCGGCGCGTCGAATCCACAGTGGGGGGCACTGGCTCCGCAGGCTACCGGGAATCGTCTGCCCAGGCTAGTGCGCTAACTACAAACGAAACGGCGAAGCGTTATGCGTTCCTCACATGCCCAGAAGGGCCTGGACGCGCAGCGCGACGGCGAGATTGAGGCGCGTCTCCGGGTCTTCGAGGTCGACGCCGCTGATCTCGCGGATGCGATCGAGGCGATAGCGCAGCGTGTTCGGGTGCACGCGCAGGCGTGTCGCCGCCTGCTGCTGCTCGCCGGTCTCGAGGTACGCCCGCAGCGTCGCCACCAGGCTGCCCTTGCGCGAGCTGTCGTGCTCCATCAGCGGTCCTAGATGGCGCCGGCTGTAGTCGACGAGCCGCTCGTCGGTGACCGCGGCGAGCAGGCCGGTCAGCCCCAGCTCGGGTACCGCGACCACCTGGCCCCACCGCTTGAAGCGTGCCAGCGAGTCCATGACGGCCACCACCTCGCGCTGTGCGGCCGCCACTCCGGTCGGCGCGTCGGTCGGGCCGCTGAAACCGACCGAGACGGTGAACCCGGGCTTCCAGTCCGCGATCGCCTGGCGCACCTGCATGCCGAGGGAGTGGCCTCGCGCCTGGTGGTCGCCGGGCTCCGTGCCGAGCGGCAGCAGCGAGACGACGCTGTCCGAGCGCCCCTGCACCAGGGCGCGGGGATAGCTGGCGCGAACGACACCGGTGACCCGGCGCAGAAACTCTCGCTTGAGGCCCTGGATTGCGTCCTCGGAGATCTGGCGAGTCTTGTTGAAGCCGCGGAAGTCGTCGATGTCGACGAGCATCACGATGTGGCTTCCATTCAGTGGGTACCCGAGGTGGCGGGCCCGCCGTTGTGCAGCCGCCTCCTCGCCGTATGTGCCATGCAGGAGGTCTTCCAGGAACTCGCCGCGAACTCGTCCCTCCACCTCGGCCAGCTCACGTTCCTTGGCGATCGCAAGCGCGAGTACCAGGGCCGCCTGCTCGATGGCCATATAGGCCAGCTCCTCGTGGTGGGGCGGGTGATCGAGCACGGAGATGTAGCCGAGCACCTGGTTGGCGGCGAGAATCGGGGCGATCAGGCGCTCGCGCGACATGCCCACATGCGGGAAGGCGGGCACCTTCACCGGGCCGCGCTTCTGCTCGACCTCCCGGAGCATGCGCTGGATCTGGGGATCGAAGAGCACGCGTTGCGGCGTGCCCTGGCGCTGGATCGTCTCTTTGCGGTGCGGGTCACCAGAGCCCCCGGCGTGGGCCAGCAGGTGGAAGCTCGCGTCCTCGATGACGACAGCGCTTTCCAGCAGCTCGGCAAGCGTGCGGCAGATCTCATTCACACCCTTGCCGTCGAGGACGATGTCCGTGAACCGGCGGTGGATGTCGAGCGATCGCTTCAGGCGCCAGTGCTCGGCGTTGATGATCCGTTCCAGCAACGGGGTCATCAGGTCGATCATCTGGATGTCCGCGCCGACGGTGAAGACGGGCACGTTGAGGCGGTCGGCTTCGGTCAGCATCTCCGGCGGCAGTTTGCGCAGGTAGGGGTGAGGTCGCACCACCAGGCCGGCGCCGCCGCCATCTGCGATGCGCGCGATCAGGCGCACCTGGGCATCCTGGTCGTCCTTGATCGGGAAGCCAGTGGTGAGGATCAGGTCCCCCGCCCGGGGCTGTACCTCCGGCGTCTCCATCATCCGCACCCACTCGATGGGCCGGTCGAGGCCCTGGCCGCCGGCCACCAGCTTCGCTGTGGCGAGAGCGCCAAAGCTCATCGCCTCGCGCACCGTCGGAGGGGGCTCGGTGATCTCGTCTGACGCCCGCTTCGTCGCCATACACACTCATTATGTGTGTGCACGTGTGTGCGCGGGCGACAACGGCTTTGCCGTCGGCGTTGTGGAGGGCTCACTAGGCCAGTTTCGACGCACCGCGTAATCTTGGAGCCGTGAGCCACGAGGACGCGCCCAGCTGCGAGCGCCATGAGGGATCCGTGCGGATGCAGCTTCGAACCCTGCATTCGGATGCATCGCGCCCCGACACCGTGGTCGGCCTCTACGAGTGCCCCGAGTGCGGGCACGAGCGCCGGCAGCCGATCCGCACCAACGACGCCGCGGCCTAGGTAGCTACAGCTAGCTCGAGCTCAGGTCGCGCAGCACGAGCGGCAGGATGCCGCCGTGATGCAGGTAACCCACCTCGGTGTCGTTGTCCACCCGCGCGTGGGTCCTGAACGTGGTCGTCTGGCCGTCTTCGGATCTCGCCTCGACGTCGATCGCCTGCCCCGGGGTGATCGAGTCGATGCCCTTGATGGTGAACTGCTCGCGACCGGTCAGCCCCAGCGACTGCGGGTTCTCGCCGCGCGCAAACTCCAGAGGCAGGATGCCCATCCCGACCAGGTTCGAGCGATGGATCCGCTCGAAGCTCTCTGCGATGACCGCGTGGACGCCGAGCAGCAATGGGCCCTTCGCCGCCCAGTCACGAGACGAGCCAGAGCCGTACTCCTTGCCCGCGACCACGATCAGCGGCGTGTTCTCCTCTCGGTAGCGCTCAGAGGCGTCGGAGATCGTCATCTCTTCGCCACCGGGGAAGTGGCGCGTCCAGTAGCCCTCCCGCTCGACGAGCTTGTTGCGGAGCCGGATGTTGCCGAAGGTGCCGCGCACCATGACTTCGTGGTTGCCGCGCCGGGACCCATAGCTGTTGAAGTCGGGCTTCTGCACGCCGTTCTCGATGAGGTACTTTCCGGCAGGGCTGTCAGCCGGGATCGCGCCCGCGGGTGAGATGTGGTCCGTGGTCACGGAGTCGCCGAGCACGACGAGCGCGCGCGCGCCATCGATGTCGGTCAGCGGCTTCGGCCGCGGAGAGAAGTCGTCGAAGTACGGCGGCTCTTTGACGTAGGTCGAGCTGGGGTCCCACTGAAAGATCGGACCGGTGGGAGCGGTCATCTGCTTCCAGTGTTCGTCGCCGTCGAAGATGCGGGAGTACTCGCGCTTGAACATGTCTTGCTGCACGCACTTCTGCACCACCGCGTTGACCTCGGCCTGCGAAGGCCACAGCTCTGAGAGCATTACAGGCTTCCCGTCAGGGGTCGTGCCCACCGGGTCTTTGGTGAGGTCGATGTTGACGGTGCCTGCCAGCGCGTACGCGACCACGAGCGGCGGCGAGCCGAGGTAGCTCGCCTTCACGAGTGGATGGATGCGCGATTCGAAGTTCCTGTTTCCGGACAGCACCGCGACGACGCTCAGGTTCTCCTCAATGACGGCGGCTTCGATCTCCGGCGTGGCCAGCGGGCCGGAGTTGCCGATGCACGTCGTGCATCCGAAACCGACGAGGTAGAAGCCG
This sequence comes from Candidatus Nitrosopolaris sp., assembly GCA_035636885.1. Lineage (GTDB taxonomy): Bacteria > Chloroflexota > Dormibacteria > Dormibacterales > Dormibacteraceae > UBA10449. Next base: position 37,188 of record DASPYG010000064.1, read on the forward strand.
AGCTTCTCGAGCGGCTCCATCAAGCCGGCCGTCTGCAGGTAATCGGTGACCACGCGCGAGCCCGGCGCGAGGCTGGTTTTGACGTAAGGGCGGACATCGAGGCCGAGCTCGACGGCTTTCTTGGCGAGCAGCCCGGCGGCCACCATCACAGAAGGATTCGAGGTGTTGGTGCAGCTCGTGATTGCGGCGATGACGACGCAGCCGTTCTCCAGCTTCTTGGCGGGCTTGGCCGCCACCGCCACGGCGCTGCGGCCGTTGATGGGGCCGCCTTCCTCAGAGAGCTTCGAAAGAGCGTCCGGGTCGGGCCGCGGCCCATTGCCGAAGGCGGCGGTAAAGCTGTCCCATACGTTGGGAAGCGACACCCGGTCCTGCGGCCGCTTCGGGCCCGCCAGGCTGGGCTCGACCTTGGTCAGGTCGAGCTCGAGGAGCTCGGAGAACTTCGGCACTGCGGCGCCGTCGACCCGAAACAGGCCCTGCTCTTTCGTGTATCGCTCGACCAGGGCGATCTGCTCGCGGCTGCGCCCGGTGACCTCCATGTAGCGGAGGGTCTGCGCGTCGACCGGGAAGAGCGCCGACGTGGCCCCGTACTCGGGGCACATGTTGCTCAGCGTCGCGCGGTCCGGCACCGAAAGGCTCGAAAGGCCGTCGCCGCAGAACTCGACGAACTTGTCGACCACGCCGTGCTTGCGGAGCATCTCGGTCAGCGTCAGGACGAGGTCGGTGGCGGTCGAGCCGGCGGGCAGCGCGCCGCTGAAGCGCACGCCGACGACGATGGGCGTCGCGAGATATGCGGGCTGGCCGAGCATCGCCGCCTCGGCCTCGATGCCGCCGACCCCCCAGCCGAGCACGCCGAGCCCGTTGACCATCGTGGTGTGGGAGTCGGTGCCCATGAGCGTGTCCGGGATGGCGACCTTGCGGCCGCGGATATCGCGCACCTGGACGACCTTCGCGATGTATTCCAGGTTCACCTGGTGGCAGATGCCCATCCCCGGTGGCACGAGCGAGAAGTTGTGGAAGGCCTGCTGGGCCCAGCGCAGCAGCGAGTATCTCTCGCGGTTGCGCTCTATCTCCTTTTCTATGTTGCGGGTGTAGGCATCGCGAAAACCGAACGCGTCGACCTGCACCGAGTGGTCGATGATGAGGTCGACCGGGACGAGAGGATCGACCTTGCCCGCGTCCTTGCCTGCCCGCCTCATGGCCGACCGCATCGCGGCCAGGTCCACCACCGCAGGCACGCCCGTGAAGTCTTGCATGAGGACGCGCGCAGGGAGGAAGGGCAGCTGCGCGTCTGTCGGTGGCGGCGCGGGCCAGGCGGCGAGCGCGCTCACGCTCCTGTCGTCGGCCGATCCCGTTTCGCTCAGGCGCAGCAGGCCCTCGAGGAGGACCTTGACCGTCATCGGCAGGCTCGACGGGTCGGCGTGGCTGTTCTTTGGCAGTGCGTTGATCGGATAGATGTCGAGCTCTGTGCCGGCGAGCCGAGAGGGCGTGGCGATCATGATCGAATCGTACTAGCCTCCATAACGCCGGATCCCAGCGGGGCCAGCTCGATCGGGTCGGGGATCCCGGGCAGCTCTCGGCGCTGCGTTCTTTCGCTGAAGTTGAGCGCCACGATCATGCTCTCGTCCTCCAGCCGGCGTTCGTAGGCGAACACCTCAGCGTCGGCGAGCACCGTGCGCCTCACGCCGCGCCGCAATGCAAGCGACTCGCCGCGCAGCTTTCCGAGTCGTTGGAAATGCTCGAGGACGCCCTGGTCCTGGTCGCCGCCCCACAGCATCGGCAGGCGAGCCTCGGCATTCTCGACGACGCCGTCGTGGCGCTGGCTGAGGCCGACCTCGGTGCCGTAGTAGATGACTGGCATTCCAGGCAGCGTCAGCAGCAACGTGGCCGCGAGCTTGAGGCGGTCGGCGTTGCCGCCCGCCATCCACAGGAAGCGGTTCATGTCGTGGTTGTCCAGCAACGTCGCTCTGGCGAGCCCACCAAAGGCGGTATCGTGCCCATCGAGCCAGCTCGCAAAGGCGGCCGCGTCCATGCGCCCGCATGCAAGGGCCTGGCGCACGTAGTACGCGAGGTCGAAGTCGAAGATCGCGTCAAGGCGGCCGGCGTAACGCGCGAGCCACTCGGTCGAGCCCGTGGCCTCGCCGAGGATCAGCGGATCCGCCGTGACCTCGCGCAGCCCACGTCGCAGCTCGATCCAGAAGGCCGGATCCACGCCGGCGACGTGGTCGCACCGGATGCCGTCCACGCCATATGCGGTCAGCCAGTGCTGGGCGGCTCGAACCAGGTGCTGCTGCACGTGAAGGCTGCCGGTGTCGAGCTCCGGCAGCGAGATGACATCAGCGAAGGAGCGGTAGTAATGAGGCCACTGCCAGAACCGGTAATAGTCCGCGGCATCGCCGTCCTTGTCGACCGCGTCGCGGAACAGGTGATGGCCACGCCCGGTGTGATTGGGGACGAAGTCCAGCAGCACCCGCATGCCGCGGCCGTGCGCGGCCTCGACGAGACGAATCAGCGCCGCGTCGCCGCCGTAGCGCGGCTCGACCTCGAGAAAGTCCTCGTAGTCATAGCCGTGATGGGAAGGGCTCTTGTGCACCGGGCTGAGCCAGAGCGTGTTGCACCCCAGCGCCGTGATGTGGTCGAGGTGGTCGCGGACTCCGTCGAGCGTGCCGCCGTACAGAGCGGTGGAATCGCCTGGCGCGCCCAGGCTTTCGCCTGGTCTCGCAAATCGGTCGACCATCACGTGGTAGCAGAGAGCATCGCCGACCCAGTCCGGCGGAGGCGGCGGGTCCATCTCCACGGCGAACTCCTGTCCGCCCGGCCGCGGGTCGGAGTCGGATGCCCAGAGCGGAGCGGACATGGGGTCGCGCAGGTGGACATGGATCTTGTAGCGGGAAACACCGCTTCGTTGCGCCAGCGGCACGCTTCCCGCCCACCGGGCAGGGAGGCCACCTCCTTCCTCGTGGCGCTCCATCTCCGCAACCGATCCGTTCTCCATGTCAATCGTCACGCCGGCCACGGGAAGGTCCGCGCGAACTTCGGCGACCAGTCGCCCGGGCTCGCCCGGCTCTGCCATGCCGCCATGGAACGCTCCGGCATAGAGTGCGCGAGCTCGTCTTGTGCCCTGCACGGTGGCCTGGTGCTCGAAGAAACCGTCCTCGGCCGCGGCTGTGGCGGGTATCAGGGCATGCACTGTCAGCAGCAATAAGGCATGTGCTCGGAGGTCGACGCTGGCCCCGCTGAGGAACAGCCGCAGCGGGGATCGCTTGATCGCGGCGGACTGCAGCGCGGCGATCGAGGCCGATCGGCGGCCGGCTTGCGCATCCTGCCACGCCGCCCACAGCGTTGCACCGGTGCCGGGCTCCGGCTGGGGCGGCGGCTCGAGACCCGCCATTGCTTTCAGCTCCTCAACTCGCGCCTGCAGGCTCGGGCTGTGCGACCACCGGAGGTGGCGTTCGAGCGCCCACGCGAGCTTGGTGTCGCGGCGACCGCTCTTGAGCGCCCATTCGAAGAAGTCGCGCGCCGCGCCACGCTCCCCGCAAACATCCAGCGCGTGGGCGATCAGGGAATCGGCGCCATCTCCAGCGTCCAGCGCTCCCGAGATGTCGTGATGCTGGGCGATCACGAGGACGCTCCGTGCGTAAAGATCGGCGATCGCGGCGCGATCGGCGAGGTCGGGGACCCTGGCCACCACCCAGGCCCGCGTGGCGCCGCCGAGCGGTGGTGGGTCGAACTCGTCGGGCCATGTTTCAGTCGTTCGAAGGCCTGCCTTCGGCATCACATCGCCGACGCCGCGCTCCCAGCCCACCTCCGCTTCCTGGTCGCAGCGGAACGCGGAACACAGCCCGGCGCCGACGGCGGCCAGACGGCGCTCGACCTTGAGGCCGGTGGCGTGCCGCGAAAGGACACGCAGCACGTTGGTTCCGCGCACGTACTCCAGGTGGTGCTTCCAGCCGCGACCCCCGAGACGCCGCTTCCCGTTATGCAGGACGATCGCCGCGTGGATCGGCCGGTCGACCAGCTCCTGGTCGAAATGGGGACCCCGCAGCCCGATCAGGCTGCCGTCGCGACCGATTCTCGCCAGGATGCGGCCGTTTCCAACCGTGCCGGCAAAACGGGAGCTCATCTGGCCTGAGTGAGGGTACGGCGGGCGCGCCTCATTGCCGCCGCGATTCTCCGCGCGCCCGGCGATCTCTCGATCTCCTCAAGTGGCGCCGGCAGCGCCAGCCGCCAGTTCGGAAACTCGGTCGTGGTGCCGGGCACGTTCGGCCGTTCTTCGACGCCCAACACGTCCTCCAACTGGGCGAGGACGATGCGTGTCCGCCCTCGGGCGAGAACTCTGCAGGCGGCGACCGCCACGTGGACGGCCGGCGTGCCGTCGGGCATGTGGGTCACCTCCACCAGCTGTTTTCGCAGCCGATGGAGTCGATGGTCCGGCTCAGTCAGGTTCCAGATCCCGGCCACCGTGGGGAGGTCATGAGTGCTGACCGCCCCGACCGCGTCGCGTGGCCAGCGACGTGGCGACTCCCCCTCGAACCAGAGCAACCGGTACGAGAGCGCGCCGCGCCTGTGCAGCCGCCTTCGGACCGATGGTTCGACCAGGCCCAGGTCTTCGCCGACCACGAACGCGTTCGCTCGCCGGCTCTCCTCCGCCAGATGGCCCAGCAGCTCGTCCGCGGGATAGCGCACGTAGAGCCCCTCCGATGCGGTCATCCCGTCCGGGATCCAGAAAAGCCTGAAGAGGCTCATCACGTGGTCGAGGCGGACCCCGGCCGCGTGTCTGGCCGCGGCGCGAATTGCGTCCACGAACGGCTCGCACATCGCAGCGCGCAGCTTCCACGGGTCGAATGCGGGCACGCCCCAGTCCTGGCCGTCCTGGAAGAACTCGTCCGGCGGCGCGCCCACGCGCATCTTCGGCGCCAGCAGGTGCTGCCACCGCCAGGCGTCGAAGCCGTCCGAGGCGAAGCCGAGGGGAACGTCGGCGACGAGCCCGATCTCGCTTGCCGCCCGCTCGAGCTGGTGGTGGAGGTGGAACTGCAGCCACTCGTGGAATGCGATCCGGTACTTCAGCTGTGCGCGCTGCCGTTCGACCCCGGCGCCATCCGGCCTTCGCAAGTCTTCCGGCCAGCTGCGCCAGGCGGGCCCGTATGTCTCCGCCAGGGCATTGAAGGTCGCGAAGTCTCGCAGGGCGGGGCCTTCATTCCTTGTCCATGTGGCTAATCCACCTGGCCTTGGGGCCGCCCTGTAGATCGCCTCCAGGGCCTTTGACTTCAGCTGGAAGACCTGGTCGTAGTCGATGAGCCGATCGGCGTTGAGCGCCTGCGCCGCCTTGCGCAGCGGGTCGATCTCAGCCGCGCACCTCGCTGCGCCTGGGAGATCTTCGATGCGGATGTAGATCGCATTCAGGAATCGCCTCGACGACGAGTAATAGGGGGATGGCTGGTAGGGCAGCGTCGGCACCTGCGCTCCGAGCGGGTTCAGGAGCATGACCGAGGCGCCACGCCGCCGTGCCGAGCGCGCGAAACGACGCAGGTCCGCGAAATCGCCAACGCCCCAGCTGGCGCGTGACCGCAGTGCGTAGAGCTGAACCGCCCAGCCCCAGACGCGCTCCGGAGCAGGCGCGCATGGTCCGGGAGGCAGCGCGTAGCGCTTGTTGCGAGGCGGCTGGTCTCGGGTGGCGCCGAGGGCTTCGAGCACGGCTTCTTCCGCCGCGGGGCTCGCGGTCACTTTCTCGCCGGTGTACCCGAAGTACTCGGGGATCACCCCCCAGCGGCGCGCGCGATCCTGCATCCTCGCAGGCAAGTATCGTTGCTGGCGTGGGACGGCTCTTTCACGTGCCCTCCGAGGCGTGCACGACGGCCACCGCGCAGACGGCGGGCATGTCGAGGCTGGCGGCGCTGTCCGGCGACACCGTCGGCAGCCGCGCGATCTGGATGGGCCAGACCCACGTCGCGCCCGGGGTTGCCTCAGGTCCGCATCACCACGGCGAAAGCGAGACCGGAATCTACGTCGTGTCAGGGAATCCCGAGTTCGTCTATTCCGCGGACGGGCACGAGGTGCGCCTGAGGACCAAGCCCGGCGACTACATCTACATTCCGCCGTTCGTCCATCACATCGAATCGAACGCGCACTCCAACGAAGAGGCTGTCGTCGTGATCGCTCGCACGACGCAAGAAGCGATCGTCGAGAACCTGGACTCCCTCTAGCCCGTGCACAACTAGATGGCCGTGAGGTCCGCGCTAGGAGGCGCGGTCCGAAGGCGGGAGGACCCGCGGCTCGTAACGGGTGCGGGACAGTACACCGACGATGTTCGCCGACCTGGATCTTTACATGCTGTGTTCGTGCGCTCGACGCTCGCGCACGCTCGCATTCGCAACGTCGACATCGGCGAAGCCGCGGCTATGCCCGGCGTTGTGGGCGTATTTCTCGCGAGCGACCTGGGGCTGAAGCCGCGAGCGCAGTTCCCGGCCCCGGACACCATGGCCCGGCCGCCGCTCGCGACCGGCGTGGTCCGGTTCGTCGGGGACATGATCGCCGTGGTCGTGGCGGCGACCCAGGCCGAGGCGATCGACGCTGCCGGAGCGGTGGTGGTCGACTATGACCCGTTGGTTGCGGTCGTCGACGCGGCGGTCGCGCTTGAACCGGGAGCAACGATTCTTCATCCCGACAAGGAGGACAACCTCGCGTTCCGGGTTGAAATCGGGGAGGCGGGCGCACTCGAGGGCGCTGAGGTCGTCGTTCGCGGCCGGTTCGTCAACCAGCGCGTGGCAGGCGTGCCGATCGAGACCAACGTGGCGATTGCCGAACCCGACGGCGAGGGCGGACTTGATGTGTGGGTGTCGAGCCAGGTGCCGTTCCGCGTCCGGGACGAGGTGGCTGAGGCGGTCGGCCTGCCGGAGTCGAAGGTTCGCGTGGTCACCCCCGACGTTGGCGGCGGGTTCGGCGCGAAGCTCGCGACTTACCCTGAGCACAGCGTGGTCGGCGCGCTCGCTCTGAAGCTGAACCGTCCGGTTCGGTGGCTCGAGTACCGCTCCGAGAGCATGGTGGCGATGACGCAGGGGCGTGCCCAGATCCAGCACGTGAGCCTGGGCGCAAAGCGCGATGGCACCCTGGTCGGGCTGGAGGTCGAGCTCATCGGCGATGCCGGAGCATATCCGGCCATTGGTGCGTACCTGCCCCTTTTGACGGCCCAGATGGCGTGTGGGGTGTACGACCTCCCCAAGGCCTGGGTCCGCGCTCGAGCCGCGTCTACCAACACATCGGTGATCGCGGCCTACCGCGGCGCGGGCCGGCCCGAGGCGACGGCGTTGATCGAGCGCGCGATGGACATGCTCGCGGATGAGCTGGGCATCGACCCTGCCGAATTGCGCCGGCGCAACTTGATCACGTCACCGTTTCCTCACGACACTCCGACGGGTGTCACATACGACTCAGGCGACTACGTGCGGGCACTCGATGTTGCACTGGAGGCGGCGGGGTACGAGCAGCTGCGGCGGGAGCAGGACGTGCGCCGGACACGAGGTGATCGGCTTCAGCTTGGAATCGGGATCTCGTCCTACGTCGAGGTGACCGCGGGTGGCACCCCTATGGAGCACGGGGCTGTGCGGGTGGACGCCGGTGGCATTGTCACCGTTCACGCCGGCACGACCTCGAGCGGGCAGGGGCACGAGACCGCATTCGCACAGCTGGCGGCCGCGCTCCTGGACGTCACGATGGAGTCGGTGCGCGTGATCGAGTCAGACACCGGCGTGGTCAAGAGCGGTGACGGGAGTTACTTCTCGCGGTCGCTGCAGCTGGGTGGAAGCGCAGTGCGCGGCGCGTGCCTTTCGGTGATCGAAAAGGCTCGTGAGGAAGCAGCGCGGCAGCTGGAGGCGAATCTCGACGACATCGTTCGCATCGAGGGCGGGCGATTCGGAGTGCGCGGCGTGCCGGCGTCGTCACTGGGGTGGGCGGACCTTGCTTCCGAAGCCGTCTTGGCGGCAGAGGAGGACTTCATCCAGACCGACCAGACTTTTCCGTTTGGGTGCCACATCGCCGTGGTCGAGGTCGACACCGAGACCGGCGAGGCCCGGCTCGTGCGGCACGTCGCTGTGGATGACTGCGGCAAGATTCTCAACCCGATGCTGGTCGAGGGGCAGGTCCATGGCGGCGTCGCGCAGGGGGTCGGGCAGGCGCTGTACGAGGAGTTCGTTCATGACTCCGACGGCAACCCGTTGACGACGAGCCTGGTCGATTACGCGATCCCGAGCATCGGGGAGATTCCTTTCATCGAGACCCTGCACACCGAGACGCCATCCCCGCACAACCCGCTCGGCGCCAAAGGCGTCGGGGAGTCGGGGACGATCGGGTCGACACCGGCGGTGCAGAACGCGGTCATCGACGCGGTGTCGCACCTCGGGGTGCGCCACATAGACATGCCCTGTCACCCGATGCGGGTGTGGGAGGCGATCCAGGCTGCGATGGCCCGGTCGTAGGGCCGTTCGCATTTGAAGGTGCAACCGGCCACTGGACACCGCATCTAAACAGGCTGGGTTCCAGTGTCGAACTGATGTTCGTAGAGTGGCGGTATGAACGAAACTCCGGTGCGCGTCGAGGTCGTGGGCGAGGAGCGGCGAGCGCGGATGATGCGCAAGCGGAAGGCCATCGACTTGATGGAGCTGTCTTTTGCCGAAGACGCCGCCGGCTTTGCGGCGACCGATGAATATGACGAGCTGGGCTTTGTCGGCCCGATCGACTGGATCCGCTTCAACTGCCACATGACCAGCGGCGCGGCCGCAGCGAGTGTCGCGGTGGGGAGGACGATGGATCGGCTGCCGCGCAGCGTCGAGGCCGTTGCTCAGGGCGAGATCGGACTCGCGCATGTAACGGTCATGGCCCGGACGGCGGAGGCGCTGAAAGACCGCTTCGACGAGCGTCCGCTGATCGAGTATGCACGTGAGCACACGCCCGGCAAGTTTCACTTCTACTGCCAGCACGCAAGGCATGCGGCGGATGCCGACGGGTATGCCGAGAATGAGGCCGACGAGGTGCAGAACCGGCGCCTCTCGTTGAGTAATTGGATCGACGGCACGATGGTGCTGAGCGGGGTGCTCGACGCATTCGGTGGAGCCGCATTGAGAGCCGCCCTCGAGCCGCTCGCGCAGAAGTCGGGAGAACACGACCGTCGTGAGCGCGGGCAGCGGCTGGCGGATGCGCTCGTCGAGCTGGCGACGGGCGGGCCGGAGCGAGCGTCCATTCAAGTCACGAGCTCAATCGAGACACTTCTTGGACTCGCCGGTGCGCCGGCCGCGGATTTGGAGTTCTCATTGCCGATCTCTTCCAAGATCGTCGAACGCCTTGCGTGTGATGGAAACATCACGCGCGTCCTGCTCGACTCGGAATCGGCTGTGATCGATGTGGGTCGTGCGAAGCGCGTGGTGTCGGGGCCCGCTCGTCGCGCCCTCAATGCGCGTGACGGTTCTTGCCGATGGCCCGGATGTGATCGGTCGCCCTCGCTGTCTGCGGCGCACCACGTTGTGCACTGGATCCATGGTGGATCGACCGACCTCGACAACCTGATTCTTTTGTGCCATCGGCACCACGGGCCTGTTGCCGAACTGGGTCCAATCACAGAGAATCTGGGCGACCTTCCTGTTGCAGTCCACGTCTTAGTCGGAGGGGTTGCTCATGATGGGGCTCAAGGCGGTCGAGCCGAAGCTGTATTACAGCTTCTCGCTCGATGCAAAAGTTCCGCCCAATCACCTCGTTCGGCGCCTGGCCGCTGCCGTCGATTTCGAGTTCGTCCGCGGTCTCGTCAAGCAGCGCTACAGCCACACCGGTCAGCCCTCGGTCGACCCAGTTGTGCTCTTCAAGCTTTGGCTGCTCGGATATCTCTTCAACGTCACCAGCGAGCGCCGACTCTGCGAAGAGGCAGACTTGAATCTTGCCTGGCGTTGGTTCCTGGGCTACGAGCTGGATGAGGAGATTCCCGATCACAGCGTTCTGAGCAAGGCGCGACGGCGCTTCGGGACCCAAGTCTATGAGCGGTTCTTCGCTCGAGTCGTGCAGCTCTGCGAGCGGGCAGGCCTGATTCAAGGTGACGTGCTTTTCGTGGACTCAACGCTGGTCCAGGCGAACGCCTCCAGCCAGGGACTCCGGTCGCGCAGCTTGCTCCACCAACTGCCTCGGTCGGAGCAGTTTATGAGGGACCTGTGGGAGGTCAACGATGAGGGCGAGACCAAGTCTCCCCCTCCTGCGTTGGGCAAGCCTGACTCGCGTCGGAGCGGCGTCAATCGCATCGCTGTGAACCCGGTCGACCCGGATGCTCAGATGTTCAAGAAGCCGGGAAAGACACCACTCCTCAGCCACAAGACCCACTTTGTGGTCGACGACGGCAAGGCCACCATCATCACCGCCGTCCAGGTCACCGGCTCATGTGAGCCGGATGGTCGGCCTGTCGGCAAGCTTCTCGATAAGCACCGGGCGGCGGTCGGACGAGGGGCCCGTGAACTGGTCGCTGATACGGGCTATGGAAGCGAGGAAGCCCTACTCGAATGCGTGGAGCGCGGCGTGACTCCCACGCTCGGCAGACGGGAGGCCATCAACACTCATGGTGGCTTCAGTCGGAACGAATTCACCTACGTGCCCGAGCGCGACATCTACATTTGCCCGGCCGGCAAGGAGCTCAAGCGCTTCCGCTTCAAACCCGGTCCCAACGATGCTCAATACCGGCCCCGAGCAGGGACCTGTCGCGACTGCCAGATCCGAACTCTGTGCGTCTCCGGCAAGGGCGACCGCGTGATTCGTCGTTCAGATCACCACGAGGCCGTGGAGGAGATGCGGGAGCGACTGGCCAGCCGGCGCGGCCGGCGACTTATGAGCCGCCGCCGTGTTGTTAGCGAAGGCGCCTATGCGAACGCCAAACAGAGACACGGCATGGATCGCGCACAGTTCCGAGGTCGCCGCAAGATGCAGATTCAGGCGCTGCTCACTGCAGCTGCGATGAATCTGAAGCAGCTGGCCAACCGAAAACCCGAGGCCCAGTCCGGGCGCGCGGCGCTGCTCTGGATCGGAACGTTCGACGTGAGCGCACTCTCTGCGGTTGCCCGGGCCATCGTCCGTAGCTTCTTGAGCCTGCGCAGGCAACTTTCCGACGCCGGTCCCGCTTTTCAGACCTAGAACCTTGCTCGACTGCAGTGAAGCACTCTTCGGCAACAGGCCCTCACTGGATGGTTCATGAAGGCGGATGGCAGATCGTGCGCAGCGATGATGGCCGCATGCTGACCATCCCGCCCGTCACCGAATTTCAGCGGCTGGCGCGCGGCCCGGACTAAGCCTCCGGCTGTTCGCCCGGCTGCCACAGTGCGATGACGTTGTCTTTACGCACGATGGTCATCTCTATCCAGCGCTCTTCGTCATAGGTCGCGCGCGCGTATGCGGCGGCCAGGTCGTCGTCCGGAGCGACGACGCTGCCCACCTGGTGCAGGGGCTCGACACGGGTCTTGCGCGCGAACACCTCGTACTCGACGGCGTCCCCGCTGACTCGCTTGTACTTCGTCATACGGCCAGGCCCCAGG
>DASPYG010000065.1:0-35134 GCA_035636885.1 Candidatus Nitrosopolaris sp.
GTTGACCCTAGTACGAGAGGACCGGGTTGAACGGCCCGCTAGTGTACCGGTTGTCACGCCAGTGGCAGCGCCGGGTAGCCATGGCCGGTTTGGATAAGCGCTGAAAGCATCTAAGTGCGAAGCCAACTCCAAGATAAGGTCTCCCACCGGGTTAACCGGGTAAGGGCCCTGGTAGACGACCAGGTTGATAGGCCGCAGGTGTAAGGGGAGCAATCCCTTGAGCTGAGCGGTACTAAGAGCCCGAGGGCTTGTTCACCTATAACTCACTCTTCAATTCCTGAGGAGTCGTACGCGTCACGTGATCCAGCGCTGAAAGCAGCTGGAGAATCTCATAGACCTGATTCGGTTGTCGATCATCCCCTGGGTTTCGCGCAACCTCGAGGGCAACGTATATTGCCAAGGGTTTGGCGGCAGAAAATCCGGATCCGAGCATTGACCTCACCTGGTCGGCGCGCGCCATCGAGCTGGCGTCGCGCGCCGACTATCGCACCAGCCCCAACCCCATGGTCGGGGCGGTCATCCTCGATCCGGATGGGCTCGTGGCGGGGGAGGGCTACCACCGAGGTCCGGGTTCGCCGCATGCCGAGGAAGAAGCTCTAGCCGCCGCCGGCGAGCGCGCCCGCGGAGGGACGCTTTACGTCAACCTCGAGCCCTGTACCCACCCCCACCGCACGCCGCCGTGCGCACAGGCTGTGATCGACGCGGGCATCCGCAGGGTCGTCGTATCCATGGCCGACCCCGACGAGCGCGTTCGTGGGGCGGGCATCAGCACGCTGGAGGCGGTGGGCGTCGAGACGTCCGTCGGCGTGCACGAAGACAGGGCGCGGAGACTCAACGAGTTCTACATAAAGCATCGGCTCACCGGAAGGCCGTTCGTGACCGCGAAGTTCGCCATGAGCCTGGATGGCAAGATCGCAACTCGTATCGGCGAATCGAGGTGGATCACAGGCGAGGAGGCGCGGGCTCATAGCCACAGGTTGCGCCACCAACACGACGCAGTGCTGGTTGGCATCAACACAGTGATTGCCGACGACCCGGAGCTCACGGTGCGGTTGGATGGCGAGGATGTGCGGCAGCCACTTCGAGTGGTGGTCGACTCGCAGCTGCGAATACGGCAGTCGGCTCGCGTCATTGGCGCGAATACGCTCATTGCCACCACACGCACTGGACGCGTGGGCGCCGCCGAGGTTTTACGCCTACCCGCCGAGGCCGATGAACGCGTTTCACTCCTGGCTTTGCTCGAGGAGCTCGGCAAGCGCAAGGTCCTGAGCGTGCTGGTGGAAGGTGGAGGCGAGCTGCACGCGGCCCTGTTCACTCAAGGCCTGGTCGATAAAGCTTATGCGTACGTGGCGCCGCTGGTCATCGGCGGCCGCGACGCAATTGGTCCCGTCGGCGGCAGGGGCGTGGACCACTTGAAGGACGCACTTCGCCTGCACGACATTGATTTCGCGCGGCTCGGAGATGATCTCGTGATCAGTGGATACGTAGATGTTCACCGGGATAGTTAGCGCCGTCGCGAAGGTTGTCGAGGCCGGCGCAGGCCGCGTCGGCATCGACCACGCGTGGGTCGCACGTTATCTGAAGGTGGGCGGGAGCGTCGCTGTCAACGGCTGCTGCTTGACTGTGGTCAAAAAGAAGGGGCCAGTCTTCTTCGCCGACGTCGTTCCTGAGACCTTACGCCGTACGAATCTTGGAGGGCTTCGAGTGGGACGCGAGGTCAACCTCGAGCTCCCCTTGAGCGCAACCTCCCTGCTTGACGGCCACCTCGTCCAGGGGCACATCGACGCGACGGCGGTTGTCAGCAGGGTAGTACCGACCGCCAGCGGAAGCGAGGTCACAATCGAGCTTCCCGCCGCGCTGGCCAGGTTTGTCGCCACCAAGGGCTCGATAGCTGTGGATGGCATAAGCCTCACCGTGATGGCGGTGGACAAGCCAGCAGGCACGTTCAAGGTCGCCCTCATCCCTCACACTCTCGAGGTCACGATCGCCGGCGCCTACAAACCGGGCTCGGTCGTCAACCTCGAAGCCGATGTCGTGGCCCGCTACGTGGCCCGAAACCTCCACCGGTAATATCAGTGGCGCCATGAGCCTGGCCACCGTCCCCGAGGCAATCGCCGACTTCGAAGCCGGCAAGTTTGTGATCATCGTCGACGACGAGGATCGCGAGAACGAGGGCGATCTGGTGGTCGCCGCCCAGCTCGTTACGCCTGAGCACATCAGCTTCATGACGCGCCACGGATCTGGGCTGGTCTGCATGCCGGTGGTGGCGAGGCGGCTCGACGAGCTTGGCATCGCGCCGATGGTCGAGCGCAACACGAGCCGGCTGGGCACTGCGTTCAGCGTGAGCATCGACGCCAAGGACAACGTCACGACTGGCGCGTCGGCTTACGACCGCGCCGCCACCATCCGCAAGGTGCTCGACCCCTCGGCGAAGCTCGCCGACTTCTCCATGCCGGGACATACTTTTCCGCTTCGCGCGGCGGATGGGGGAGTGCTCACACGCGCCGGCCAGACCGAGGCGGCGGTGGATCTCGCGATTCTGGCCGGTCTTTACCCGGCGGGCGTGATCACCGAGCTCATGAAGTCCGACGGCACGATGGCCCGGATGCCCGAGCTGGAGGCGTTTGCCACCGAGCAGGGCATCAAGCTGATCACGGTCGAGCAGATGATTGCCTACCGTCGGCGCAACGAAAAGCTGGTCGCACGCCGTGTCGACGCGGTCATCCCGATTGGAGGCGAACCTCCGCGCTTGTGGAAGCTCTACGCGTATGAAGACGTCCTGCGGCACGAGAACCACCTCGCTCTTGTGCTGGGCGATATCGATCCGCTGCGCCCGGTTCTACTGCGAGCGCACTCAGAGTGCTTGACCGGCGATATCTTTGGCAGCCTTCGGTGCGACTGCGGCGCGCAGCTGCATGCGGCGATGGAGATGATCGCGGCGGATGGGGTGGGTGTGATCCTTTACATCCGGCACCAGGAGGGCCGGGGTATCGGGCTCCTGGACAAGCTGCACGCGTACAACCTGCAGGATCGTGGCATGGACACCGTCGAGGCGAACGAGGCTTTGGGACACCCCGCCGACAAGCGCGACTATGGCATCGGCAGCCAGATTCTGTATGACCTCGGCGTCAGGAAGATCCGCTTGCTGACGAACAATCCTAAGAAGATTTACGGCCTTGAAGGATTTGGCCTCGAGGTGATCGAGCGCGTGCCGATAACGATCCAGTCCAATCCGCACAACGAGCGCTACCTGAAGACGAAGAAAGACAAACTGGGTCACCTGCTGTAGGCGCGCGGTGGGGGAGAAGGGGGCTCAACCAGACCTGAGCGGCGACGGCTTGCACATCGCGGTGGTAGTCGCCCGTTACAACGAAGATGTCACCAAGCGCTTGCTCCGCGGCGCCGTTGGCGCTTTGCAGGAGAGGGGCGTTACCGAACCGGACGTCTTCTGGGTGCCCGGCTCGCTAGAGCTGCCGGTGACGGCGCTCACGCTGGCGGAAAAGGGGCAGCACGACGCGATCGTGTGCCTCGGCTGCGTCATTCGGGGCGAGACCTTCCATTTCGAGGTCGTCGCGGCCCAGTCGGCGGCGGGGGTCATGCAGGTCCAGCTCGACACGGGGGTGCCGGTCGCATTCGGGGTCCTCACGACCGAAGACAAAGAGCAGGCGCTCGCGCGCTCAGGCCCGAAGAACAACAAGGGCGCTGAGGCGGCGGAGGCGGCGATCGAGATGGCGAACCTGCTCCGGAGCATCCAGGGGTAGCCGCCCCTTAACAACCAGGGTTGTGGAGTCCCGAGCTCCGACCCTATCGTGTGCCGCGGTTCGGAGCGCGGGTTGGGGGAGGGACCCGAAATGAGGAAGGGAGGGCCCGAAGGGCGGTCTGCGTTTTCAGGCCGCGGTCGAGAAGGCGACCACCCGATTCCCCGCCGGCGCGACTACAAATCCATCGGTCGCGGCGGGCGTGCTGAAGTGGTGCGCCGCCCCGACGCTCCCCTTGAAGAGCACCGCTCCGGACGTGATATCGAGGGCGTAAAGCAGTCCCGCGTCGGAATCGATGGCCCACACGGCGCCGGCGCCGACGATTGGTGATGCCGTCCGCGGCGCGGCCCTCCACGCAACGCTGATCGACGTCTGGGTCACCGACAGCGCGACCAGGCCGTCGGAACACGGCACCCACATCATCGATCCCTGCCACGCCGTCCCACCCCACGCACCCGCACACACCGCCCCGCTTGCGATCTGGCCGCCTACGCCACCCAGCTTGTCGGCTCCCAGCAGGTAGACCACTCCCTGTTTCCCGATCGCGACCACGACACCAAGTCCTGGCATGAGCGTGGCCCCGACCGAGCCGAGGTCCGTGTCGCCGGCGTCGAGCGCCTGCCAGTTGGACGGGGCGAAGAATGAGCGCACCTGAAGGTCCGGAGTGAGCTCGATCACGGAATTGCTGTAGGCGAACGTGCGTGTCGCGGATCCGTTGCCGGTGACGACGTACAGGTCACCTGCCGCAGACAGAGTGGCTCCTGCAGGACTCCAGATCCCCGCCTCTCGAGCCACGGGCGTCCGATACACGAGCATCGAGCCCCCGGCAACGGGCACGGCGACGACGTAGCCGTGGTAGTTGCCACAGTCGCCGTACAGTCCGCCCAGCGTGACATAGACGCGACCGGAGCCGATCGCGAGTGCTCCGCGTTGCTGCTGCACCGACGGCACCGAACCCGGCGGGTCGACGGGCTGCTGCGCAAGGACCGATCCATCAGCGAGGCTCAAGGTGTAGAGGACGTGGCGATAGCCGCGTAGGAACGCCACGACGTAAAGACTGTCGGCTGCGACGTCCACCGCCGGCGTGCCGGTGATTCCGGTCACCGGTCCAATGTTTCCGCAGGGAAGAGTCGACGCGGCGACCGGGTCGCCAAGGTGCCGCGTCCAGACCACCGAGCCGCTGAACAGGTCGACCGAGTAGACAGTGTTGTTCTCCGTTGCGACGAGTACATGCCCGGCCGCGATCAAAGGAGACGCATAGACATCGCCGTCGAAAGTGGTTCGCCACGCCTCGCGGGGAGTGCCGAGCTCGGGCGTCCCCGGTCCGGCCCCGGTCCGGCCCGGGCCCTGGTGATATTCGGGCCAATCGAAGCCAAGCCCTGGCGACGGGGACGCGGCCGCCGATGGGCTTGGCGACGGTGAAGGCGACGTGCTTGTGGCCGGCGATCGGCTGCTGCAGGCGACGCCCAGCCCAAGGACAACGCACAGACCGGCCGCCAGCCGCCGGCTTCGACTCAAAGACCCCAGCTGAACTTGCGCACTCCGATCAACCGGGCGCGCTCCGGCCCAATCAACTCGGCCCGACCCTGCACCGCGACGCCCTGTTTCGGTCCCATCGCGTCGATCACGAGAGCGGCGCGCGGGTCCGCGGTCAGGTTGCGCAGCTTCACGCCATCGACGTCGAACTCAAACGCACCGGAGTCGTCCAGCGCGTACATGACCGGAACCACGTGCGGCCAGCCCGAGGGCCCGACCGTTGCCAACCTACCCAGGCGCTGCGAGCGGAGGAAATCGAGCTCGGAGGAAGTGAGTTCCATCCCGCCCCATCCTATCGCCGCAGCGAGAGGCGCCTCGCTCGTAGACTGCAAACACTCGGTTCGCGAAGAGTCATATCTACGGCGCTATGACCCCGGCGCCGTTGCTGGAGAGTGTGGATGGCAAGCATCAGCGCGCGCGGCGTGGAAGTCATCGGCGGGTACACGATCGTGCGACGCGAGCCCCTGGAGCGGCTCGAGGGGTCCTTCATCGAGCTCGTCCACGAGCGGACGGGTGCTCGCCACATTCACATCGAGTGCACTGACGACAACAATGCGTTCGCGGTTTGCTTCCCTACCGTGCCCAAGGATTCAAAGGGCGTGGCCCACATCCTCGAGCACGTGGTACTGGCCGGGTCGAAGCGATTCCCAGTCCGCGATCCGTTCTTCGCCATGACTCGGCGGTCGCTGGCGACGTTCATGAACGCGTTAACAGGCGCGGATTCCACCACGTATCCCTTCAGCACCCGTAACTCGAAGGACTACATGAACCTGCTGCAGGTTTACCTCGACGCGGTCTTCTTTCCGCTGCTGTCGGAAGATGCGTTCAAGCAAGAAGGCATTCGATTCGAGTTCGAGGACCCCGCAGATCCTTCGAGCGGCCTTCGCCACAAGGGCGTCGTCTTCAATGAGATGAAGGGAGCGTTGGCAACGCCGCAGGCCGCCATGCAGCGCAACCTCGGCCGGACGCTGTTTCCAGGCACAACCTACGCGAACATCTCTGGCGGTGATCCGGAGCACATGCCGGAGCTCACATGGGAGGAGCTGCGCCGCTTCCACGCCGATCACTACCATCCCAGCAACGCCTACTTCTATACATATGGCGACCAGCCGCTGGAGCGAACGCTGGCCACAATCGAAGAGAGCGCGCTCTCCAGCTTCAAACGATCCCTGGTCGACACCTCGATTCCAAACGTAAAGCGATTCGAGAAGCCCACCACGTCTGCTGAGCCATACCCCGCCCCGCCCGGCGAAGACAATTCGCGAAAGGGCCAGGCTCTGGTCGCATGGGTCACGGTCCCGGCCATAGACTCGTTCCGGCTGCTCGCGATGCGAGTGCTGTCGGAAGTGCTGCTCGGCAATTCCGCGGCGCCTCTGCGCAAGGCCTTGATCGACTCCAAGATCGGCAGCGCGCTTGCCGACGGCAGCGGTTTTCAAGACGATTTCAAGGAGACTGTCTTCGGCGCGGGCTTGAAGGGCATCGCTGTCGCTGACGCGCCCAAGGTCGAGCGCATCATCCTGGAGACGCTCGAGAAGCTGTCGAAGGACGGCCTTGATGCCAGCCAGGTCGACGCGGCGATTCACAGGCTCGAATTCGAGAAGCGAGAACGCTCCAATGCAGGGTTCCCCTACGCGCTCAAGGTCCTATTCAACTTTCTCGGCACGTACTACTACGGTGGCGACCCATACAGCCCCCTCAACCTTGATGCCGACCTCGAGCACCTCGAGCAGGTGCGTAGGGAAGGGCGCTTTTTCGAGAACCTCGTCGCGGCCGAGATGCTGGACAACCAACACCGCGCGCTGCTCGTGCTCGAACCCGACACCGATCTCGAGGAGCGCAAGCGGCGCAAGGAGCTCGAGCATCTGGCGGCCATCGAGGCCCGGCTCACCGACGAAGAGCGCGCCCGCATCGTTGCCGACGCCCTCCGCCTCAAAGTCGAGCAGGAGGCCAAGCAGGACCTGGGCGTGCTGCCATCCCTCGCGCTCAGCGACATCCCGATGCGTTTCGACGACGTCGAGAGCCGCGAGGTCAAGATCGGCAACACGCCGGTCGAGTTCTTCCCCTTGCCAACCAACGGCATCACATACCTCGACATCCGGTCCGACTTCGCGGCCCTGTCCAACGATTTGAAGGAGCTGCTGCCACTATTCAGCCGCGTCTTCACCCAGTCGGGCGCCGCAGGCCAGGACTACGTTGAGGTCGCCAACCGAATCGCCGCGGTAACCGGAGGCATCGGTGCCGGACCCGCTGTGCAGCCCCTGGCAGCACGCGACGACTACCTCCAGTCGTTCCTGGTCTCCGGCCGCGCGCTCGACCGCAATGTGGGTCCCTTCATCGACCTGCTAACTGATCTGACCGCGCGGCTCGAGATCGAGCCGCACCGGCTGAAAGAGGTCATCGACGAGAGTGCAACCCGGCTGGAGAGCTCGATCGCCGGGCTGGGCTTTCAGTTCGCGATCCTCAGGGCCACGTCGAAGCTGAGCTCAGAAGGCGCCATCAACGACGGCCTCCAGGGGATCGGAATGCTGCACGAGGTCCGCCGGGTCGCGCGCTTGAACGAAGAGGAGCTGACCGACGTGATCGCGAGGCTGCAGACGATTCGCACCACCCTGTTCAGGCGGAACGCCATTCACGTCGTCGTCACCTGCGAGGAGTCGATGGTCGATCTCATCGCCGAGCGATTGGGTGGCCTGGTCGATGCGCTGCCGGACGGCGGCAGCGATGGCCACGTCGAGAGGCCCGGCCCGCTGGCCAGAGCTCCGGAAGCCCGAACAGCGCCGCTGCCGGTTGCGTTCAACGTCCGCGGTTTCAAGACCGTCCGCTACACGCACGCCGACGCCCCCGTCCTGCTGGTCCTTGCGAATTATCTCCGCGATACGTTCCTGCACCGCGAGCTTCGCGAGAAGGGCGGCGCTTACGGCGCGGTCGCGCAGGCGAGCACCGGCGGCGGAACGTTCTACATGGCTTCCTACCGAGACCCCGAGGTGGTGCGGACGTACGACACGTTCGATCGCGCTGCGGCGTGGGTCGTGGATGGCGAAATCACCGACGAAACGCTCAAGGAGGCGATCCTCGGCGCGTGCGGCGACGTCGATCCACTCGAGTCTCCCGACATCAAGGGCCGGCGCGAAGCAACCAACCGGCTCGCCGGTTTCACGCGCGCTGAGCGGGAAAAGTTCAAGAAGCGCCTTCTCGAGGTCTCGGCATCGGATCTGCGCCGGGTTGCGGTGGCCTATCTGTCGAGCAACGCCCACGCCCAGGCGACGGTCGCCGGACCTGAGCTCGTTGCGGCCGCGACGAAGGAACGGCCTGGGTTATTCGAAGTGGTCGCCCCGGTCTGAAACCCGTCCGTGTCAGAATCGGCGCCATGAACTACTGGCGCCGCGAGTATTTCTGGCCGGCAGTGCTCATCGTCCTCGGGTTGTACTTTCTCCTCAGCAACCTTGGTTGGCTGACATGGCTGCGAGGCGATCTGGTGTGGCCGCTGCTGCTGATCGCGCTCGGCCTCTGGCTCATCCTCCGCCGGGCTCGCACCTGAACTCATGACGAGCAGGTATCGCAGCTTCTTCTGGCCGGCGATACTGATCCTGGTCGGCGTCTTCGCCCTCCTCGTCAACTCCGGGCTCGTGCCGGCGGAACGGCTCGATCGGCTGGTCGACCTGTGGCCGCTGATCCTGATCGTGATCGGGCTCGAGCTCGTGGTGCGTCGCGCCGTCAAGGGCCCGACCGCCGAGATTGCGGCCGCGCTGGTCGTGCTCCTGGCGATAGTCGGCGCTGCCGCATATGTCGCCCTGGGGCCTTCGATCCCGACGGGGACGCAGACCGTTGACACCTCGGCCAAGCTCGGCACCGTCGACCACGCCAGTGTGCGTATCGACGTCGGGGCGGCAAACATCACGGTGCAGGGCGGCAGCTCTATCGGTGGCGACCTCTTCAGAGCTCACATCGAATATTCGGGCCGCAAGCCCGACGTGGGCCTCGACTCCTCGACTGGAGAGGTGCACATCTCCCAGAGCAACACCTCAGGCCTGTTCTTCCAGAACAGGCGCTTTGTGTTGAGCCTGCAGCTCAACGCCGGAGTCCCATGGAAGATCGCTGTGAACAGCGGCGCTTCGAGCGACACGTTCAACCTGTCCAACCTCCACGTGAGCAGCATCGACATGAACACAGGGGCGAGCCGCGAAACCATGAATCTCGGCACCCCCACGGGCACCGTGCCCATCACGATCAATGGGGGCGCCCTCACCATCAACGCGCATCGTCCCCGTGGGGTCGCGGCTTCGGTCGTGGTGTCAGGGGGAGCAGTCAACCTGAGCTTCGACGGCCGCCAGAGTCATGCCATCGGCACCCTCAATGCGCAGACCAGCGACTACGACAGCGCGACCGACCGCTACCAGCTTCAGGTCAACGGCGGCGCTTGCAACGTAACCGTGGACCCGAACCTCAGCGAGAGCTAATCCAGCCGGCGGTCCAGGGCCTGGATCCGTGCCGTAAACCTCGCCAGGTTTTCCGGACGCAGGGCCATGCGAAGGCCGCGCGCGGCGATTCCAAGCATCGATTCGAGCTCGTCGCTGAGAACCCCCGCCGCCTTGAGGACGGGAACGAGTGCAGCCGACTGCTCCGCGCCGCTCAGCATGCCGTCGTGTTCCACTCCGGCCCGGCCAATCGAATCGGCGGTTTGCTCAAGCCGGCCGGCGAGCCTTATGTGCTCGTCATCGCCCTGCACCGCGCAAAGCTCCGCACCCCGTCGTGCCGCGGCGGCCGCAAGGCGCGCTTCCAGCAATCGGCCCGCAGCAGCTGAGACGGCCACCGCAGCCGGACACAGACCAATGACCTGCTGAGCCCCGAGCGCCACGCCTCGGCGTTCGAGCTCAGAGATCACTGCTGCGGGGGAGGTCTCGTCCAGCCGGAACAGGTTCATGGAGAGCTGGATGCGGCCGCCCGGCAGCACGAACACCAGCGCCTGCACGCCGCGCAGGCCACCAGCCGACTCTCTCAGCGAGCGTGCCAGCGCTCTCGCGCCGCTCGCATCTAGATCCGGCAGCATCACATTGAACGCCACCAGCGGGAGCCGCGCCCCGACACAGATGGCGCCGGCCGTGGGGTGGGAGGACTGCTCCCCAAGCGCGGGGGCCACTCGCCCGGCGCGAATGTCTGCCAGCGTGTGCGGTTCGCCATAGCCGTAGAAGTAGACGGGGACACGCATTCGGCTCCAGGTGCGCTCGCCCACCTCCTGGGCGACCTCTCGTGCGGCAACCAGGGACGCCCCGCCCAGGGGAACGATGGGAACCACGTCCGCGGCGCCGACGCGCGGGTGGACGCCGCGGTGCTCGCGGATGTCGATGCGCTCGACAGAGGTCTCGACAGTCGCAACCAGCGCGTCGAGGAGCTCGCGGCGCCGGCCGGCGATCGAGATGACGACGCGATTGTGGTCCGCGTCCGCATCGACGTCGAGAACATACGCACCGGCAGCCGCACCGGCGAGCTCCGCGATGACGTCGGGGCGGCTGCCCTCCGAAAAGTTGGGGACCGACTCGAACAGGTCGCGATCCATGTGCCTGCTAGCCTACGGGGCCATGTCGGGACCCGTGGCGCTCGTGTATGGCGACGAGCTGATGAAGCACCGACTGTCCGACCAGCACCCGCTGCAGCCCATCCGCGTCAAGCTGGCCGTCGACCTGATCCGCTCCACCGGCCTCATCGAGCACGCTCACCTGCTGCCGCCGCGGCGAGCGACCATCGCCGAGCTCGAGCTTGTCCACTCGCCCCAGTACGTGGACCTGGTGCGGAAGCTCAGTGATCCATCGCAGCGTCGGAACGTGCCGCTTGACCTCGTTGAAGCAGCCGGGTTCGGATCCTCCGACAACCCGATCTCAGACGAGCTCCACGAGGGAACGTCGCTGGTCGTGGGCGCGACCATCGTCGGAGCCGAGGCCATCGACGGCGGCGCCGCGCTGCATGCGTTCAGCCCATCTGGTGGCCTCCACCATGCTCATCGCGACCGAGCATCGGGCTTCTGCACGTACAACGATCCGGCCATCGCCTGCAGGTGGCTCAAGGATCGTGGGCACCGCGTCGCCTATGTGGACGTCGACGTGCATCATGGCGACGGGGTCGAGGACATCTTCTACTCGGATTCCGATGTGCTGACCATCAGCCTTCACGAGAGTGGCCGTTTTCTGTTTCCCGGCACGGGTTTCCCGGAGGACCATGGTGCCGGCAGGGGGACCGGCTTCGCGGCGAATCTGCCCTTCATGCCGTTCACGTGGGACGAGCCATGGCTCGATGGATTCGAGAAGGTGGTGCCCGCATTACTGCGCCGATTCAAGCCGACCGTGCTGGTCACGCAGGATGGATGTGATACCCACTACCTGGATCCGCTGGCACACGTCGCGGCCTCGACGCGAATCTGGCCGCGCGTCGGGCGGATGTTCCACGAGCTCGCACACGAGCTGTGCGAGGGCCGGTGGCTGGCGCTGGGGGGCGGGGGGTATGCGATCTACGAGGTGGTGCCGCGGGCATGGACGATCTTCTTCGCCGAGATGGTCGAGCGCCCGGACCTGGCCGCGGATCTCAACGACCCGTCCAGCATGATCCCCGGTGCGGAGACCCAGGAACGAGTGTGGACAGCGCTGCGCAAGGATTTGCGGACGCTGGGCGACGTGCACGGCATCGACTTCGACTAGTCGAGCCCGTTACGATCCACGGCTTGCCTTGAGGATCGCGACGACCGCCAGCTGCAGTGGAATCGCGGTGCCGAAGACCGCGCCGATCGCCGGCGCGATCCACGCGTACCCGGCCGCGTGCGCGGAGCTGAGCGACGCCACATACCCGGCTGAAACAAGAAGGACAACCACCTGCCAGACGAGGACGACCTTCAACCACCGGCCGACCGCTGCGCGCATCAGCGCTGCGTCGTGGGTCAGAAGCGGACCGCGCAGCAGCCTGTGAAACAAGCCGTACTGCACGGCCAAAGTGATCAGGAAGGTGAGGACCCCGAAGCCGAAGAACGCGCTGTCGCTCAGGCGGAGTAGGTTCGGAGGCAGCGGGTGCACACACGCGCGCGAATGGAGCGGCCGGCCACCGTCACGCGGCCCATCTGCAGGTTGGGCTCAAACCTCCGGTTGACCCGGTTCTTGGCATGACTGACGTGGTGTCCGTACTGCGGCTCCTTGCCGCAAATCGCGCATCGTTTGGCCATGAGTCACCTTCAGCTGGGGAATTGATCCAAAAAGAAGACGCCAGGGCTCGCCGAGATCACCTGGGCGTTACCGAATTGTACCATGGGCTCTCCATGGCCTCGAAGACTCCCACTGCGCTCGGTCAAGCCCAGCGCTGGGGCCGGATCGAGGTATTCCCGTCGGCAGTCGCTGCCATCGCGGGCCACGCGGCCTTGCGCTGTTATGGCGTGTCAGGAATGGCGGCCAGGGGCCTGCGCGACGGCGTGGCGGAGCTTCTCCGGCGTGAAAGCGTAGATCGCGGCACCGACGTGGTCGAGGTCGACGGTGGGCTGGCCATTGACCTGTATGTGATCGTCCAGTACGGAATGCGCATCTCCGAGGTCGCCCACAACATTCAGGAAACGGTCAAGTTCGAGGTCGAGCGGGCGGTGAACGTGCCTGTTGTGGAGGTCAACGTGAACATCCAGGGCGTCAAGGAAGAGCGGCTCTGAACCATGGCCTCGCGTAGGCCGGCCGGAGTGGACGGGCCCCTGTTCAAGCAGGCCCTGCTTGGCAGCCTCAGCTGGCTGTCGGCCAACCATGAGGAAGTCAACCGCCTCAACGTTTTCCCCGTCCCCGATGGGGACACAGGGACCAACATGCTGCTCACGCTGCAGTCGGCGGTCGAGGACATCAAGGAGTCGAGCGCGGCCGAGGTGAGCAAGATCGCCAAGCTCGCCTCGCACGGCAGCCTCATGGGCGCCCGCGGCAACTCGGGCGTGATCCTGTCCCAGATCTTCCGCGGGTTCGCCAGGGCCGTCGAGGGTAAAAGCTCGCTGACACCGAGGGAGCTGGCCGGCGCTTTCGAGGAGGCTGCCAACGCGGCCTACCGCGCGGTCAACAAGCCGACGGAGGGCACCATCCTCACGGTGGCGCGCGAGGCCGGGCGGGCAGCCGCGGCCGCGGCCAGCGATTCCGACGCGACCGTGCCGGGCGTGATCGCCGCCGCGGCGGGCGGCGCGAAGGCGGCCGTGATGAAAACCCCGAGCCAGCTCCAGATCCTGCGCGACGCGGGCGTGGTGGACGCAGGGGGCTTTGGGCTTCAGATCATCCTCGAGGGAATGCTCAAGTCGATCGAGCAGGCTGAGTCCTTCCACGTCGACATCGTCGCGGCGAAACCGAAGGCCGCCCAGGTCGCGCTCGAGCTACCCGAAGGCGGCTGGGGGTACTGTACCGAGTTCCTGATCGAAGGCTCAGGACTCGACGTCGACCTGATTCGCAACAAGATCGAGGCGCTGGGCAACTCCGTGCTGGTCGTCGGCGAACCCGAGCTGGTCAAGGTCCACGTCCATACAGACGACCCCTCCGGCGTCATCACCCTCGCCGGCGGTTTCGGAAAGCTGCTGAAGCTCAACGTCGGCGACATGTCGACCCAGCACAAGCGAATCCTGGACAGCGAGGGCGCCGCGGGCCGCCCGCCGCGCGAGAACGGCGTCGGCCTCGTGGCGGTGGTCGCGGGCAGCGGGCTGGTCGACATCTTTCGCGGCCTCGGCGTGGACGCCATCGTCGAGGGCGGCCAGACGATGAATCCAAGCACTCAGGACATGCTCACGGCAGTCGACGGCGTTCCGTACGACGAGGTCGTGCTCCTGCCCAACAACGGCAACGTCGTCCTCGCCGCCAGCCAGGTGTCCGGGCTGACCAAGAAAAAGGTCCATGTCATCGAGACGCACAGCGTTCCGCAGGGGGTAGCAGCTGTGGTCGCCTTCAGGCCCGAGCGCAACGGGCCCGACAACGTTCAGGCCATGAAGGCAGAGGCCGCGCGTGTGCAAACCATCGAGGTCACGCATGCGGTTCGCGACACTCGCTCGAATGGCCTGAGGGTGAAGAAGGGAGATGTGATCGGACTCGTCAACGACAAGCTGGAATTTGCGGGCGGCGATTACGCCGAGGTGGTCAACCAGGCGCTCGGCAAGCTCGGGCCGGACGCCTATGAGCTGGTCACGGTTTACCGCGGGCAGGGCGCGAGCGACGAGGAGCTGGCCAACCTCGAATCCGCGATCCGCGCCAGTTTCCCCGGCCTCGAGGTGGAAATCCAACAGGGCGGGCAGCAGCATTACCCGTTCATCCTTTCGGTCGAATAGCGCCGACCTGGTGACATCCAAGCGTCGGTTCGCGGTGGTCACCGACTCCACCGCCGACCTCCCCGACGAGTGGCGCGATCGCTACGGCATCGAGGTGGTTCCGCTGAAAGTCATCTTCGGCAGCGAAACGTTTCGCGACCGCGTCGACATGACGGACGACGAGTTCTTCCGCCGGCTCGCCGCCGCGACGAAGCTGCCGACGACGTCCGCGCCATCGCCCGGCGAGTTCGCCGACGTCTACAGGCGGTTGTCGGCGGACTTCGACGCATGCATCTCGATCCATCTCGGCGCGCAGCTGTCGGCGACCGCCGAAGCGGCGCGGTTGGGGGCCGAGGCGGTGGAAGGCTTCAAGGTCGAGGTCGTCGACAGCGAAACCGTCACCATGCCGATCGCCTTTCTCTGCAAGGTCGCGGCCGAAAGCGAAACGCTGGATGCGGCGGCATCCGCGGTGAGGGAGCGGGTTCCGAAGAGTCGCGTCCTAGCGCTCCTGGACACGCTGCGCTATCTGGAGATGGGCGGGCGCCTCAGCCGCGCCCAGGCCATGATCGGGACGATGCTCGACCTCAAGCCTCTGCTCCTGGTCGCCGACCGGGAGATCAAGCCCGTGGACCGCGTGCGAACGCGATCACGCGCCATCTCGCGGATGGCCGACTACTTTCGCGGCGAGCTGCCGGTCGAGCACGTGGCTGTGATGCATGCGCAGGCGCCCGAAGAAGCCGAAAAGGTGGCGGGAGGCCTGCGCGAACAACTGCCGGGGCAGGAGATCCCGATAGGCAAGATCGGCTGTGTCCTCGGCACCCACACAGGGCCGAAGGCGCTGGGCGTGGTCTACATCAAGAAGTAGCTTCCAGCGTCACCGACTTGCCGGGCAGGGGCCACACGCGGAGCACCGGCGGGGTCAGCGCCACGATGCGGGGTACGGCTGCGACCGCCAGTTTGAACGCCCGCTGCTGACGGCGCCCCCAGGCCAGCCCGTACGCCACGCGCAGCGCTGGGGACAGAAGGCCTGTGGTCACGACCTCGAATGGGACCATGACCGGTCCTGGCACCAACCGCAGCGGCGGCCGCAAGACCAGCCGGGCAAGCTCCTGCGCGAGAGGTGTCACGTGCACCTCGCCGCTCTGAACCATGCGCTCGACGTACTGGTTGAAGTCGGCCAGCCCCTCGGGAAAACGCTCGCGGGGGATGCCAAGGAGCTCGCCGGCCAGCTTCGACTCCTGGTAGAAGTCGTCCCGCTCGATTGCGGTCAGGGGCTGCACAAAGGTGTCGTACGTGACGAGTGCAGAGTCGACCAGGGTCGCGTGGACCCAGAGCAGGAGGCCGGGGTCGAGCGCCCGGTAGTCCTGGCCGCGGACGCGACCATGCACCTGGTTGACCGCGCGTGCGGCCGCCAGGGCCGTATCGCGCTCACCGAACACGATCGCCATCGTCATCATCACCGTGCGCCGCAGCCGCCGGAGCGGATGGGTCCGAAAATCCGAGTGCTCGTCGACGCCCGATGCGACCTTGGGATGCGCCAGCTGCATCAGCAGCGCGCGGCCGCCGCCCAGCAGGAGGATGTTCTCGCGATTCACGCGCCGGGTTATAGAGCCTTCCGAATACAGGCCGTCGGCCATCGGCCCATTAAACCGCGCGGAGAGCTTAGGACGTGGCTTTGTCCATCTCCAGGTTGAAGTCGGCTCGGTAGCGCTGGTAGTAGGTCTTGATCTTCGCCACCGGCGCGGCCGGGTCGTAAGTCTTCAGCTTTGCGTCATCCGCAATGATGGCTTTGGCCGCTGCGTCGTATGCGGTCATGTCCCTGATCGCATATGCGTTTATCAGCTTTCCCCAGTCGTCGGCATAGGTCTGGAGGTCGATCACGCGATCGTGAAGCTCGTTCGGCAGCCCGGCCACGTTGACTGATGCCTGCAGCGCCTTGACCAGGTCAGCCTTCGCCGCACTGTCTGCGTTCGCCGCGCCTACCACGTCGCTCGTGTTCGCAATGGTGAGGAGATTGTCCAGGTCGATGATCGCCTGGAAGTAGTTCTGAAGGAAATCGCCGAAGAACGCGTAGTCGACGGCCGCGGCTTTGACCATTGCGATCGCTTTCCGCCCGTGATCGATGTGAGCGGCCTCGGCAGAGAGGCGGCCCTGGCTCGGCGATGTGAGCCACTGCTGCTCGCTCAGCCGGTTGCGTGCGGCCGCCAGCGCCTGGTCGTCACCGGCAAGAGACGACCTCAAGCCCTGCGACTCGGTCACCATCGAGGAGGCAGTCGCCTTGCCCGTGCTGCCATCCGACGGAGTGCCGAGCGTCGAGGCCTGTTGTTCCAGCAGGTCAAACGTGGTGTTCACGTAGCTGCGGTGCGCGTCGAGAGCGGTGATCGCGCCCGCCGCCGCCGAGATCTGGCTCGATGCATAAAGGTAGCCGGCAAACACGTAACCCATCACGCCCAGCAGGACCACGACGATGAGGATTCCCGCCGCGATCATGGCCCGGAGGTTGCGGGACGATCGCGGCTGTACCTGCGCCGTGGGATAACCGTAAGGCGCGGGGTAGCCGTAAGCCGGGGGCGCGTAGTCGGGCGCAGGCCCGTATGGAGCCGGCGGCGATGATGGATATGTGGGGTAAGGCGCGGGGGGGCCTGGAGGCGCTTGCTCCGCAGGCAGGGAGGGCGTCGGGTGATCAGGTGCCGCCGCAGCAGCCTGCGGAGCCGCCGAGACAGGCTCTGCGACGACTGGCTCACCAGCCTCCGGTGGCGTTTCGGGCTCGGGAGGAAGCGGCGGCGGTGGTGGGTACGGCGGTACTTCGCTCACGTGTTGAGAAATCTACTCTCGCGGCTGTGCGGAACCCACCTAGGTGTTGTTGGCCTTGTTGACCTCGGAGTTGAACGAATCGATCAGAGGCTGATAGAAGGCCTGGATCTCTGAGTTGATCTTGGTGGTGTCATATGCCTCGAGCTTGTTGAGGTCCGCGGTCAGCGCTTTCACGGCTGCCGAGGCGCCGGCCGAATCGACTGCGATGGCGGCATCGAGCAGCTTCTTCTCGTCGGCGGCAAGCGTCTGCAGATCGGTGAGGATCTGCTTCATCTCGGGTGGAAGCCCTGGGGCACTCACGAGGCCTATCGCCGCGCTGATGTCTGTGTTCAGCGTCCCCACCGCGGAGACGGCGCCGGTCAGATCGCTCGCCTCCTCCTTGACTCCAACGTTGTCGATGTCGATGAACAACGTGTCATATGCCTGGAAGAACTTCCCGAGCTGGATCATGTCGCCGGTTATCGTCGTCGCGCTGGCAAGCGCATTGCGCTCGTGCCCGATCTTGTTCGAGACCTGGTCGAGACTCCCGCGACTGAAGACGGTCAGCCACGAGTTCTCCTTCAGGCTGTCCTGGGCCTTCGCCAGGGACTCGTCATCGGTGCTGATGGTCGGCTGCGCGGCCTGAGCCTGGGTAACGAGCTGGGCATAGGCAGCCTGGTTGGTCTTGAAGTCGTCGACGGATGAGCTCTTGAGCCCTACCGCCGTCAATTTGCCGGCGGCGGTGTTGAACTGGGTCGTGAGCGTGTTCTGGTGGGAGACCACCGTGTTGTAGGTGTTCCGGGCGCTGTCGATCCGGCTGTTCGCGAACGCATAACCGGCGCCCGCATAGCCGACCACGATCAACACCAGCAGGACCACGATGGCCACCAGCGTGATGACCGGGCGCAGGTTGCGGGCGGGCGCGGCGGCAATCGGAGCTCCATACGCGGGCGGTGCGGCGTAGTCCGGAGGCGGCGTGTAAGGGGTCTCCGCCGGCGGTTCGGAAGGCGTCGCCATGGACGGCTCCACGTTCGTCGCCGGTTGCTGAATTTCCCAGGCTGCGGGCGCCGGCTCGGGGGCGGGCTCAGCCGGCGGAGTCGCGGCGGCGGGGGAATCTTCAGGTGGCGGGGCGGTCGGTTCGTCGCTCACGAGAACGCAATGTAACGTGTCATTCGCCTTAATTTCCGCCTTAAGCCTCGACTTGACAACCTTGCTGGCGCCGAGGTGCGGATATCTCTATTTTTGACCACGTGGTCGTCCTCAATCCGCGCCTCACGCTCGACTCGCCGGCCGCGGAGCTCCCCAAGGTCAAGCCCGCTGATCAGCGCCGGCTGGCAGCGCTGGGCATTCAAACCGTGCGCGACCTCCTGCTTTACATGCCCTTCGGCTGGGAGGAGTTCGGCGACCCGAAGCCGGTCAACGAGCTGGTTGATGGAGCCCTCGCCACCGTAGTCGGCACCATCCTTCGGATCTCCCCGCGCATCACGAAATACAAGCACTTGAAGCTCACTCAGGCCACGCTCGTGGACGACTCCGATGAGGAGCTCACCCTGGTCTGGTTCAACCAACCCTGGGTCGCCAAGCAGCTGCAGAAAGGCGATCGGATTGCCGTGGCGGGAACCGTCAAGTCGAGTCGCTATCACGAGTTCGAGATGCGCAATCCGCACCATGAGCGGCTGGACAGTGGCAACGGTGGTTTGCCGAAGTACATCGGCGGCCTCATGCCCAAGTACCACGTCGTCAAAGGCCTGACATCCAAGAAGCTCGCGGCCTGGGTCGACGCCGCCCTACCGCTCGCGCCGAGGATCGAGGACGAGCTGCCCGAGGATGTGCGCGCGCGCCACCGTCTCCTGCCGCTGGCGCAAGCAGTCAGGCTCGGCCACAAGCCGGAAACCCAGAGCGACTGGTCGGAGGCCAGGCGGCGAATGGGATTTGCCGAGCTGTTCGAGCTGCAGGCGGCGTTTGCGCTGATGAGGGCCAGCATCGCGGCCGAGCCGGCGGCGCCGATCGCGTATCGCCAGGAGGTGATCGACTCGTTCAAGGCCGGGCTGGGCTTCGAGCTGACCAGGGCCCAGCGCCGATCGATGTGGGAGGCGTTCCAGGACATGGCCAAGCCGATTCCGATGAACCGGCTGCTGAACGGCGACGTCGGGTCGGGTAAGACGGCGGTGGCCGCTGCCTGCGTGGCCATGGCGCACGCGGCGGGCCTCCAATCGGTGGTGATGGCTCCCACCGAAATCCTGGCCCGCCAGCATCTTCACAAATTTCGCGCCTACCTCGAGCCGAGCTTTCCCACGCTCAAAGTCGAGCTTCTGGTCAGCAACCAGGGCGCCGCTGAAAGCCGTCGGGTGCGAACGGCCGCGGCGAGCAACCATTGCGCGCTCGTGGTCGGCACTCACGCGCTCATCGAGGAAAACGTCGAGTTCGCCGACCTCGGCCTCGCCGTCGTCGATGAGCAGCATCGCTTTGGGACCCGCCAGCGTGAGCTGCTTCGTGCGAAAGGCCGCGGCCGGCCGCACTTCATGGCGATGACCGCAACTCCCATTCCGCGCACGCTCGCGCTTGCCCAGTTCGGAGAGATGGAGGATTCGGTGATCGACGAGCTGCCGCCCGGGCGGACCCCGGTCGAAACCCGCGTGGTGGCGCCCGACGACCGTGACAGCGCCTATGCGCTGGTCAGGGAGCAGGTGAGTCGCGGGCGGCAGGCATTCGTGATCTGCCCGCTTATCGAGGACTCCGAGAAAGTGGTGGCGCGGTCGGCGACCGCGGAGTTCGAGAGGCTGAGCAAGGACGTCTTTCCCGATTTGAAGTTGGACCTCATCTACGGCCGACTCAGAGACAAGGACGACGTGATGAAGCGTTTCGTGGCCGGCGAGACGCAGGTGCTGGTGGCCACCGCGGTGGTCGAGGTCGGGGTGGATGTGCCCAACGCCACCGTCATGATGGTGGAAGGTGCCGACCGGTTCGGCCTGGCTCAACTGCATCAGTTTCGCGGCCGGGTCGGCCGCGGCGCCGCCATCAGCTACTGCCTTCTGCTCGCCGACGATCCCTCGCAGGAGAGCAGTGAGCGCCTAGAGCTCGTGATGCGAATCCACGACGGGTTCAAGCTCGCGACTGAGGACATGCGTCTGCGGGGGATGGGGGAGTTGCTCGGCGCACGCCAGCACGGCATGTCGGACGTTGCCATGAGGGCGCTGGAACAGCCCGCACTCATCGATGAGATCCGGGCCGAGGTGGACCGCGTTCGCGAGACCGACCCGGGCTTCGACCGCCACCCGCTGCTCAAAGCGGCGGTTATACGCCGCCTCGAACAGACCTCGATCAGCTAGCCTGCACGACTGACGTGGCTGCACTGCCTTTCGTGGTCGAGCTCGCCCGCGACCTCATCCGCCTCGACACCACCAACCCGCCGGGCGAGGAGCATGTGGCCGTCGAGCTCATCGAGCGAGTGCTGGGCCAGGCGGGCATCGAATGCGCGCGGTATGAGAGCGCGCCGGGGCGCCCAAACCTGGTCGCTCGTGTGAAGGGCCGGGGTGAGGCTCCGCCTCTGCTCCTGCAGGGACATGTCGACGTTGTCACCACGGTCAACCAGGACTGGCGCCAGCGTCCTTTCGGCGGCGACATAGTCGACGGCTATCTATGGGGCCGCGGCGCCCTCGACATGAAGAGCGGTGTCGCGATGATGGTGGCCGCTTTGCTCCGCGCCCAGGTCGGCGGCGGAGCGCCCGGCGACCTCGTCCTCGCGGCGCTGGCGGACGAGGAGGCGGGCGGAATCTTCGGGGCCAAATGGCTTGCCGAGGCCCATCCCGAGCTGTTCGCGGGCATCAAGCACGCAATCGGCGAGTCCGGTGGCGTGACGCTCCATCTTGGCGGCCGCCGCTTCTATCCGATCATGGTGTCCGAGAAGCGGGGCTGCCAGATGCAGGTCACGCTGCGGGGTCCGGGCGGGCACGGCTCCATCCCCGCTCATGGCGGGGCTATCGCAAAGCTGGGAGAGATGCTCTTGAAGCTGGATGCCTCCCGGCTGCCCGTCCACATCACGACCCCAGTCCGGGTACAGCTCGAGGCCATGCGCGACGCGCTGGATGAGCCGCTGAAGGGTCGTTTCGAAGCCCTCCTCGATCCGGCTCGCACGGACGCCGTCCTTGCCGAGCTCGGGCCCCTTAGCCGCGGGCTGGATGCCTCTCTTCACAACACGGTCAACGCGACGATCGTCAGCGGCGGCCTGAAGGTCAACGTGATCCCAAGCGAGGTGCGCGTGCAGCTCGACGGCCGGTTGCTGCCGGGGTCCGGCCCCGAGGACATGGTCAGGGAATTGCGGGCCGTGATCGGGCCCGAAGCGGAGGTCGAGGTGACCCTGGTCGGCCCAGCTCAGCCCGAGATCGACCTCTCCCAGCTCGACCTCTTCGCCTCCGTGTTGAAAGAGGCGGATCCGGGATGCGTTCCGGTGCCATCGCTGGTCACGGGCGGCACGGATGCCCGTCACTTCGCGCGACTAGGCATCCGCACGTACGGCTTCCTGCCGCTCAACATCCCGCCCGATTTCAACTCGTCTCAGACGATCCACGCCGCCGACGAGCGCGTGCCGGTCAGCGCGCTCGAGTTCGGGGCCGAGTGCGTCTACCAGGCCGTGATGAGGTACCGCTAGTCTCCCCACCCTGTGTGGAGGTCGGCGCTGGACGCGCAGCGTCCGCTGGCGGGTGGGGAGATCCAGGTAGGTAGGCCGCCGTCAGCATCCCGAAATACGTAGGTGCCTCATAGCTGATCAGCCGGCCCCGCCAGCCCTCGCCCGCAGCCCCGAGGAGCATGAGCATCTGCCACCAGCTGTCGGCTTTGGCCTCCTCGACCAGGGCGGGCGGGATGTCGAGCAGACCTTCGAGGTGGTTGCCGCCCACCAGGTCGCGCACGAGGTCGTCGTAAACCCTCGCGTTGGAGTGGTATCCGTAAGGGCCGTCGGCTCGATGCGCGTGGCCGTGGTCTGCGCTGGCGATGAAGGCGACGCGCCGTCCAGACGCGGCGGCCGCCGAGGCGACGGCTGCTCCGGCCCGCACATGCTCTGCCGCGGAAAGGTCTCGCGCCGGCGCCATCACGACCACCGGCAGTGGCGGGTCTTGACGGCCGCCCATGAACCACAGCGGGATGAGCACGCCCCAGTCCATCGGCGCCACGGCGCTCGACGGGTCGTTGGAGCCGAAGCTGACTCCGACCGCCGGCAGGTTGTCCGAGATGAGCGCCTCCAGTACCTGCCACGCCAGCGCTGCATCGCCTGGCACATCGAGCTCTACGGGCTCCGGTGTGCCGTCGAGGCTGCCCATCACTCGACCCGCGACGACGACGGCAAAAGCGCCGGAGATATGAACGTTGTGCGGTGTGGCGACGACGACGACACCAGGTTTCGTCGCGGCGAACGCACGCCCCAGCTCCTCCATGCCGGCGCGCGTCGCTTGCGCGATGCGCATCTCGTCGGACGTGCACGCTTCGGCCACAGCAAGGCCTCCGTGCGGAGCGATGGCCGCGAACACAAGTGCCAACGTGCTGATACTTAGCACCAATGGAGTCACCGATGCGATTGACGGAGTACAGCCACGGGGCTGGTTGAGCCTGCAAGCTCAGCCCGGTGGAGCTAGGGCAGGTTCTCGGGGCTCTACCCCCGATCGTCGACCCCAACGTGCTGACCGCGTCGTCATCGCGCGATGATGCGGCGGTCTATCGAATCGCGCCCGATCGCGCGCTCGTCGCGACGGTCGACTTCTTCACGCCGATAGTCGATGACCCCGCCGACTTCGGCGCCATCGCCGCGGCGAACTCCATCAGCGACGTCTACGCAGTCGGAGCGCGGCCGCTGTTCGCACTCGGGATCACGGCCTTCCCGCGCGAGAAGCTGAGCGCCGGACTCCTGGAGAAGATCGTCGCCGGCGGCGCCAACAAGATGAGCGAGGCCGGCATCGCGGTCGTGGGCGGTCACTCCGTCGATGACGCGGAGCCCAAGTTCGGTTACACCGTGATCGGCGAGGTGCATCCGGACCGCATGGTCGGCCATTCGGGAGCTCGCCAAGGCGATGTGCTCTTCATCACCAAGCCGCTGGGATCAGGCCTGGTGGCAACGGCAATCAAGCGCGGCCTGTGCCCGCCGGAGTTGGAGCGGGAGGCCATCGCCGTCATGTCGACCCTCAACCGTCTTGCCTCTGAAGCGATGGTCGCCGCCGGCGCGACCGCGGCGACCGACGTCACGGGTTATGGGTTGATCGGTCATCTCTCAAATATCGAAGGCGGCGCTGATGTGGACCTGCGGGCCGTCCCATTTCTCGACGGGGTTCGCGACCTGGCTGAGCGCGACCTGTTTCCGTCGGGAAGCCGGCGCAACTATGAGGCGTATCGCGACCAGGTGGACTGGGGCGGCATTGCGGAGATCGACCAGCTGATGCTCTGCGATGCGCAGACCAGCGGTGGTCTTCTGGTCGCCATACCGCCCGCAAGCGCAGACGCCTTCGAGCGTGCGCTGGCTTCGGCGCGATACCCGGCGGTAAGAATCGGCACCATTAACGGCAGTGGATCCATTCGCATCCGCGCTTGACCAGGCCGCGGCGGTGCGGCGCCGCGAGGTTTCTTCGACGGAGCTTACGCGCGCCTACCTCGAGCGAATCGAAAAACTCAACCCGCGGCTGAATGCGTTCGTCCTCACTACGCCAGAGCTTGCCCTCGAGCAGGCGAAGGTGGCGGACGAGGCGAACATCGGCTATCCGCTGCGCGGAGTGCCGACCTCGATCAAGGACCTCGTCTCACTGGCGGGCTACCCGGTGACATTTGGCTCGAAGGCCTTCGAGGACTACACCCTGCCGGTGGACTTCTTTCCAGTCGCGCGATTGAAGGAGGAGGGCTGTCCCATCCTCGGCAAGACCAACCTTTCCGAGTTCGGAACCCGGCCGACGACCGAGCACGGCCTGTTCGGCGCCACACACAACCCCTGGAACCTCGCTCATTCCGCGGGCGGCTCGAGCGGCGGGGCGGCCGCCGCCGTTGCCGCGGGCCTGTGCGCTTTCGCCCACGGGACAGATGGTGGCGGGTCGGTGCGCATCCCATCGAGCTGCTGCGGAACGGTCGGCCTCAAGCCGTCGCGCGGGCGGGTCTCGGCGGGTCCGCTCCTGGGTGAGCACTGGGCCGGCCTTTCGACCGATGGCGTGATCGCGCGCTCCGTCGCCGATGCGGCGGCCGGGCTGGACGCCATCGCCGGCCATCTGCCGGGCGACGCTTACTGGGCCGACCTCGATGGCCGTTTCGCGGATGCGGCGACGCCGACGGAGCGCAAGCTGCGTATCGGCTTCACGGTCCGCTCGAGAACGAAGGTCGATGAGGAGGTGGCCAGGTGCGTGCGCGAGGTGGCGAGGCTGCTGGAAGGTCTCGGGCACCGCGTCACCGAGGGCGGTCCTGACACAGAACCGTTCCGCACCCCTATGCAGGTGATCGTCGTCGCCGGGCTCGGTTCGCTGCCGATCTCTGACGAGAGCAAGCTCGACCCTTTCAACGCGCTGGGACTCGCGCTGGCCAAGCAGGTCACGGCGATCGACTACGTTCGCTCGGTCGACGCGATCCGCATGCACAGCCGCGTCGTCGTCGCCTTCTGGAACTCGCACGACGTGCTGGTGACGCCCACGCTGCCGCGCACGGCGCCGCCGCTGGGCACATTGGGTGCCAACCTCTCGGCGGCCGGCGACGAGTATATGGACTTCGTCGGCTTCACCTATCCGTACAACTGCACCGGCCAGCCCGCGATCTCGCTGCCGCTCGGCGTCGACTCGACCGGTCTCCCCATCGGCGTGCAGCTGGTGGGCCCGCCGCGCGGAGAGGCCCTCATCCTCGCCCTCGCTGCGCAGCTCGAGCAGGCAAGGCCGTGGAGCGGCCGCCGCCCGAAGCTCAACTGAGACTCGAATGTCCAAGCTTCGTGTCGGCGGCGGGGAGGCTCGCGGCCGGCGGCTGAAGGCTCCCAAAGGAATCCGGCCGACGCAGGGGATCGTCAAGGCCGCGATCTTCAACCTGGTCGGCCCGGGCATCGAGGGCGCCCACGTGCTCGACCTCTTCGCGGGCTCGGGAGCGATTGGCATCGAGGCTCTTTCGCGCGGTGCCGCCCACGTCACCTTCGTGGACAGGGAGCCACGCGGTCTTGCTATCCTGCGCCAGAACTTGGACGCCCTCGAGTTGAAGGAGCGGGCCCGCGTCGTGCGTGGTGACGTCGTCCGCTGGCTCGAGAGCTCTCCGGCGGAGGTCGGGCAGGCAGGCCTCGTAGTTCTCGATCCGCCTTACGACGACGTGGTCCTCGACCGCTCGCTCCGAGTACTCGACCGGATCCTGGCGGACGCGCTCGTGGTGGCCGAGCATTCGCGCCGCCATACGCTGCCTGATCTCACGCGACTTCGCGTCGACCGTGAGCGCCGCTACGGCGACACGATGGTGACGCTTCTCCGCGTATGACCAACAAGACCGCGGTGTACCCGGGGAGCTTTGATCCCTTCACCAACGGCCACCTCGACGTGGTGGAACGGGCGCTAGGGATTTTCGACCACCTCATCGTCGCGGTGGCTGCGAACCCGGACAAGCGGCAGCCGTTGTTCAGCGTCGAGGAACGCGTCCGCCTGATCAAAGACGCGCTCCGGGGCCACGATCGCGTGGAGGTCGCGAGCTACACGGGCTTGACCGTCGAATATGCGAGATCTCGCGGCGCCTCCACGCTGGTGAAGGGCCTCCGCGCCTACTCAGATTTCGATGCAGAGCTGCAGCAGGCGCTCATGAACCGGAAGCTGGCGCCCGACATCCACACGGTGTTCCTGATGTCGAGCTTCGCCCACATATACGTGTCGTCAAGTATCTTGAAGGACATTGCGAGCTACGGTGGCAACGTGTCGGACCTGGTGCCAGCGGGAGTCGCCAAGGCGTTGAAGGAGAAGTTCACATAAAGGTCGACGAGCTGCTTGACCGCTTCGAGTACCTGATTCAGAACGCTCGTCACGTTCCTCTCTCGACCCAGGTGATGGTCAACGAGGACGAGATCATGGAGCTGATCGACCAGCTGCGCTTCAACCTGCCTGATGAGATCAAGCAGGCGAACTGGACCGTGTCCGAGCAGCAGCGCATCATCACGGAGGCTCATGCCGAGGCGGCGCGGATCATGTCGCGCGCCAATGAGCGGGCCGAGGAGACATCCTCAGAGCACGAGATCCTCAGGCGGGCGGAGCGCCATGGCACGCAAGTGGTCAAGGACGCGCAGGCGAAGTCGGACGAGATCGTCCGCCAGGCTGAGGCCTATGCTCTAGAGCAGCTCAAGCAGCTCGAGGCGCACCTCGGGCGCACGCTGGCCACGGTCCGTCGTGGCGTCGAGGCCTTGCAATCGAGCCAACCGGAGTCGGAGGAGGGCGGCGAAGCGGCGTCCAAGTAGCATCCGGTAAAATTCGGCAGCCGTGGCTCTGCCGAAGGTCAAGCTCTCCAAGTCGAAGAAAGGTCGCCGCCGCTCGCACCTGGCGCTGGTGCACGTGCGGCTCCAGCCCTGCCCGAACTGCAAGAAGCTCACCCGGCCGCACACGATCTGCCGCAACTGCGGCCACTACGCAGGCCGCGAGGTCGTCAAAGCCAAAGAGTAGTTAGTTCCCTCCCGACTAATGGGGGAGGTCGGCTTCGCGACCGCGAAGCCGGGTGGGGGGTTGCACCAACCATTGGCGAGGGTCGCTTTCCTGTTCCCCGGGCAGGGCTCGCAGCACCCCGGCATGGGTGCCGAGCTGCTGGCCGATTCCGAGGTGGCCGAGCTCTGCGATCGCTGCTCGCACAGCGCGGACGTCGACCTCCGGCACCTCCTGGTCGGCGCAGACGACGACGAGCTTCGCTTGACGCAGAATGCACAGCCCGCGCTGTGTTTCATGGGCGTGGCCCTGACCATGCTGCTCGCGAAACGGGGCATCGAGCCTTCGGCCGCCGCGGGTCATTCGGTCGGCGAGTATGCGGCCCTCGCCGCGGGCGGGGCGGTGGGCGCACCGCAGGTGATCAAGGCAGTCGTCGAGCGCGGCCGCGCGATGGCGGAGGCCGTGCCCGCGGGCACCAGCTCGATGGCCGCGGTGCTGGGCCTCGACCCCCAAACGGTGGAGGTGGCGTTGGCGGGCATGAACGATGCTTGGCCCGCGAACTACAACACGCCCACGCAAACCGTGATCGCGGGCACGACCGCCGGCCTGGAGGTTGGGGCCAAGCGACTGCAGGAGGCGGGAGCCAAGAGGGTCATACCCCTGAATGTGAGCGCGGCGTTCCACACGCCGTTGATGGCACCGGCGGCGGAGCGGCTCCGGCTGGCGCTTGACCGCATCGAGTGGCGGTCGCCGCGAGTTCCGGTCATGGCCAACCTCACCGGACGCCAGCACCAGGGCGGCGACCGCATCCCTCATGTCCTGGAGATGCAGCTTCGATCCCCGGTGCGCTGGGCCGCCTGCATGGCCGCCCTGCTCGAGCTCGGGTGCGACACGTTCGTCGAGGTAGGCCCGAAGCGCGCTCTGACGGGAATGATGCGCGAGCTGGCTCCGGGCAAGACCGCGCTCGCCGTGGGTACTCCAACAGCTGTCCAGGAGGTGACCGCCTGACGCCGCCCCCACCTTGAGGCGATCATTCGTTGCTTACCGATTCATAGTGTCTTGACTTGTCGCCCTTGACAAGGCGCACACTGGCCCCGTAGCCGGCCTCCCGTGTCCAGGAGTGGAGATGCCGCTAGAACCTGGTCCCCAACGGGGACCTCCTTCTGACACCAACCATTCCAAACACTATTTCTCATGGAGGTGAGATATGCATGCAGGCGTAATTCGAAGCACGTTCAAGAAGAGCGATCTGAACCAGGCCGTCAAGGAATTCAAGGAGACCGCTCTTCCGGCGCTGGCCGCTCATCAAGGAAACCGATCAGGGATGCTCCTGGTGGACCGCGACAGCGGGGAGACCGTCTCCATCGCCATCTATGAGGACGAAGCCTCGGCCAAAGCGTTCGGTCCGAAGGCGGCGAAGCTGCTGGAGTCGTTCAAGAAGTACCGCAGCGGTACGACCGAACCCAAGCGGGAGCTGTTCGAGATCGCAACCTCGACGCAGCAGGAGGCGAAGGCCGTCGTCGAGCGGGGTCTCAAGGCTTTCAACGCCCACGACCTCGAGGCGGTGGCGCGAGACTCCGCGCCGGACATCGAGCTCACCGCGCCAGGCGGCATCAAGGTGCAGGGTGTACAGGCCGCGAAGGAATACAACCAGACCTGGCTCAAGGCCTTCCCGGACGCGCGGATCGAGAACAAGAAGATCATCGCCCAGGGCAACACGGTGGTGGTCGAAGGCGCGTTCAGCGGCACGCATGCTGGTCCCCTCAAGACCCCGATGGGCGAAGTCCCGCCGACCGGGCGCAAGCTCAAGGGCGAGTTCATCCAGGTCTTCGAGATTGACCGCGGCCTTGTGAAGAGGAACTACCTGATGTATGACCAGGTCGAGGTCATGACTCAGCTGGGCATGGCGCCGGCCGGAGCCAAGTCGACCGCATAGCGAAGTTGGGAGAGGGCCCGGGCGGCTGGGAGCCCGGGCCCCAGGGGGCCATAGGCCGAGTGCTGGTACAGTAGTTCGTCGATACACCCCCTATGTGCAGTCGCACTGGAGGCGAGATTGGAAACCCAGAAACTGAGCTTCGAAGACTTCAAGAACATCGTGGTGGAGCGGCTTGGCTGCGAGCCTGAGCAGGTGACGATGGACGCCTCCTTCCAGGAGGATCTGAACGCCGACTCGCTCGACCTCGTTGAGCTGATTTACGCATTCGAAGAGAACACCGGTCTCGAGATTCCCGACGAGGACGCCGAGAAGATCACGACGGTCGGCCAAGCCTGGGAATACATACAGGAGAA
This sequence comes from Candidatus Nitrosopolaris sp., assembly GCA_035636885.1. Taxonomy (GTDB): domain Bacteria; phylum Chloroflexota; class Dormibacteria; order Dormibacterales; family Dormibacteraceae; genus UBA10449. The sequence continues at coordinate 29,265 of DASPYG010000065.1, forward strand.
GGCCGGCTCATAGCACAAGGCGCAACGCCTCTCGCGCAGTCGTTACAACAGCTCCAGCAGAAGATCGGGATTCACTTTCGCGATCCAGGCCTTTTACTCGAGGCGGTTACGCACAGCTCGTTCGCGAATGAGAATCCCCATCAGTCGCCGCGCGACAACGAACGCCTCGAATATCTCGGTGATGCGGTCCTGCAGCTGATCACCGCCGAGTACCTGTACAAGCACCATCCGGGCGCGACCGAGGGCGAGCTGACACAGACACGCTCGTCGATGGTGAACACCAACACGCTCGCACAGATGGCAGAGCAGCTCGACCTCGGCAGCTATCTGTACCTGGGCAGAGGAATTGCAAAAGGCGGGGGGCGAAACCTGAAATCCCTGCTCGCCAACGGGTTCGAGGCGGTGCTCGGCGCGGTCTTTCTCGATGCCGGCTATGACGCCGCGTACCACTACTACCTCAACCGGTACCGATCCCTGCCGTCCCCGGCGCAAGACGAGAACTTCAAGGGTCGCCTGCAGCAGGTGGCGCAGGAGCGCTTCGGCCTCACGCCCTTCTATGACAGCGAGGGCGCGCGGGTCGGCAACCAGCGGGAGTACACGTCGGTCGTCTTTGCAGGCGCCGACCCTCTCGGCACGGGACACGGGGCGACCAAGCAAGAGGCCGAGCAGGAGGCCGCGCGAGCGGCGCTGCAGGGCCTTGGCGAAGGCGCGCCCGTCGTGACCGTGACGCCGAAGGCGGGCCGCACAACGCGACCCCGGAAGCGCCGGGCGTCGTCCTCGCGCACCAAAGCCGCGCCGGCGGGCGACGGGGCCGGAGCGCCCGCCGAGATCGTGACGCTCATGCCCGCCTCAGACGCGGCGCCTGCCGCCGAGCCCGAGCCTGCTGTCGGCGAGCCGGGGCGCAGCCGCCAGTTCGGGGAGGCTGTCGACTAAAGGGCACATGTTGTGCCCGGGAGTCAGATGAGCCCCACATCTGCTACCTTGGGCCGAACTTGTTTCTGAGATCACTCAGCCTGCTGGGCTTCAAGACGTTTGCCCGGCCGACCGAGATCCGATTCGAAGGCGGCGTCACTGCGATCGTCGGACCGAACGGCTCCGGCAAGACCAACATCGTCGATTCCGTCAAGTGGGTGCTGGGCTCCGGCCATGCGCGCGACTTGCGCGGCAAGAAGATGGAGGAGGTCATCTACGCGGGCGGCGAGCGCCGCTCACGCGCGGCGTACGCCGAGGTCACGGTCGTCTTCGACAACACGGCAGGCCGGCTCCCGATCGACTATCACGAGGTCGCCATCAAGCGCCGCGTCGAGCGCGACGGCGAGAGCGACTATTTCCTGAACGGCGCGCGGGTGCGCAGGCGAGACCTGATCCACATGCTTGCCTCGACCGGCCTCACTGTCGACTCCTACGCGATCATCGACCAGCGCGACATCGAGACGATCGTGGTCTGCTCGCCGGCTGAGCGGCGCGCGCTGCTCGAGGAGGCGGCGCAGGTGCGGGGCGTCAAGGCGCGGCGGCAGGAAGCTGCCCAACGGCTCACGGAGCTCGCGCAGAACCTACTCCGGCTCGAAGACCTGCGGGCGGAGATCGAGCCTCGCCTCGAGGTGGTTCGGGCGCAGGCGACCGCCGCCCGGGAGGCGGCTGAGGCGCTGGCGCGGCTCGACGTGCTGCGCGGCAGCATCGTCTGGGAGGAGTGGCGTGACGCGCGTGACGCCCATCGCAAGGCTTACTCGCAGGCACAGCAGCTCGAGCGCCGCCTCCTCGAGGCGCGCGAGCAGGCACAGACTGCCGAGTCCGAGTTCGCCGGCTGGCGTAAGCAGATGCAGGCCGCCCAAGACCGCCGCCTGGGCCGGCAGAGCACCCTGGGGCGGCTGCGCCTGGACGTGGCGGCCGCGGATCACTCGCTGGAGCTGGCCCAAGAGCGTGCCGAGAGCCATCGGGCGCTCGCCGGCGTGCTACAGCGGGAGGACGCGGATAACCGCACCCAGGCAGCCGCGGCATCCGCGCTCGGCGACCAGCTGAAGAACGAGATCTCGTCGGCGCTTCGCGCCCTCGAGGCGGTGCCGCAGCCGGCCGCGTCTGCACCCGAGGCAGATCCCCATCGGACGCAGCAGGCCCAGCGCGCGGCGGAGCAAGCCCGGCGAGCAGCGGCCACTGCCGCCTCGGCACTGGCTGCGGTCCGCACGCGCCGCGAGTTTCTTGAGCAGCAGGTTGGCCGCCTCCAAGCCGGAGCCGAGGCCGCGCAGCGGATCCCAGGTGCGGAGGCAGCCGTGGCGGCCGCAAGGACGACGGCACGGGCGGCCGAGGCGGCCGCGCTCTCGGTCGCCAGGCTTCGCTCTGAGCTCGAAGGCCTCGAATCGCTTCGGGGCGAGACGATCCCGGGCCTGGTGCGCCTGGGAGACGCGGTCACGGCCGAGCCCGGGTACGAGCGGGCGCTGTCGGCCGTGCTTGGTCCACTCGTGGACGCCCACGTCGCGCCTGACGACGAATCGGCCGCACGATCGGGTGACACCGCCGGCGCACAGCGCACCATCCTCTTCCCGTACCTGGCCGGCGGCGAGCCGAAGCCCGGTTCGATGTTCCATCACGTCAGGGCTACGCAGGGCTATGAGCTGGTTGCCCGCCGGCTCCTGGGGCACGTGGTGGTGGGCGTCGACGTCACGATAGCGGGCGTCTATCGAGAGCCTGGGCTCCTCCGCGCCGGCGCCGACCCTCGGGTCGAGATCGATGCACGCCGGGCGCGGCTCCTCGATGAGATCGACAACCTCGCGCCGGCTGCCGCACGTGCGGACGCCGCCGTGACTGGCGTCAAGGAGGCTGAGACGGCGCTCGACGCGTTGCGCACCCGTGCGGCCGGAGCCGCCGGCCTCGACGAGTCACTGCGGCTGCTGGAGGCCGCTCGGGAGGCGGAAAGCAGCGAGGCCGCCCGGCTCCCGGACGTGGAGCGGATGGCCGCCGAAGCCGAATCCGAGGCCGCGGCGGTGGCTCGGGAGCTCGACGCGCAGGCTTCGCACCGAGCCGCGGCGCAGCAGGCCGAGCTGGAGCGAGCGAGGTGGCACGATCGGCACCAGGACCTCCTGCGACAGCTCGCCGCGGTCGAGGAAGACCTGGCTCGTCATCACCACGCCGCCGATGAGAGGGCGCAGCGCGTGGCCGCTGCCGCGAACAGCGCCGCGCTCGCCGCCGCGGTCCTCCCGCGACTGCTGGCTGAGGCGGACGCCGCCAAGGCGCGTCTCGCTGAGGCCGAGCAGGAATCGCCCGGAGAGGATGAGGAGATGGCCGAGGGAGCCCGGCGCCTGGTCACTCTCGAGGAATCACGCATCGACGCTCGTCTCAAGGCAGGGACGCTGGAGGGGAACCTCGAGCTGATCAGGCGCGAGGCCGAGCTTCTTGCGGCCCGCATGGAAGAGATCCGCGCACGCATGCCGGATGGAGTCGCGCCAGAGGAGATACCCGGCGGCAAAGCTCGTGAGAGGGAGATGCGAGCGCTCGAGAAAAGGGTGGAGGAGATCGGGCCGATCAACGCCCTCGCCGAAACCGAGTGCAGAGAGCTCAAGGAGCGCTTCGACACGCTTCACACCCAGCTCGACGACATCGCCGCAGCGCGCGGGGACCTCGAGCAGCTCATCACGAAGCTGCGCGGGGAGGAGGAAACACGCTACGAGGCAGTGTTCGGCGCGGTGGCTGCGAACTTCCACGAATACTTCTCGCAGCTGGCCCCGGGCGGCCGCGCAACTCTTCGCCACGCCGATGGGGACGAGGGCCCGCGTTCCGGGGTCGAGATTCTCGTTCAGCCGGCGCGTAAGCGCCTTCAGAACGTGACCCTTCTGTCATCCGGGGAGAGATCGCTGGCGGCGCTGGCATTGGTGCTGGCTCTGGACGAGGTCAATCCGAGTCCGTTCACCATCCTCGACGAGGTCGACGCCGCGCTGGACGACGCGAACGTTGGCCGTTTCGGGGAGATGCTGGCGCGCCTGGGCACCCAGCGGCAGTTCCTCGTGATCACCCACAACCACGTGACCATGTCGCATGCATCGACCCTGTACGGCATCCACCTCGACGAAAGTGGCGCCTCCCACATCGTCTCGGTGCGCCTCGAAGACATCCGCAAACCGGCCGTTCGGGCCTCGAACACGACGACCGCCCAGGCGGGCTGAGCCGCCGGTGAGCGTCTGGAGCCGCGTCGGCGGCCGCACTAGAAGAGTCCTTGCCGCGGGCATGCGCGCCCTCAGCCCTCCGCTCGCCGCCGGCTACTACGAGGAGCTCGAAGAGGTCCTGATCGCAGCTGACATGGGCCCTGCGATCGCGGCAGGGTTCGTCGCCGCGGTCCGCGCCCGCAGTCCGCGAACACGCGAAGAGGCGGAGGCAGCGCTCGTCGAGGCAGCGCTGGCGGCGATGTCGAAGCGCCCGCGTGAGCTCAACCTGAGCGGCACGCCGGGATGCATCCTGTTCTACGGCATCAACGGAGCAGGCAAGACAACGACGATCGGAAAGCTGGCGCACCGGCTGCGAGTGCAGCGGAGGAATCCGCTCGTCGTCGCGGCCGATACATACCGAGCGGCGGGGATCGAGCAGATGATGGCGTGGTCCGAGCGCGCAGGGGTGGAGGGGTTTGCGGGTAAGACCGGAGCCGATCCGGCGGCGGTGGTTTTCGATGGCATCGCGCATGCGCGCAGCCGGGGGTACGACGTCGTTCTGGTCGACACCGCGGGGCGCCTCCAGACCCAGCACAACCTGCTGCAAGAGCTTGCCAAGGTTGGGCGCGTCGCGACCAAGGCGCTCGATGGCGGTGCGTACGAGTCGCTGCTCGTGCTGGATGCCGTGCTCGGGCTGTCAAGCGTCACGCAGGCCCGCGCCTTCAACCAGGCGATCCCGATGACCGGGCTGGTGCTCGCCAAGCTCGACAGCAGCGCGAAAGGTGGAGCGGTGATCGCGATCGAGGCGGAGCTGGACGTGCCGGTCAAGCTGGCGGGGGTGGGGGAGGGCATCGACGACCTCGAACCATTCGACCCTGCCGCTTACATACGCTCTCTGTTCGAGGATTGACGAATGGCCTTAGCTGACCCTCATTGCCACACGCTCGCCTCCGATGGCATGGTGACCCCGGCGGAGCTGGTCGATGCCGCCGTAAGGGCGGGCCTCGCCCTCATCGCTATAACGGACCACGACACGATGGCCAATGCTCGCGAGGTGCACGAGCGCGGCGAGGCTGCGGGCCTGGCGGTGGTGATGGGCCAGGAAGTGACGACGAAGGGTCCCGCCCAAACGCACATCCTTGGCTGGTTCCTGGAGAAACCGATCAAGAGGTCGATGTCCCTCGCCGACACTGTCGCGGCGATTCACGACCAGGGCGGGCTCGTGATCATCCCGCACCCCTTCATGCCGGTGTACTTCGGCTCGATCCAGCCGGGAATGCTGCGCAGGCTCATCGAGAAAGAGCCGGTCGATGGAATCGAGGTCCTCTACACGGCTCCCGCCGGAGCGCGGCGCCGCCGCATGCTCAACGAGTTCATCGCCGACAATCGCGAGCGCCTGGGCGCTGAGATTGGCGCGAGCGACTGCCATTTTGGATTCCACGACATCGGGCAGGTCGTGACGGCATACGAGGGTGATTTCCGGACGGCGGTGCTGGAGCGAAAGACAACCCCACGCCGCGGGCGATCGGTTCGGAGCATTCCCGCGAACCTGTCGCTGCGCCAGCAGTGGCGCGCGTTGGTCGACCTCCCGCTGCGCCGGCTTCGCGGAGAGCTCTAGCTCAGGCGGCCCAGCGTAACCCCGGACCTCGGACACGCGTCGCGACAACCCGATCAGGTGGGATGAACTTCACCGCTTCGCCCGCTTTCACCACCTGCCAACCACCCTCATGAACGAGC
>DASPYG010000066.1:0-2801 GCA_035636885.1 Candidatus Nitrosopolaris sp.
CGGAAGAGTCGACAGGGGGCGCTGATTCTGATTGTTGATGATGATCTCCACGTGCGCCAAATGCTTCGGCACATGTTCGAGCGAGATGGTCATGAGGTGATCGAAGCCGAAGATGGCCGCGCTGCCTGGGAACTCGTTCCCGCCCGCCACCCCGCCATCCTGGTAACGGACCTGCAGATGCCCGGCCTGGATGGTTTTTCGCTCTGCCGAGAGCTCCGAGAACATGGTTTTCGACAGTTGAGGATCATCGTCTATACCGGCCAGCTAGTCACGGCCGAGGATACGAGAAACGCCGGTGCTGACGAGCTTGTCCTGAAAACCGAGCCACTATCACACCTACGCGATCTCGTCTTAAAAGAGCGACGGAACCTCCCGTGAGTGCATTGGAGTCGAGTGTCGGATCGAAGTCGCTCTGAGTTTTTCGAGCCCGCAACCTAGAGCTCAGGAGAGTTCGCTGAAATTCGTTGCGTACTTGAGGGCGAGCTCGACCGTTCAACAGAGCCCACCCCGGGTTCGTCAGGGTTCAGCGGGGCTTGCGTTGCCGTCAGCTGCCCTCTCAACCGGCTTTGGGCCGGGCCCAAAGCCGATCCAAACCCGGCTCAGTCAGCTTCGCTCAACCGCATTTCGCGAAGGCCGCTGATGTGGGAGGAGTCGTGGCGCATGGAGCTGGCACGACGCTAAGTCGAAGCGTGTACGTTGTCTCAACTCCGGAGACAACACCGATTTGGAAGACGTCGCGATCTCCTCGGGTGTAGAGCTGGTAATTACCGTTGACCGTCACAACTTCGGCGACCTGCCAGCCTCGATGCCCCAGTTGTTGCGAATACCACGCGTATATCTCTTCCGAGGAGCCCGTGGTTCGGAGAACCGTATTCAGTTCAGCCGGGTATTGGCCCGTTATGGCTGACCGCTCATCGCTCCGGCTTGTACTGACCACCGTGGAGCCAGGATAGTAAAGATGAGCTTCTGCATGCGCCTCCAAAGCCTTGGCGGTTACGAGCTGATCACCGCAAGCGGCCACGCCTAGGGTAAACAGAAAAACACCTACTGCGAGCGCCCGCCGGCGCAGCGACTGGATCAGTTGTCGATTTGATCTTGAACGGTTCAGGACAAGGTCTATGTCAATTGGCTGGCCGTCTTCGCCTCTCGCGGTGCTCGCCCTCATCCTTGTATGACGCAAAGGAATTGACAATCTCGCACGCGGAGCGATCTGGTATTTAGCGCCTGTCTACATCGATACCGAACAGGGAATCCATCGTCCGCGGTGGAGGTTTCGCATCACCGGAGTTCAGTGTCGTTGCCGTCAGGAAGCCTGCAGCACCGCAGCCCAGTCCCTCAGTTTGTCGGGGTATCAGGCGCCTTCGAAGGTGCGGTCACGACGGGCTGGCATCGCTCACACGTCGGCTGGCCGGGGTGATGGCTCTCGGCTACTTGATGGAGACGAGCAACGACCGCATCGTGAGCTGCCTCCCATGCCTCCTCGCTTTCTTCCGAGTGCATGAGTTCGTGCTCAAGCGTCCGAACCTTGTTCGCAAGCTCAAGGTTAGTGCGAGCTAAATCGTCGGGCTCACGACTTAGCACATCGCCTTTGAGGTGGTTGAAGTTGGAGCGCCAATGATCCGCTTCCTTTCGTGCCTTTACAAGCTTATCGTGGCACTCCGTGAAGGCCCGCTCAGGATCGACCGGCCAACTACCCGGTCCGCGCTCAACGATTTCCATCGTCTGGACCCAACGCGTCAAGGATACCGCGAAGATAATTCATGTACCTCTATCGCAAGTTTCCGGTTCCCGGAGCAACACCGTCATGCATCGTCCGGCCGGCCTACTCATGAAGCGGCTGGGTGAAGTGGCTATAGGTGTTCGAGGCTCAATGTGATCGTTGCTGTGGCCGAGCAGATCCTGGACACGTTGGCCAGCGCCTGTATGAGGGCACGTTCCACCACTCCCTGTTCGAGTCCTTCGCCCGTGCGATTGGTGAAGACCAGTCCACTGTCGGTCCACCGCTCAGGGGTTCTCCGAGGATCATCCTGCCGTTGGCGTTGCCCCGTCAGGGCCGATTGGGCGAACTCTGAGAGATAGATCGTTCGCCGGCTGCGGGCGTTTTCGGTGGGACCAGGACCAGCCCTCTTCCCCGCTGGCGTTGTAGCGCACACCGCACGGCTAGCCGCCGTCCGGCGGAGTCGATGTCGGCCGCAGCCCCAACGTTTCGCCCGGCCTCGCTCTCCCCGGTGGGTCTTGGCGAACAGTCCTCACCCCTTTAGCCATTGAAACTAATCGACTGAGACCCTGGTCCGACAAGGTCCTGGCGAACATGGCCCCTCGCCCACTTCGCAGCACAGTTCAGCAGAGTTCGCCAGGAGTTCACCGGCGTTGCCCTCATCGTTGCCGTCAACCGCCGTGCGAATGGCGAGGCAGGCGTCAAATCGTATTCGAAACTGGAGGCGAGTGCGGGATTCGAACCCGCGGTGGAGGTTTTGCAGGTCGGACTGAGCGATCCACTGAGGTCCGCGATGGTCCGTTCCTTATTCAGAATCGCCAGTCGTAATCCGCCAAAGTCCGCCGTCCGACGCCGCGGTTCGGGGGCGTTGCCGTCACCATTGCCGTCATCGCCGGTTGTCAACCGCCGCGCTGGTGATAGCGGCCCCTGTTGTCAGCTGAGCCGGCAGCGCATTGCCGTCGCGGAGTCCACTATGACTCGGAGTCGTCGGTCCCGACGGCGTAGCTGACGCAGATCTCAGCACAGCATCCGCAGATGGCGAAGGCGGTGTGCTGATCCATGGCCCCGCCGACGAGGCGGTGAC
>DASPYG010000067.1:0-12641 GCA_035636885.1 Candidatus Nitrosopolaris sp.
CCGTCTGACATCTACAGGCTCCTGTGCGACGCAGCCGGACTTCGAATCTTCGACCTGGACGGCGGTGGCCCCTACAGCCTTTCGCAGCTGGAGACTGTCTATCGGCGAAACAGCCATTGGAACTTCGTGGCGCACCGCTGAGGCGTCCAAGATCGAGAGTTGTCACATCGCGCATCACCGGTTGATTTGACGCTTGAAGAAATACGGGGCGTCGGGGCTCGGATCAAACGCCACGAGCATGATGCCACCGCTTGACACTGGAAAGGGAAGCCCCCAGTCGACTGTCTCACGACTCGCGGATCCGGCTAGGGTGAGGTGTTTCGACGCGACCTGGCCAGTGCCGTATATGGCTCCGGACATCAATATCCGCGTCACGTCGACCGCCACCGACCCTTCATCCGGGATTTCCCCGCCAAAAATGAGGAAGCCACCCAACCCGCGTGGCAGATATGCGACTGATGTGAGTTGACCGGAGTCCCAACCTAGATCGAGACCGCCATGGGCTCGGGCGGAGCTGAGCAAGACACCCGAGCCTGTGAAGTTGTACGCCACGCCTAGGGCTGATGCAAAGGCGCTCTGAACATCGCCCTGCCGGCCAAATCCGCTCGGATATTGAACGACATTGCTCCCCAGTAATCTCTCAGTACCAGCTTGTCCAAGGGCATCCTCGGTCGACAGCAACTGACCGTTCCGGCCACTCCAAAAGCCAATCGCTCCTCCACCCCATACAGCAACGCCTCCGGCATGGACCCATGGAGAGATCAGGTCGGTGGTGCTTGAGAAAACACTCGCGGGCAGGACGCCGGTCATCATCACCATGACCCTGCCGGGCGCGGCTGCGGTGTTCAGAAGCACATCGGCCATGCCCTGTGCAGAAACAGCCACGACCGAAGGCCCGTACTGCCGCACCATCAGCTCACCGCTGAGGTGGTCGAAGATTCCCTGTGGAACAGTAGGTGCAACGTTGGCAGCCGGAAAGCGAAAATCGTTGTAGACATACACGGACAGCGGGCGAACCGGCTTGTCACCCAGCGGGAACGCGGCGATATCCAGGCTCCGATCAGAGGATCCATGCGAAATCGTGATGCGGATCGTGCTCGCCTGATCCGTCAGAAGAGTCGACTTCACATCCACCGAAACACCGTGCTCAGCCTGCTGAACCGGCGAGCTGGAAATGACCAGTTCTGCGAGCACCAGTCCAATCAGCAAAGCGCCGACCGCTGTTTCGAGCCACGTCCAAGGCGCCCCAGCACGGATGTCCATCAATTAAAACTCGTTTCGCGCGATTCGAATCCAAAGGCCAAAGAGCGCAATAATCGCCGCGACCGTTGCAAGCCACGCCGGCGCAAAGAAGTCGTCCGCCAAACTGGTGCCCCACAGCCGTGCAGGTGCCGTGTACCAATCTACTGCTTGGTCATTCACAAGGCTGGCCGGAACCAGATGTGTATAAGTAGCCAAGGGTCCGAGAACAGCTGTCGGACCAAGGATCGCAACGGAGAAGACCACCTGTGCGAGGGAAATCACCGCCAAATGCCAGTACCCACGTCCGCTCGCGAATACGAGGACCGTCAGTGCCGGCAACCACCAAAGGATGTACTGGGGATTTGCGACCGGGGACAACAGCATGAAGCTAGCGAGCGTTCCCACTGATCCCGTAAGCAATGCAAACACGCGATCTTTCCGCACCATGACGACTGTCCAGATGGCCCACAAGGAGATCGCGACGACTTGCGCCACAGTCGTGGCTTGAATGACGGTCCCACTGTTCTGAAACGCCCATTCCAGAAGCCCGGCGAACGGTTTCAGATATCTGATACCGCTAATGGACATTCCGCCAATCGTCACTGGCGTTTGCGCGCGCGTAAATACGTTGTGCAACATCGCCGGCACGGATCCTTGCAAGAGCAACGGCGCAATCAGGCAGCCCATCGCCACGGCGGCTCCAAGCCCAAAGCCGGCCACTCGGCGGATGGCAAGTCTGGTCGACCGCTGGATCGACGTCTCCATGACAGCGATGGCCAGCACCAACTCAAGGCCCAAAGTCACCGGAGACAGCTTCGTCAGGATTCCGATAGCCCACGCGGCTCCCGCCCAATACTCGCGGCCCATCAAGATCAAAACCAGCGTCGCCAGAACTGCGAATCCGACAATCACATCAAACGCGCCATGGACGGCACTTTCGTAAATCACAAATGGGTTCAGGAACCACGCCATAAAGGCGAGTCGAGCGCGTTTTGGGTTTCCGGTCAAATGGTTCACAAATCGGTAAACGACCGCTGCTATCAGTAAGTCGAACGCGAACAACGCACACTTGAAGAGCACGTTGAAGCCAGGGGAAGTGACTACGTCCGTGAAATCACCCGTAATGTCGCTGGCCGGGATGAAGCTTGGGTTGATTACTCCTATAAAGTTCGGCCCAAACCCGGTGACGTGTATTGCGGTTCCAAGAACCTGGAGTAGGTAGCCCCAAACCGGAGGGTACGAGAAGCCCGGGCGAGCATACAGAGGTACGCCGTAGTAGCCGGATAAGGCGGTGTGAAACCAGACTGCGACGTCGTAACTCACGGCGGTGTACGGGGCCAGGATCAAGCGGACTACGAGACCTACCATCAAAGGACCAAACGGGAGCTGCAGGCGTGTTGCTCCCGTTCTCAGTGCTTGGACCGTTCGACGAGAAAGCCCTGTCGATGCACTGAGAGCATCGACAGACGTGCGAAAGGCTTGCTCTACGGAACCGCTCTTGGCAGGGTGCGCCAAGTCGATGCTAGCCGCGCCTGGCGAAGGTCACGTTGGTCCACAAGACTTCGCCCTCACGCGTGCCAGAGCATGTTGCGGTACAGCTCAATCGATCCATAGTCCTTCACCAAAACAAGATCTGGTTGGCGATCGAGGTAGCCGTAGTCTTCCCAGTCGAGCTCATGCGCAAGAAGAATGTATTTGAAGCCGCGAGCTGCGAGTTGAGAACTCCAATTGCCTCCGCCTGCTTGAGCGACCAAACCGGCCAGCATGACCTGATCTTCATCCGTAGGTGGACTGATGCCAGGGATCTCGAGATCATCACTGGCTACAACGTTTACTGAGAAGAACCCTGGCGCAGGGTTGGCGACAACGCGATTGGAATTGTGGACAAATGAGAGTTCGAGATAGCCATGCCATGGAAGAAAGACCGTGCGTCCTGGGTGCGGGTCGGCCAATAGGGCGCGATCGGCCGCGTACCACCCGGATGGATAGGCGGATGGGTGGATCTGACCGTGCATTCCATACAAGAGCCCGTTGCCGTAGTAGAGGGGTAACGTCAGCACGATGGCTACGAGAGTCCAGACCGCAGTCTCTCGGCTCGCGGGCGACTGGAGCCAATCCCGTATGGCTCGTCTGATGGCGACGAAACCCAATGCGATCAACTGCGAATAGGCGAGCGCGACGATGGCGCCCCACTTTCCTGCGTCGCGCATCCCTCGATAAGGCGGGAACACCGCATCCAGCCAGTGCACGAGCGGAGCAGTGTGAGCATCGGCGACGCCGATCTCCAGGACGACAGCGACAACCAGCGCGACAAGCATGCTTGCCGCCCAGGGGCGAATGTGCTCGAAATCGGCGAAGTCAATTCGTCTCCAGCCTCCAACAGCGCCGGCGCATACGAACACGAGGACAATGACGAGAATCACGGGCCATAAAGTCGCGAAGTCCTTCATGGAAGCGAAGCGGTCGGTGTCCTCCGCCCAGAAGCCGTAAAGCCCCATAACGTTCACAAGCACGCCGAGGCTTGGGTCTGCGGTCGTGCTGAAAGCAGTCAGATCTGCGTCCCCGATCTGCGCGAGTGTTTGTGATTCAGGACCTTTCCCGCTCAGCAGTGGAATGAGCCAATACGAGCTGGCCACCGTCGCCATCACGACGGATAAGAGCGAGTAGCCCGCGACTCGAGCCGCGCGATCCCGGACCGGCTTCTCGATGGCGACGAAGGTTCCCACGAGCACCACGAACATGGCGCCCGCGATGAGTGCCATGTGGATGTCCAGAATCGCCACAAGCGCCAAACTGGCGGCAGCGAACAACGCCCGTCGCCCGTTCGGCGCGAGAATCAGCCGGCGTACTGTAAGTGCCACGAACGGCAAGACCGCGTAGCCGGCGAGTACGGTGAGCTGGCCGTAAGCCAAGCGGTCGTAGACAAACGGATTGATCATGTAAGCGAGCGAGGCTGCAGCCCGCGCAACAGGCGGTCCGGCAGGCACCGCATAGTAGGTGGCCAGTCCCGCTGCCATGAATATCGAGACGATGAGGACCTTTCCAACTACGTCAGCCGGAACAGCGACGGCAGCCAGGGCCAGCGCGGCCTGGAAAGCGGCGTAACTCGTCGGAAAGTCAGGAAAGGGGTAGTGCCTAGGACCGGCGAAGTCGGTGCCAAAGACATAGCCCGAGCTCAGCCACGGTCCAACCACCGCCAACGTGATCAAACTCACCCAGAAGGCCGGCGCCAGGGCTTGAAACCTATTGGCAGGTGTCTTGGAGCCCACGATTCCCGGGGCGTGGCTTGCTTGAGCGACCGACGTCGGGTCTGCCAACTCCACACTATGGTGACAAGGTTTCGTCACCGTGCATGCGAGGGGGAGCACTTCATCGCAGGCCCGGCGGTGGCAACCTGCTCAGCGTCCGAATCAGAGGCAATTCCAACTGATTTTCATCAACCACTCAAGGAAAACCAAGGGCCAATCGAATAGGTCTTGACACCGACCGTGCCGCTGGTTTACCGTGCGAGACTCGGCGAGGGGAACGGGAATCTCCGAAAGGAGGCGACCGTGATTTTCATCAGTGCGGCGAAGTGGCGCCGGCTCATACCCGCGGGTGCGGTTGCGGCAGTTCTGGCGGTGTCTTATCTGGCGCCTTTGCCGTCGCTCGCTTCAAACGGTACGGGCGGCTTCGGATACAACTGCGGCGTGAAGGGCTACGGCTACCACGACCACGGCAAGCCATGCCCGAATCGACCCTTCCCAGGGAAGGGCGAAGGCCTCGCCAAGTTCGGGCTCGAGGTGGCAACATCGAATGACGAGGGCGAAGGCAATGTCACCGCCTCGTCCGTAAGCGACGAAAACGGCACGTCGTCCAAAGTCAACGTAAATACGTCATCAACCAACGGCCACGGGCACGGCCACGGCAGCTCACGAGGCAAGGGCCACTCAGAGAACTCCTAACTCCAGCGACCAGGCGACCCGACAACTATCGAAGCCACTGAGAGGACCGATGACATGAGTTCGCCACCGACACGCGTTGCTGTAACCACTACATCTGACGGGGCGGTCTGAAAGCGATGGCCGCCGCCTTAGAACGGATTGATCGTCGTTATGAGCCCAGGTATCACCCGCTGCAAGCGACGGTGGTCGGGGTCCTGGTCCACAACGAGGAGCCGACGGTCGAGGCATGCCTCCGGGCGATCCTCGCCGACCAGGACGGGCGGACAAGGGTCCGGTCGGTGTTGGTGATCGCGAGTGGTTGCACCGACAAGACCGAAGAGATCGTGCGGTCTGTTGCGTCCGAAGACCGGCGGGTCCGGCTCGTGGTGGAGTCGGAGCGGTCAGGAAAGGCGAGCGCTCTCAACATGCTGCTGCGCAACTCCTCTGAGCCTTTCGTCGTGATCCTGGGTGGGGACGTGGTTTTCACCCCTGGCTCATTGGCTCGCCTCGTCGAGCCGCTTGTGGATGGATCAGTGGGCATGACCGGGGCCAGGCCGGTCCCGACGAATCCGCGCAACGGCATCGTTGGCCACGCGGTGAACATCCTCTGGGACGTGCATCACGAGCTCTCGCTTCGCAAGCCGAAGCTGGGCGAAGCTGTCGCATTTCGGCGCGTGCTGCACTCCATCGACGCCGGCACGCTCGTTGACGAGGCCACAATGGAGCACCAGATCCTCGATCAGGGACTCCAGCTCAGATACGTCCCGACCGCCATCGTTCGCAACCACGGGCCGGAAACATTGCGGGAGTTCATAGCTCAGCGGACCCGTATCTATCGGGGCCACATGACCCTGGCTTCCATCAGCGGCTACCGGGTTTCATCCATGAGCCTGACGTCACCGCTGGCGGCAGGCTGGAGACTCTGGCGCCGCGGTGGGGTGCCGGCGCGGTACATCCTCACGACGATGGCTCTGGAGGCGAGCGCCAGGGTGGCTGCACGCCTCGGACGTTTCACCCACCGAGGACGCGACAATGGGATCTGGCATCCAATCGTCACGTCCAAGCGCGTGCTCATGCACGGCCACGTGATGCGAGCGCATCACGAAACGGTTCAGCGCCTCATGCTGGTCCCGACGGAAGTGAACAATCAGGCTCGCGGTCTCCGAGCGCTTGTGCCGGAGGTGAGGAAGCTGATCAGGCTGGAGGACCAGGTCACGGTTGGTCGCCGCTGCCTGACGGTGACCATACGCGGTGACGAGCCGGCCGCTCACACGCTTGTTGACCGCCTGCTATCTGGGGCCCCCGGGGTGGTGATGCGAGATACATCCCGAATCGGAAGCGACCAGCCCTGACTGACTTCACTGGAATGGCTCCGCCTGGTCGGTGACGATAGGACTTGTCGGCGGAGCGTCGAGTGTTTTCATGTCGGTCGCCGCGGTCAGCTCATCAGATGTCTGGGCCGTAGGAACCTATTTCGACGGCGCCGGCAGTCCAAGGCCCCTTGCCCAGCACTGGGACGGGCTGCAGTGGAACATGGTCCTCCCGGTGGTTGGTGGCACGGGCAGTACCTTTGTGGGCGTGGTGGCGATTGCCTCCAACAGCCTGTGGTCGGTCGGATCCTTCAACGACAGCGCGGGCATCGTTTACCCACTTGCTGAGCATTACGCGCCTTGAACCCCCTGCGAGCTCATATCGAGTCGTGCTGCTCAAGCACTCGTCGAACGTGCCCCAGTTATCGCTGGCCATCGCCGGGCCGCAATCACGCTCACCGGTCCTGAGTCGGCCGTAAGAACTTAAGAGTCGTTCCCGTGCGCAGCAGCGAACGTAACCGTTGGTCGCCATCGGCGTTCAAGGTCGCAGAGGCGAGCTCGAAAGATCGCGAGGAGTGGCAGGGCTTTCCCGGAGAAGCGACATGTTCACGTTCAGGTTTGGCTCTGCGTTTGTGTTTCTGCTGCTGCTCGTAAGCGCTTGCGGTTCCCCATCGACGACGAAGAGCACCGCAGCCGAAGTCCTGTTCGCGGTCACCGAGGGGGGTTCCGGGACAACCGCACCGGGTACGGTCGCGATAGTGGGCCTCGACGGCCGTGTAAGGGCAACGGCCGATTTCCAGGCTCGCTTGGGACCGGTGATCCCAGACGCGTACACGCCTCTTCAAAGCGTTGCGCAGGTCGTCGGATCAAGCGTCTATTACATCGACGGCGCAGGCAATATCCGGGCGCTCAAGGTGGGGAGCGAGCCGCAGCTCGTGGCTCAGTTCCCACTGCAGGGGGCGCAGGAGGACACGTGGTTCGTGGTGAGCCCCGATGGCTCTCGCGTCCTGGCGGGCATCGTCACGTTTCCGGCCGTCGGCCCGCCTGCGTCGGGCAGCTCGTGGCCAACTCTTGTAGGGCCGACCAAATTCGACCTCAAGACGGCGACGGCAGCGGGGCAGCCAAAGACGCTGGTCCATCTCGAAGCCCCGTCCGGCGCCAGCGGCCCGGCGGCGATCTTCCCGGTCGCGTGGACCTCGTCCGGGCCGGTTGCCATGCTCCCTGAGGCCCTTACGTCTCAGAACGCCTGGTGGGGCGGACCGCTTTACATGTTCGATGATGCCGGGAAAAAGACCACGCAGCTGGGCGGAGCGGACTGTGAATCGGCGTCCGTCCAGTCAAATGGGTTGATCCCGTGCACTTCCGGCAACTACGGCGTCACGGTCCGCGACCTATCAGGCAAGGTCATCTGGACGACTCATGTGGATGGATTCGACGCACGTGACCTGCACATCTCGCCCGATGGACGAGCGATCTCGGACAACTCCCATGTCGAGACGCTTGCCGGCGGCATGGTTGCGATGCCCACAGGGTTCCGAGTCGAAGGCTGGTTGAACAACAACACCGTGGTTGGCAGAGTGACGCCAGACGCGAACACGATCGGTGGGCCGGACGAAGGGAACCTGCTGTGGATCAGCCTCGACAAGCCTGCTGTCATTCACGATCTCGGCTTCAAAGGCGATTTCGTGGCGACAGTCTCGTAGGCATCAGGCTTCCCAGCCCGCACCCACTGCGGGCAATGTCGATAACCGCCGTCATCTTTCTGATTGTTTCTTGGTCGACTGGAGGTGTTTTCGTGCCAGCACCGAGTAGCTGTCTTTCAAAGCCTTTTTCGGGTCGAAGCCAAGGCTGCGCGCCTGCTCGGGCAGCACCTCGAGCGGACCCTCGAGCTCGACGAACGAACCGAACACGAGCGTGTCTAGCGTGACCGTCACGACTCCATCGAGGGTCCACATCGCGCGGTGCTTGTTGTAGACGAACTCGACGCGAAAGCCGAGCTCGGCCAGGAGGTCGAGCGTCGCATGCGCGTCCTTGACCTCGACCTCGGTCTCCTCGCGCACCTTGACGCCGCCCACGAAGCTGGCCGGGCCCTTCGCGGTCAGCACGCCTCGCGGACCACCGTCGAGCACTCGCAACCTGAGCGTGATCCGGCGCGTCGACTTCCCAGGACCGTTGAATCGATAGTTCTCCTCGTCGTACTTGCCCTCCAGCCTCGCGGCGCGCCGGCGAAGCACCGCGCGAACGCGGGCATGCTCCTGCGGTCCCGCGACGCGGAACTTGAGCTCGCATTCGACGCTGCGATCGCGCGGGCGATGGTGGAGCCGGGTGCGTGCCACGGGTGGGAGATTATCGGAATCCCCTCTCCCCGCAGGGGAGAGGGTTAGGGAGAGGGGCGTGAATTGCCCGATCGCTACGCCGCGGCTTCCTTCTTGATCCGGTAGAGCGAGCTGGTCACCGCGGTGCACTCGTCCTCGACGTAATCCAACCCCGCGGCCTCGGCGATCCGGCGGGCTTCGTCGGAGCGGATCTCGAGTTGCAGCCACAGCGCCTTGGCGCCCACCGCGACGGCCTGCCTTGCGATCTCGGGGGCATCCGCCGCGGGACGGAAAACGTCCACCAGGTCGATCCTTTCGGGGACATCCGCGAGCGAGCGATAGACGCGCTCGCCGAACAGCGTGTCGGCGTAAGGGTTGATGGGGATGATGCGGAACCCTCGCCGCTGCAGGCCCGCCGGCACGGATCCGCCTGCCTTATTGGGATCTCGTGACGCGCCCACGACGGCGATCACGGTCGACGCCTCCAGAATCTCGCGTGAGTTGCGTCCCACGTAGCTGTCAAGTGTGCTGCCGATTTGAATATTCCGCGGGGGAGCTAGGGCGCGGGGCGAGGCTGGAGGAGAGCAGCCCCTGATATACGGCGAAGAGCGACGACCATCCAGAGAGCAGCTCCGGTCATCAGGAGCGCGGCCGCGCTCTGAATCCAGTTGTCAAGCGCAAAGCCGAGCACTGCGAAAAGTGGTCCCGAAAGCGCATATCCGATTCCGGCTGCGCGCGGCATGAGGGCGAGGCGGCTGAATGCGACTCCGAACACGATGAAGCTGGTGACCAGGAGGGCGATAAAGACAAGCGCGACGATCACCATCGGCGTTCCCTGGGCCGCGTCGTTGTAGAGGTTCGGGGCAAGGTCGTGGTGGCCGGCGAGGTAGAAGCGACCGATCGCCGGCTGGGCGAACGCAGCGATGCCGAAGATCGAGGGCCCGATGACATTTGAAGATAGCCCCGTGAGCAGACCCCACA
Source organism: Candidatus Nitrosopolaris sp. (assembly GCA_035636885.1). Taxonomy (GTDB): domain Bacteria; phylum Chloroflexota; class Dormibacteria; order Dormibacterales; family Dormibacteraceae; genus UBA10449. The sequence goes on from DASPYG010000067.1 coordinate 9,772, forward strand.
GCCCCAGCTTCACTGATCCGCGGTGCATGAGCACGATGCCCAAAGAAACCGAGCCGATTGCCCCGAACACCGATCCCCCGATGCTGAACACGATGTGGCTGAAAAGGAACTCGTTGGTTGTGACATAACGTGACCAGCCCGCAAGATCGGTCTGCGGCGCGGGCTGGTGCGTGATGGTGCCGGCAAACAGTGTTGCGGCAAAAATCGGCAGGGCCCAAAGTCCTGTGCGGGCGTAATGCTCAGCCGGGTCGGCGTTGTTCACGTGGCTGAGATTGCGCGCGCTCGTGGCAGAGGCGGCTTAGGCGTTTTGGGCGGGAGCACCAGCTGTCTCGACCCCAAGCAGCGGCCGACCCGCGGCGTAGCGGCGGATCTGCTCGCCGGCGAAGCGGTAGCCCCGCGACTCCCATCGACTGACCGTGCCCGCGATGTGCGGCGTGATCAGGAGGTTGGGAGCGTGCCAGAGCGGATGGTCGGAAGGTAGCGGCTCGGGATCGGTCACGTCCAGCGCCGCGCAAATGCGCCCGGACTTCAGGGCTGCGAGCAGCGCCTCCGTATCGACGGTCTTGCCGCGGCCCGCGTTGACGAACAGCGAGCCTTGCTTCATGCGCGCCAGGAAAGCGGCGTCGACGAACTTTTCGGTCTCGGGCACCAGCGGCAGGAGGTTGACGACGACGTCCGCCTCCGGCAGCAGCCGCGGCAGCTCATCCGCGGATCGCGCGTCATTGCGCGGGTGCCTGGCGACGCCGATGACGTGCGCACCGAACGGCGCCAGCCGTGCCGCCACGGCTCGCCCGATCGAACCATGACCGACGACCAGGACCGTCGCGCCCTCGAGATCGTCGATCGGATGCTGCCAGCCGTCGGTTGCCTCGGCGATGTCGCGGTTCCACTCGGCGCGTCGCTGCAGATCCCAGAACTCGAGGAGGCGGCGGCGCGTCGCGAGGATCACCGCCACCACCCATTCCGATACCGACGCGTCGTGGACGCCGACCGCCCTGCACACGACGATCCCGGGCGGCACTTTTGGCAGCAACCAGTCGACGCCTGCGCTTAGCGACTGGATCACCTGCAGCCCAGGAAGCTCGTCGAACAGTGTGGGCAGCCGGCCCGCCACATCGAAGTTGAGAACGACGAACTCAACATCCGGTGCCGGTTCGGCGACGAGCTGGACGCCGTCGGGTAGCGGCTCCAGCTCGCGCCTCATCGGCCCGTCCGGGACGAGTACTTTCAGCTCAGGCGGCCTGTATGTGCGCGACGGCGGGCTCTTCGAGCGCGAACTTCAGCACTTCCTCGACCCGGCTCGCCAGGTGAAATGTCATCTCGTTGCGCACGCTCTCGGGGACATCGTCGAGGTCCTTCTCGTTGCGCTTCGGGAGGATGACCTCCTTCAGGCCCATCCGGTGAGCGGCCAGCACCTTCTGCTTGACGCCGCCGATCGGCAGCACCAGGCCCTGCAGCGTGACCTCTCCGGTCATGCCCACGGTGCTTCGCACCGCGCGGCCGGTGAGCAGGCTCACGATCGCGGTCGTCATCGTCACGCCGGCTGACGGCCCGTCCTTGGGCACTGCGCCCGCGGGCACGTGGATGTGGAACGCCTTCTCGATCGCGTCGGACTCGATCCCCAGATCAGCAGCGTGTGACCGCACGTACGAGAGCGCGATCTGCGCCGACTCCTTCATCACGTCGCCGAGCTGGCCCGTGAGGAGGAGGCTGCCCTGTCCCTTTGAAGCCGGGGTGGCCGTCGCCTCGACGAACAACACATCTCCACCCACGCCGGTCACTGCGAGGCCCGTGGCCACGCCTGGCACCGACGTCCGAGCGGCGACCTCGTTGTCGAACCTTGGCTTGCCCAAGAACTCCTTGACGCGCAGCTGCGTGATCTCGACTGGTGGCGTCAGCTTGCCGGTGGCGACCTTCGTCGCGACCTTGCGCGTGATCTTCCCGAGCTCGCGCTCGAGGTTCCTCACGCCGGCCTCGCGGGTGTGGTCGGTGATGACGCTCATGACGGCCTCGTCGGTCACGGTGACCTCGTCGTCCTTCAGTCCCGCCTGCTTGACCTGGCGCTTCAGCAGGTGGTCCTTCGCGATGGCGACCTTCTCCTGCTCGGTGTACCCGTCGAGCCTGATGAGCTCCATGCGGTCCAGGAGCGGCGCCGGGATCGTCTCCGAGACGTTCGCGGTCGGGATGAACAAGACCTCGGAGAGGTCGAGGTCGACCTCCAGGTAGTGATCGCGGAACGTGTTGTTCTGGGCAGGGTCGAGCACCTCGAGCAGAGCCGCCGACGGGTCGCCCCGCCAGTCGCTGCCGACTTTGTCGATCTCGTCCAGCATGATGACCGGATTCTTGGTGCCGGCCTCTTTAAGGGCGCGCACGATGCGGCCTGGAAGCGCGCCGACGTAGGTGCGCCGGTGGCCGCGGATGTCCGCCTCGTCGCGGATGCCGCCCAGGGACACGCGCGTGAACTTGCGTCCCAACGCGCGCGCGACGGACTCACCCAGCGACGTCTTGCCGACGCCAGGAGGACCGACCAGGGTGATGATCGCGCCCGAGCCGCGGCCCCCCAGCACCTCGAGGCCCCGCTCCTTGCGCAGCTTGCGCACGGCAAGGAACTCGATGATGCGGTCCTTCACGTCGGCGAGGCCGGTGTGGTCCTCGTCCAGGATGCGCCGCGCCTCGATGAGGTCGTAGTTGTCCTCGGAGCGCACGTTCCAGGGGATGTCCAACATCCAGTCCAGGTAGGTGCGGATCCAGCCGTACTCGGGGTTCTGCTCGCTCGTCCGCTCCAGGCGGTCGAGCTCGCGCTCCACCTCGAGGTGCACGCCATCAGGCATCTCGGCCTTGGCCACGCGCTCGCGGTAGGTCGAGACGAC
>DASPYG010000068.1:0-22528 GCA_035636885.1 Candidatus Nitrosopolaris sp.
CGATTGCCGATGCGCTGGAGGGCGATGACATCGTCGCCCATGGTCTCGGCCGGCACCGCGTTGAGGTCATCCTCAGCCAGCTGACCGAGGATGGAGTTGATCTCCTCGAAAACCTGCTCGGAGGTCCAACTCCCCCTCTCCCCAACCACTGAACGCATGTTCGTAGTGTAGCGAATGAATGTTCGGGAGTCAAGTAAAATTCGTAAGAAATCGTGCGCTTCGCCGGACGTGGATTCGGCCACAGGCCCGCCCTCACTCACTTTTCCCAGTCCTGCTGACCAGCAGCGTTCGCAATGACAAGACCCTCCCCAACGGTTGGGGAGGACACGTTCAGAGCTGCCCGACCACTCCAAGGAAAAGCGGTGCATCGGACGCGTTGTCGATCAATGCGACGGCGAACGGGCGATCAACCCTCATCGGGAGGCGAAGGGCTGTCGCCCCAACGACTCCGGTGGCGGCAGTGGCCGTCGTCCCTTTTTCGTCGACCTCGAGGTGCGTCTTCTGCACCACGCGGGTTATGAAACAGCCGCCGCACAGGTCGGGCATACCGGGCTGGCCCATGCCCATTGCCTTCAGCTCGGGGAGCAGCTCGGCGCTGTAGTCGAGCGTGAACTTTGGCATCACCAAGCCGCCGTCGCAGAACGCTGAGACATCTGGCGCGGCTGATTTGTCGGTGCAGTGAGACCCGCCAAGCAGGTCACCTACAGCGCCGTGCAGCAAGACGAGTGTTTGATCCCAGACTCCGCGAGTGAGGAAGCGTGAGAATTCCGCCGGCGTGAGCACGGCGCTGGGCGCCAGCAGCAGCATGCTGAACCGGCCGCCCTTGTAAGGCAGCAGCGCCGCTCGGTAGTCGCGCGTGGCCACCTGGGTGACACCATCCTCGCGATGCATCATCGGAACCTCGACGGATGACCCCGAGAAGGTATGAAAGCTCGCCGAACCCGCTGATTTGAACTCGGTCGCCCAGAGCGCGTGAAAGTAGGTGGCGTTAACGAGGTAGGCGCGTGCATTGGGATCGAAGCTGTCCACCAGCTGCGGGATCTTGTGATGTGTCGCGTTGCCAACCCAGTCGTTGACGACTCTCGGTGCGCCCGCCGAGGTGAAATCGAGGCTTGCGATCTGGGCCCGGTAGTCGCCACGCAAGCGCGCGGCGTACTGCGCATTGATGGTCAGGTCACGCGCTGCCCATACTGCCTGGGCCAGCTCCAGCTGGACGTCCGGATCACTTTCCACCAGGCGATCGATCGTCTGTTTTGCCTGAGGGCTCGGGTCGACCGACGGATCGAGTCCGAGCACAGCGAGGATCGAGGCGCGCGAGCTGCCGTGGGCGGCGGAGGCCGCCATGCTCAGCGCCAGCGTCGCGCTCAACGGGGAGATGAGTACGTTCTGGGCGCCCGGTGCGGCGAGCAGGCGGTCAGTCAGCGCGAACCCAAAGCCGGTCGATGAATCGGTGAGCTTGATCGACACGCGTTCGACCCCTGGCCCCGGTTGTTCGCACGCGGCCACCAGCAAGGCGGCAAGAAACATCGCTCCGATGACTCGGCGCCGGCCCATAACTCTGATTACGCCAAATGCGGAGGCCAGGTAACGCGGCCTGGTTGAGGTCAGCCCTTTACGTAGCTGAGCTTCTCCGCCACCTTGCCGTCGCGAACCTTGAACAGGTCGATGCCGCGGACGCGCCCGCTTCCCCAGTCGAACCGCCACCGTACGGTCGCGCGATCGCCCGCGACCACCATCTCCTCGGTCTCGAAGCGGGCATTTGGGGAGTCGTTGAAGAATCGATCCCAGAACGCGCGCATCGCGGCCTGGCCGACCACCCGCTCCCCGTCCGGAACCGGCAGGGTGTTCTCGAAGATGCAGTCGTCGGTCATCAACGCCATCACGGCGTCGACGTCGTGCCGGCCGAAGGCCTCGTTGAAGGCGGCGACCGTCTCAGCTGTGTCCATCAGCCCTAGCCGATCATGCGTGCGATGACTTCGGAAAGGTTGGGTCCGCCCTTCCCGAACGGCACGGAATGCACGCGATGCGCGAACACCATCTCGGCGACCTGGCCAACGTGGGTCGTGTTCACTTTTTCGGCGGTGTCGTAGGCCGCCTTGGCCTGGGCTGCGCGCGCGCAGACCAGGTCGGAGCGGTGGCCGTCCACCTCGAGGGCGATGGAGATCTGCGCGATCAGCCGCAGGATCTCGCGTGGCAGCTCGACCTCGGGGAAGGTCGCTATCGCCTCGGCGATGTGCGCGCGCACGTCCTGCTCAGACTCCGCATGCTGCTGGACGAACTTGTGCGGGTCGTCCTCCCACACTGATCGTTTCTCGACGATGGCGACTCGCTGGTCGAGGTCGCGAATGCCTTCCACGTCCACGCACAGCCCGAACCGGTCCAGCAGCTGCGGCCTCAGCTCTCCCTCTTCCGGGTTCATGGTCCCGACGAGGATGAACCGCGAAGGGTGCGAGACGGAGACCCCCTCGCGTTCGACGGTGTTCACGCCCATCGCGGCCGCGTCGAGCAGCACGTCGACGATGTGGTCGTCGAGGAGGTTGACCTCGTCGACGTACAGGATGTTGCGGTTGGCCTCGGCCAGCACGCCGGGCTCGAAGCGTCGCGAGCCTTCCTTCAGCGCGGCCTCGAGGTCGATGGTCCCGACCACGCGGTCCTCGGATGCGTTGATCGGCAGCTCGACCACGCGCATACGCCGGGTGGTCACCGGCAGCTTGCCGGCAGCCGCGCGGTCGCGGCAGTCCGAGCACCAATCCTCGGGGTCGTCGGGGTGGCAGCCGAAGTGGCAGCCTTCGACGACCTGCTGGTCCGGGAGCAGGCGCGCGAGGGCGCGCACCGCTGTTGACTTGCCGGTGCCTTTCTCGCCGCGGATCAGCACGCCACCGATGGTGGGATTGATGGCATTGAGCACCAACGCCAGCTTCATGTCTTCCTGGCCGACGATGGCAGTGAAGGGGTAGGAGTAACGGTCTATGGCCATGGGACCTGAATACTACCGGCCCCCTCTGCCAAGCTCTCTCTCCACCGCCGACGCGATCTCGTCGCGCGAAAGGTCGTACAGGCCGTAGTAGCGCGCACCCATGCGTTCGGCCAGGTCGGCGCACGCGTTGATCGCGTACGTCTGGTACATCGGCGCCACGCGAGCGAGGTGCTGAACCGAGGGCAGGTGGCTGTAGTCACGCGCTGAGTCGATGACGAGCGCATCGATCGACTCCGCGTCGATCATCCCGGCCACCTTCTGCGCCTCGACCAGCGGCTCCTCCTTGAACATCGAGATGTTGCCGCGACCGTCGCTGATCAGCACCAGCAGCGGCCGGATGGTCGGATCGCGCAGCAGCTCCGTCTTGACGACCTTGTAGCCGGCCATCAACCCGTGCGTGAGCGGGGTCGTACCTCCGACAGAAAGCTTCTCCAGGCGCCGCCGTGCCAGCGACACGCTTGAGGTCGGGCGAAGCACGACCTCGGCGGTACGGTTCTTGAAGATCACCACGGCCACGCGGTCGCGGCGCACGTAGGCGTCCTGCAGCAGCGAGAGGATGGCGCCCTTGGTGGCGGCCATGCGCTGCTCCGCGTCCATCGACGCCGACGCGTCGACCACGAAGACGATCAGGTTGCCCACCTTGCGCTCGCGCACCTTCTGCCGAAGGTCGTCGCGTTCGAGCTTCAGGCGTTCGCCGTGCTTGCGGCCCCGCTCGACCTGCATCGGTGCCGCGGCGCGCACGGTGGCGTCGATCGCCAGGTCGTTGACCTTCGACTTCGGCTCGGCGCGGACGTAACGACCTCGCCGATCCGGGGTCTGGCTAGCCGACCGCTTGCCGCCTTGCTTGCGCACGCGGCGCTGGCGTGGAAGATCGATACGCCGGAGGTTGAAGGTCTCGGTCGCGTCAGGTGACGACTCGTGGGCGCTCGAGCCTCCCGTGGTCATGCCCTGGTCGCTGCCGGCGGACTGCTGACCGCCGTCGGCTGCGCTCGCGCTCTCCTCGGCGGTCGCCTCGGCAGGTGCCTCGCTGTCGGAGGGCTGCGGATCGCCCACCTGGCTCTCCGCGGGCTGGGAACCCTCCTGGTCCTCCCCACTCTGTGGCGACGAGCTGTCGTCGGGGTCTCGTCTTACCGGCTGGCGTGCGCGATGCGCGAGCGCCAGTGTGGCGGCGTCGTAGATGTCTTCTCGGGTTGGGGAGACGTGGCGACGATAAGCGGCCAGCGCACGCGCCGCATGGTCGATGACGACGTCGGCGCGATGACCAAGAACGTCCGCCTCGACGCATATCGAAGAGATCAGTCGCGCCTGGCCCGAGGTGATGCGGACGTGCTTCACCGCGCCGATCGCCTCACCGAGCGCGCGTGACAGGTTGTGGTCCGCCGCGGCGAACTCGTTGGCGAACTCGTGGTCGCCTCGCTTGAATGCAGCGTCCCGCTCGGCAATCAACACGCGCTCGTCGGGGTCGCGGATGCCCTCCACGTCCACGCACAACCCGAAGCGGTCGAGCAGCTGCGGGCGCAGCTCACCCTCCTCGGGATTCATGGTTCCAACGAGGATGAACCGCGACGGGTGCGCGAACGACACCCCTTCCCGCTCGACCACGTTCACGCCCATGGCGGCGGCGTCGAGCAGCACGTCGACCAGGTGGTCGTCGAGAAGGTTGACCTCGTCCACGTAGAGGATGTTGCGGTTGGCCTCGGCGAGCACGCCAGGCTCGAAGCGCCGAGCCCCCGCCCGCAGCGCGGCCTCGATGTCGATCGTCCCTACGACCCGGTCCTCGGATGCGTTGATCGGCAGCTCCACCACGCGCATCCGGCGCTTGTGCGACGGAAGCATCCCAGCCTCGCGCAGGCGGTTGCGGCATTCGGCGCACAGCGCCTCGCGGTCCTCGGGGTCGCAGCCGAAGTGGCAGCCTTCGACCACGTCGTGCTCAGGAAGCAGACGCGCCAGCGCGCGAACTGCGGTCGACTTGCCGGTCCCCTTCTCGCCGCGGATCAGGACGCCGCCGATCGTGGGCACGACGGCGTTGAGGATCAGGGCCAGCTTCATCGAGTCCTGGCCCACGATCGCGGTGAATGGAAAGACGTGACGGTCTAGGACGACGGACATGCTGTCAAGGATAGGTGGGGTTCACGACCCCGACCGCGCCTAAGCCGGCAGCAGCGCCTTCACCATCTCCCGCTCCTGCAGGAGCTCGTCGGTGGTCTTCTTGATCCGGTCCTTGGCATCGCTGTCGTGCTGAAGGTCCTGCACGACCTCCCAGTTCCAACTGTCGGAGCGCACTGGAAACCCGAACTGCAGGCCCTCGGGGATGCCGTATTCGCCTTTGCTGACCACCGCGAGCGAGTGCCAGTCGCCCCAGGGCGTCGGGTTGACGATGCTCTTCACGGAGTCGAGCACGGCGTTCGCGGCCGACGCGGCCGACGATGACCCGCGCGCCTCGATGACTGCCGCACCGCGCTTCTGGACGGTCTCGATGAACTTGCCCTTGAGCCAGCCGTGGTCCTTGATCACCTCGAATGTCGGGAGGCCGGCGATCTTGGAGTTGGGGGCGTCCGGGTACTGCGTGGTCGAGTGGTTGCCCCATATCCCCATGTTGGTGACGACGCCGACGGGGACGCCCGCCTTGTGCGCGAGCATCGTCCGGGCGCGATTCTCGTCGAGCCGGGTCATGGCAAACCAGCGCTCGGGGGCGATCTCGGGAGCGTTCGACCGCGCGATCAGGCAGTTGGTGTTGCATGGGTTGCCGACCACCAGGATCCGTACGTCGCTGGCCGCAGAGGCCGCGATCGCCTTGCCCTGCGGGCCGAAGATGCCGGCGTTGACGTTCAAAAGGTCGCTGCGCTCCATCCCCTGTTTGCGGGGGACGGCGCCCACGAGCAAGCACCACGAAGCGCCCTCGAATGCCTTTTCGGCTTTCGAGGTCAAGACGATGTCGTGCAGGAGCGGGAAGGCACAGTCGTCGAGCTCCATGGCGACGCCTTCGAGCGCCTTCATTGCGGGCTCGATCTCCAGCAGTCGCAGTACTATCGGCTGCTGGTCGCCGAGCATGTCGCCCGCGGCGATGCGGAAGAGGAGCGAATAGCCGATCTGACCTGCGCCGCCGGTCACCGCGACCTGGACCGGTGCCTTCGCTCCGTCGGTGTTCGGCATCATGGCCGCTTCATGCTAGCCAATCGCCGAGGCGCAGTTGGTGTGTGCTCAGCCGCATCCGCAGCTGTGCGGCTGGAAATCGAAGTAGGCGGCAAGCGCATCGCGGCTGAAGCCGGCGGCGATGAGGACGAGCGATACAACCACCAACGCGACGATCAGGTGAATCCGGCGTCTGATCATCGATTGCTGAACGCCGGTGGGTGCCGCGGAGTTTCGCCTAGCGGAACCCCTCCCCTTCGGGCTCGAAGAGGTCGTCGTCGGCGAGGCGCCGCGCGAAGCACAGAAAGCCCGTGTGCGCGACCATGCGGTGCGAAGGCCGCATGGAACGGCCCCGTACGGTCCAGCCTCGTTGGAGCACCTCGAAAGCCTCGAGCATGCCGAATCCCCGCACTTCGCGCAGGCAATCGAAGAAGCGCTGGACCTGGCTGACGTTCGGGCAGTGGGCGAAGATGATGCCGCCGGGCCTCAAGGCGCTTCGCGCCGCGGGCACCGCCTGCCACGGCTCGGGCAGGTCGAGCAAGACGCGATCCAGGTCGCGCTCCTCGACGCCCGCGTAAACATCACCCAGCTTGAGGTCGAGGTTGGGCGGCAACTCCCCCAGCGTCTCGGTGATGGCGCGCCTCGCCGCCTCCAAAAAGTCTTCGCGCTGCTCGTACGAGATGACCTGGCCGTCTTGGCCAACTGCGCGCAGCAGCGCCAGCGTGAGCGCACCGGTGCCGGTGCCGGCTTCCAGCACTCGCGCGCCGGGGTGGATGTCGGCGCCGACCAGGATCGCGCCGAGGTCCTTGGGGTAGATCGGCTGCGCTTGCCTGACGCGCCCGGTCACCTGCTCGGCAAAGGTTGGCCGCACGGCCAGCAGCCTGGCCCCCATCTGGGTCGTGACGACGACGCCTTCCGGCCGGCCGATCAGCTCGTCATGTGCGATCACCCCGGAGTGGAGTGAGTGCCGCTCGCCGGCTTTGAGTCTCACGCGGTGGCGGCGGCCGGCCTTGTCGATCAGGACGATGAGCTCCCCCGCCTTCAGCGGGGTCATTCAGGCTTGTGGGCGCGGATCAGGCAGTGCCAGTACGCATGAAACAGCTTGCCGCTCCGGCGCTCCGGGTGCAGCTGGTCGCGTGCCTGCCCCTCAGACGACTCGATCACGCTCGCGAGCTGCGCCGCCAGCTCGGACCGGACGCCCATCGTGTGCATCCACTCTTCGTAATCCCAATCGAGCTCGCGCGCGCGCGCCTTCTCCACCTCGAAGCCGGCGGCTTCTAGCTGCAAGCGCCACTCATCGACCGTAAGCGACAGCACATGCGACGGATCGCGACGCTTCTCGACCTCGTGCAGGACGTCGCGCGCCGGCGTGGGCGGTGCGCAGTCGACGAACGCAGCGTCGCGGCCTGGCCTCAGCACGCGAAAGGCTTCCCGGACGAAGGCATCGAAATGAGGGAAGTGGTGCGGAGCGGCCCGTACGACGTAGATGTCGAAGGTCTCGTCAGGAAAGGGAAGCGCCGAAGCGTCACCGAGCACCCAGTCGGCGTTGTCGATCTTGCGCTCGCCCGCGAGCCGCTTCGCCACGTTGAGCATCTCGCGCGTGAGGTCGAGCCCGACGACCCGACGCACCAGTGGTGCGAGCGCAAAGGCGGTGTTGCCTGTGCCGGTGGCGACGTCGAGGGCGAGGTCGCCCGGGAGCGGGTGGACAAGGTCGACCACCTCCCGCAGCCGATCGGCGCTGGTATGAAACGTCGACCGCGAGTAGTTGGCGGCTACAGGCCCAAAGCTAGCCCGTGGGTCATCAGGCACAGCGTGAGTCTAGACAGGAGGTGGAGGCGACGCAGTTCGGCGGGACCGAACGAAGGCGACCACGCCGACGACCCCGACGATCGCGACCACGACACCTGCATAAAGCAGAGGAGTCGAACGGATCGAGTGCACCAGGCTGGTGCCGAACAACGCCCCCAGCAAGAGGAACAGCCCGGCCCAGACCGCGCTCGAGACCACGACGCTGACTGCGAAGATTCCATAAGGAAGCTCGAGGATGCCGGCCGCCACGGTCAGCGGCACCCGGAACCCGGGAATGTGGCGGCCGAAGATCAGCGCCCACGGACCCCAGCGACGGAACCAGTGCTCTGCGCTGAGCATGCGCTCAGGCGTGAGGTGGAAAAACTTTGCGAGGCGGTGCTCGAGGAGGCGCCTGCCGTACCTGCGCGACAGCAGGTAAAGGTTCGTTGCGCCAAGGGTGACCGCGAGCATGAAGCCGAGCCAGGCCGCGAACAGCAGCGGGAACTTGTACGGGACGCTGTGGCCTACATAGAGAAGGAAGGCGTCGCCGGGGATGAAGAGCGGAATCCCGGATTCCTCGATGTAGATCAACCCAAAGCCGGCAAGGTAGCCGTACTCTCTCAGCAGCGCCCCGATCGACGTGTCTGCGTCCGGGAGCTCGCCCGAGACATCGTGCTCGATCAGAAGGCCCATCGCCACGATCACGGCGACGAGGAGCAGGGCGCCGCCGATCACGCGCAAGGCCACGGGGATCCTCACGTCGGCCCAGCCGCGCCTTTCGGCTTTCACGATCGGAAGTAGTCGAACACGAGCTTGCCTCCGATGACGACGAGCGCCAGGCCTGCCACCGGCTTCAGCCAGCCGATCCTCTCGATCAGGTTCGATCCGACCAGCGTGAACAGGAGAAGGCAGGCCGCCGCCAGCAGCACGCCACCGGCCAGCACTGGCAGACGGTAGGACGAGGGGACTCCGCTCGCCACCGACGAGATCGCCAGCGCATTGTCAAGCTGAAGGGCCACGTCGGTGAGCGCGATCAGAAGCACGGAAACGATGATGGTCCTGGTCATGTGAAACCTCCACTCGTAAACGATTCCGAGTAGAGGTCTTGCCGCGGACACTGGTCCGCTGCAGTCCCGGGCGCCCCGCGCCGTCTTGATGGGACCTGCGGGAGTGGCTACTTCCCCCTACGTTCCGGCGCCAAGTATACGGGCGCCTAGGTTCCACGCCTGGCGGCTATCGTTTGGCGATATGGCGAAAGCGACCGCGACGTGGAGCGGCCACAAGGTGAAATTCGACATCGAGTCGGCGACGGGGCACCCGGCGGCGATCGACGAGGCGCCTGTCTTCGGCGATGACGACGCCATGCGCCCGACCGAGATGCTGCTCGGCGCGCTGGGCAGCTGCACCGGGATCAACGCCGTGCTCTTGCTGAAGAAGTTCAAGCAGCCGCTCAAGTCGCTTGCGGTTGAGGTCGAAGGCGAGCAGAACAAGGATTGGCCGCGAGCCTTCAAGAAGATCGAGATCACTTTCGTCACGGATTGGGAGGGCAGGTACGACATGGCCCTCGTCGACCAGGCGATCGATATGGCCTGCAATCGTTATTGCCCGATTCACGCCACGCTGTCGCAAGGCACGCACATCGAGCACCGGCGCAAGGACCGGTAGCGCTACCTCTTTTGCGCCACCGCAGGGATGGGTCGGCGGCGGCAAGCGCGGCATTTCTCAAGGCCCCAGTAGAATTAACCTCGTTCCCAAAAGCCCCTACACCTGAGGCCGCTTCGGAAACTTGCTCGAGAGCTACGTCCCGCTTTTCATCTTCGTACTGATCGTTCTCGGTTTGGTAGGAGCGCTGGTCACCCTTAGCTTCGTGCTCGGTCCGTCGAGACCCTCGAAGCGCAAGATGGCGCCCTACGAGTCCGGGATCATTCCTGACACCCCCGCACAGCGCCGCATCTCCGTGCGCTTCTACCTCACAGCGATGCTCTTCATCATCTTCGATGTCGAGGCAATCTTCTTCTACCCCTGGGCCGTGCTCTTGCGCCAGCTCAAGTGGTTCGGCCTGATCGAGATGCTGGTCTTCATGGGCATCCTCCTGGTGGCCCTCGCGCACATCTGGCGCAAGGGAGGGCTGGATTGGGAGTAGAGGAGCTCGTCGCCTCCCTCGGCAACGGCATCCTGACCACGACCGTCGGCAAGCTGATCGGCTGGGGTCGGGGCAACTCGGTATGGCCGGCGCAGTTCGGGCTCGCCTGCTGTGCCATCGAGATGATCGCGACCGCGACCGCGGGCGTCGACATCGCCCGGTTCGGGTCCGAGGCCTTTCGAGCGTCGCCGCGCCAGTCTGACCTGATGATCGTCTCGGGTCGTGTCTCGCAGAAGATGGCGCCGGTGCTGCGCACCGTGTATGACCAGATGCCCGAGCCGAAGTGGGTCATCTCGATGGGCGCGTGCGCGTCCACCGGCGGCGTCTTCAACAACTACGCGTTGCTCCAGGGCGTCGACAAGATCGTCCCCGTCGACGTCTACATCCCGGGCTGTCCCCCACGGCCCGAGGACCTCCTGAACGCGCTGATGATCCTGCAGGAGCGGATCAAGGCCCAGGGTATCGTTCCGCTGCCGTGATCGACTCCGCTCTCGTGGTCGAACGGGGGGTCACAGCGCGTGACGAGTGGATCACGGTGCCCGCTGAGCGCGTACGCGATGCGCTGTTGGCCCTGAAGACGGACGGATACCGCCTTCTCGTCTTCGTCACCTGCGTAGACCATCTCGTCGATTCGTCTCGCGAGTTCCCCGCGCGTTACGAGCTCGTCTACCAGCTGCGCGATCTGGACAAACCGGCCGACCTACGAGTGCGCACGTTCATCGATGGCGATCCCCCGCGTATCGATTCTGTCCACGACATCTTCCCGCCCGCCAACTGGGACGAGCGGGAGACCTACGACCTGTTCGGCGTCGTCTTCGCCGGCCACCCGGGGCTGACACGGATCCTCATGCCAGATGACTGGGTCGGCCATCCGCTGCGCCGCGACTATCCGGTCGGCGGCGAGGTCGTCGAGTTCTCCCAGGAGCACGAGATCTGGCAGACGCCCCCCGAGGAAGCGTGATCGAGTCCCCCGGCGTCACCGTCACGAGGACCGGCCAGCATGGCGCCTTCGGCGGCGAGCTGCTCACGGTCAACTTCGGCCCGCACCACCCGTCGACGCATGGCGTCCTGCGGCTGATCGTCGACCTCGACGGCGAGCAGATAAAGCGCATCGAACCGGTGATCGGCTACCTCCACACGGGCATCGAAAAGCAGATGGAGGCGCTGCGCTGGCAGCAGGGCGTGGTCGTCACCGACCGCCACGACTACCTCTCCCCGCCGATCAACAACCTGGCGTACGCGCTGGCGGTCGAGAAGCTGATGGGTGTCGAGGTGCCGCCTCGCGCGAACGCGCTGCGCGTGATCATGTCCGAGCTCACGCGCCTCTCATCGCACCTCGTGTGGATGGGCACCAGCGGCCTCGAGCTGGGCGCGATGTCGATGCTCATGTACTGCTTCCGCGAGCGCGACCTGATCATGGATCTCAACGAGGAGATCTCCGGCTTCCGGATGCACACCTCATACATCCGCCCCGGCGGTGTATTTGCGGACGCCACGCCGAGATTTCTCGAGATGCTCGACAAGTTCATCGGCGAGATGCCGGGCCACGTCGACGAGTACGAGGACCTGCTCACCATGAACCCGATCTGGCGCGCGCGCACGATCGGGATCGGACGGCTCCCGGCTGAGGACGCCAAGGTTCTGGGGGCCACGGGACCGATGCTGAGAGGGTCAGGCGTCGCCTGGGACCTTCGGAGAGCGATCCCGTATTCGGGCTACGAGAAGTACGACTTCGAGGTGGCCGTCTCGAACGACTGCGACTGCTACGGGCGCTACCTGGTGCGCATCAAGGAGATGCGCGAAGCCGTGAAGATCCTGAGGCAGGCGCTCGACACGCTCCCCGACGGACCGGTCAACGTCGACGACCGCAAGATGCTGCCACCGCCTCGCGAAGAGCTCGAGACATCGATGGAGGCGGTCATCCATCACTTCAAGCTCTTCACAGAGGGTTACTCGGTCCCGCCAGGCGACGCCTACGTCGCCGTCGAGTCGGGGCGCGGTGAGAACGGCTGCTACATCGTGAGCGACGGAACCCACAAGCCGCGACGGGTCAAGTTCCGCTCGGCGTCATTCGTCAACCTACAGGCTCTCGAACGCATGGCGCTGAACCACATGGTCGCCGACATGATCGCCATCATCGGCACCGCCGACACGGTGCTGGGGGACGTCGACAGATGAGCACGTTGTCCGAGCAAGTTCTGGATGAGATACGCGAGCTGCCCGGCAAGTATCCACAGCACCGCTCGGCGGTGATGCCGGCCCTCGACCTCGCCCAGGAGGAGCTCGGTTACCTCACGCCCGAGGCGATGAGCGAGGTGGCGACCGCGCTGGACCTCGACCCCGGCTATGTCGAGGGCGTGGCGACGTTCTACACGCTGTTCAACCTGCAGCCGATCGGCAAGCACCGCTTCTACATATGTACGAACCTCACCTGCTCGTTGCGGGGGTCGAGCGAGATCGTCGAGCGCGTGAAGGGCGCCATCGGCGTTCACGAGGCCGGCGAGGTTTCGAAGGATGGCCTCTTCTCGTACGAGGAGGTCGAGTGCCTGGGCGCCTGCGAGTTCGCGCCGATGATGCGGCTCGACCACGAGTACCACTACGACCTCACGCCGGACGCGATCACGGCGCGGGTGAACGAGAGGCGAGCACCGCTGTCCAGGGCGGCTAAGGCCTCGCGGAGTCGCACCCCCTCGGTTAGTGAAGGTCCCCCACCCCTTCCCTCCCCGCGAGCGGGGAGGGCGAAAGCCTCGACATCCTCACCGCCGCCCAAGAAGCGTGCTCCCAGGACTAAGAAAGTTGAGTGAGTTGAGGGGGTCGTTTGGCCAGGCGCGTCATCATCTGGTGACGCGGTGGTTCGGCACCCGCGACCTGCACCGTCTCGAGGTTTACGAATCAAAGGCCGGCGGCTACACCGCTCTTCGCAAGGCCCTGCTCGAGATGAAGCCGGCCGACATCACCAACGAGGTGAAGACATCGGGCCTGCGCGGACGCGGAGGGGCCGGATTCGCGACCGGCACCAAGTGGGGCTTCATCAATCGCGACGCACCCGGGCCAAAGTACGTCGTGGTCAACGCCGACGAGTCGGAGCCGGGCACGTCCAAGGACCGCTACATCATGGAGAACTCCCCCCACCTGCTCCTCGAGGGCATCATGATCGCGGCCTACGCAGTCGGCGCCAACCAGGCATGGGTCTACATCCGGGGTGAGTACGACGGGCCGCACCGGATGCTGGTGGAAGCGATCGTCGAGGCCCGTGCGAAGGGCTATCTGGGTCCGAAGCCGATGGGCGTGGCCTACCCGCTCGACATCCAGCTCTATCGAGGCCACGGCGCCTACATCTGCGGCGAGGAGACCGCGCTGCTCGAATCGCTCGAGGGCAAGCGTGCGCAGCCGCGCTCGCGCCCGCCGTTTCCCGCGGTCAAGGGGGCGTGGGCCAGGCCGACGCTGCTCAACAACGTAGAGACCCTGTCGACGGTGCCTTGGATCATCAACAACGGCGGCGCCGCCTACGTGAAGTTCGGGACCGAGAAGTCACCCGGGACGCGTCTGATGTCGGTCAGCGGCAACGTGCGCAAGCCGGGCGTCTACGAGGTCGAGCTCGGGCAAACCTTCCGCCACGTGATCATGGAGCTGGCCGGAGGCCCGCCCGACGGCCGGGAGCTCAAGGTGTTCTGGCCCGGCGGGTCGTCGGCGCCGGTGCTGCCCGCGTCGATGTTGGACACGCGCACCGACATGGAAGCCCTGGCCGCGGTCCGCTCGATGGGAGGGTCCGGCGGCGTGATCGCGATGGACGACTCACACTGCGTGGTCAAGGCGGCCGCCCGCCTGCTGCGCTTCTACGCACACGAGTCGTGCGGCAAGTGCACACCGTGTCGAGTCGGTGGCGATTGGGCGGTCCGGACCTACGACCGCATCCTCGCGAATGAGGGCTCGCAGGTCGAGCTTGGCATCCTCGAGCGCGTCGCCGACGGGCTGCAGAACGGCCGCTGCCTGTGCGGCCTCGGCGACTCCGCGGGCTGGGTCATCGATTCGACCTTCCGCCACTTCCGCAACGAGTACGAGGACCACGCTTTGCGGCACACGTGCAATGTGGGAGCCGTTGCCGCCCATGCCTGACGTTAACGTCACCATCGACGGCCACAAGATCGCCGTGCCGGCAGGCACTCTCGTGGTCGAGGCGGCCAAGCTCGTCGGCATCGAGATTCCCGTCTTCTGCTACCACCACAAGCTCGACCCGGTCGGCGCCTGCCGTCTGTGCCTGGTGGAGCTAACCCCTGGCCCGCCCCGCCCCCAGACGGGCTGCACCACCCCGGTCGCGGAAGGCATGGTGGTCAAGACCTTGAGCCCGATGGCGGTGCAGGCGCGCGCCGACATCCTGGAGTTTGAGCTCGTCAACCACCCGCTCGACTGCCCAGTCTGCGACAAGGGCGGCGAGTGCCCGCTGCAGGACTTCACGTTCCGCCACGGCTATCCGACGAGCCGCATCGACGGCCCTCGGCTGCACTTCAAGAAACCCATCCCGCTGTCGGAGACCATCGCGCTCGATCGAGAGCGATGCGTCCTCTGCTTCAGATGCACCCGTTACTACGACGAGATCACCTGGAAACAGGAGCTGACCACCGGGCAGCGCGGAGTGCAGTCCTACATCACGAGCCAGTTCGACCAGCCGCTGCAGTCCATCTTCAGCGGCAACATCATCGACCTGTGCCCGGTGGGCGCGCTCACCTCGCGCGTCTGGCGCTTCGAGTCACGCCCGTGGGACATGACACACACCGAGAGCGTGTGCTCGAAGTGCGCGGTCGGCTGCAACGTCAACCTGTGGCAACGCCGGGGCCAGCTCGTACGCGTGACCTCGCGCGAGAACGACGACATCGACGAGGGCTGGATCTGCGACCGCGGCCGGTTCGACTACACGGACGTCAACGACCCCGCGCGCCTGCGCACGCCGCGCATCAATGGAGCGAAGTCCACGTGGACCGATGCGCTGAGCGCAGTAGCAGATGGCATCAAAGGCAAGGGCGCCAGGCTCGGCATCTCGCTGCCGAAGGACATCACGAACGAGGAGGCCTTCCTGTTCAAGCGCCTTCTCGACGGACCGCTGCGCGGCGCGCTGGTGAAGATGCACAGCCGCACGGCACTGCCGGCACCGGTGGGCGCGACGCTGCGAATCAAGGACCTGGATGCTGCGCGCGTGATCGTCATCGTCGCCTCGGACACCGAGGACGACGTACCGATCGTCAACCTGCGCATCAAGAAGGCGGCCTCGAAGCGAGGAGCGCGGTTGATCGTCATCCACCCGCACGGCGTCGACCTCGACCGCGACCCGCGCACGATCCACATCCGAAACGCGCCCGGCAAAGCCGCGGCGGAGGTGCGGAAGCTGGCGTCGCACGAATTGCTGAAGTCGCCCGGCGGCCCTGTCGCGATCCTTTACGGGGACGGCCACGGCAGCGAGGAGATGGCCGACCTGGCCAAGTCCTGCCGAGACCTGGCGGATGCGGTCGGCGGCAGTGTCATGTCCCTGTACCGCGCCACCAACGAACGCGGCGCGATCGAGGCCGGCGTGGCGGGTTGGGATTCGCTCGATGGCGTCGAGGCGCTGCTCAGCTGGGGCCCTCCGCCGACCGCCGGCATCCCTTCCAGCGTGAAGTTCACGGCCGCGTGGGACCACCTGCCCCGGCCCGAGAACGAAAAAGTGAACGTCATGCTCCCGGCGACCACCTTTGCGCAGCGCCAGGGCAGCTACACGAATCTCGAAGGCACCGTCCAGTTCCTGCGGCCGCCGATCGAGGTGGACCCGCCGCTGAAGGAGTCGTGGGAGGTGCTCACCGAGCTAGGCGTGGCGCTTGGTCTGAACCTCGACTACGCGGGCGTCTTCGCGATCCAGCGCGAGGCTGCGGCCGCCATCCCGGCGCTGGCGGCACTCGCTCGGCCGCCCTCGCCGGAACCCGAGCCCGAGCCGGTGCTCATCGGACCGGCGCACCCATGAGCGGCATCTACAACGACCCGATCGGCCACTGGATCGTCGTCGTCGTCGCGATCGCCGTGCTTCTTTTCGTCGTGCTGACAGCGACCGCGTATACGGTGTGGTTCGAGCGCGTCGCCCTCGGCCACATCCAGCGCCGCCCCGGCCCCAACCGCGTCGGACCGTGGGGCCTGATGCAGCTGGCCGCGGATGGGGTCAAGCTCGCGTTCAAAGAGAGCTTCGTCCCCGCCAAGACCGAGCGCACGCTCTTCGTCATTGCGCCATGCATTGCCGTGGCGGCGGCCTTCCTTGCTTGGGCCGTCATTCCGATCGGCCTCTGGTACAACGTCCAGTACTGGATCGCCGACGTCAACATCGGCGTCCTCCTCGTCTTCGCGTTTAGCTCGCTGAACGTCTACGCCATCGTGATCGGCGGCTGGGCGTCCAACAACAAGTACTCGCTGCTCGGCGGATTGCGATCGGCGGCTCAGCTGATCAGCTATGAGATGGCGCTCGGCCTCGCTCTGGTGCCGACGTTCATGATCGTCGGCTCGCTGCGCCTGCGCGACATCGTCGACTACACGGTCACCTGGGGCCCCTACCACGGGCCGATCCCGCTCATCCTGCTAACTCCGATCGGATTCGTCATCTACCTCATTTCCGCGGTCGCCGAGACCAACCGCGCCCCGTTCGACCTTCCGGAGGCGGAGCAGGAGCTCATCGGCGGCTTCCTCACCGAGTACTCGGGCCTCAAGTTCGTCATGTACTACCTGGCCGAGTACGTGAACATGATCACTGTCTCCGCCCTCGCCGCTCTCCTCTTCTTCGGTGGCTGGTACCTGTGGTTCGTGCCGCCTGTGCTCGCCTTCCTTCTCAAGGTCGTGCTCTTCCTCTTCCTATACATTTGGCTGCGCGGCACATTCCCCAGGCTTCGCTACGACATGCTCATGCGCCTGGGTTGGAAGGTGCTGCTGCCGCTGGCGATCGTGAACGTGATCGTGACCGGCACCATCCTCGTGGCATCGCAGGGGTAGTCGATGGCAGATGACGAAAAGAGCGCGGACCCCAAGCCGGAGCACCCGACGCCGCTGCGAGGGGCGGACGAAGGCGTGCCGGCGCACCCGAAGGGCAAGGTGCCCGGGGTGGGTGCTGACATCGCGGCGCTGGCCACCGGACTCAAGACCACGCTGGGCGAGTTCTTCTCGCCCCAGGTCACGCTGCAGTACCCGGAAGACAAGAGCCCGCGCTCGGAGCGCTACCGCGGCCGCCACTACCTCCGCCGGTATGAAAACGGCCTGGAACGATGCATTGGATGCGAGCTTTGCGCAGCCGCCTGCCCGGTCGGCTGCATCCTGGTCATCGCCGCGGAAAACACCGACGAGAACCGCGTGTCGCCGGGCGAGCGCTACGCGAAGACGTACGAGATCAACATGCTGCGGTGCATCTTCTGCGGGTACTGCGAGGATGCGTGTCCCGTGCAGGCGATCGTGCTGGGTCCGGAGTACGAGCTGTCCGACACCAGCCGCGAGAAGTTCATCTACACCAAGGAGAAGCTGCTGGAGCCGCTTCCCCCAGATGTCGAGGCACGTCTGAAGGCCGGCACCCCCACCCCTGCCCCTCCCCGCGAGCGGGGAGGGACTACCCCAACCTGACCTAGCCTTGGCGATCGTCATCTTTTTCGTCGCCGCCGCCATGGCCGTGGCGGGAGGCATCGGCGTGATCAGCTTCCGCCAGCCCATCCGCAGCGTGCTCAGCCTCGTGGTGGTGATGCTCGCGCTGGCGGTCCTCTTCCTCCTTCTCAGCGCGCAGTTCATCTTTGTGGCCCAGGTCATCGTCTACGCGGGCGCGGTCATGGTCCTGTTCCTGTTCGTGATCGCCCTGCTCGGGCCGGCCAGAGAGATGGGGAAGAGCCGGCTTCGTTTCCAGGCGTCGCTGTCGGCGCTTTTCGTGCTCGCGCTCTTCGGACTGCTGTGGGCGATGCTGCAGGGGGTCACGTACCGCCAGCCTGACAAGACGGTCGATATGAGCCTCTTCGGCACCGTGCAGTCCATCGGGGTCGGGCTCTTCACGAAGTTTCTCTACCCCTTCGAGCTGACATCGCTCCTTCTGCTCGTGGCGGCGATCGGCGCCATCTACCTCAGCCGCAAGGAAGGCGACGATCGGTGAAGACCCTATGAGCGGGTTCGACGCCGGCGGCTCGCAGCTCGATACTTCATGGTTCCTGCTGCTCGCCGCGGTGCTGTTCATCCTCGGCACCATCGGCGTGCTCATCCGCCGCAACCCTCTGGTGATCCTCATCTGCATCGAGCTCATGCTCAATGCAGCGAACCTCACCCTGGTCGCCTTCTCTCGCCAGCTGCAGAACCTCGATGGCCAGCTGTTCGCGCTCATGTCGATGACGGTGGCCGCCGCGGAGGCCGTGGTCGGCCTGGCGATCCTGGTCGACATCTTTCGGCACCGTGACGCCGAGGACATCGACGACCTCAGCGAGCTCAAGGGATGACCAACAGCCAGGTCGCCCTGCTGATCCTCCTCTTCCCGGCCGCCGGCGCGATCCTGCTCGCCGGCCGCGGCTGGCGGCTGCCGCGGATCGTCACCCGCATCGTCGGTCCTGGCGTGGTGTGGGCCTCGTTCCTGGCCACGCTCTACCTGTTCGCGAACAGCGTGTCCGGCGACTTCACCTACTGGACGTGGATCAAGAGCGGCTCCTTCGATGTGCCGTTCAACCTCCTCGTCGACAACCTCTCGATCTTCATGTGCCTGGTCATCACCGGCGTCGGGGGGCTGATCGTGACCTACGCGGTCGGCTACATGGACAAGGAGGACGGTCCTAGCTACGCACGCTTCTTCACCTACATGGACGTCTTCGTGTTCTCGATGCTGCTGCTCGTCCTCGCGGGCAACTTCATCTTCCTGATCATCGGGTGGGCACTGGTCGGCCTGAGCTCTTATTTCCTGATCGGATTCTGGTACCACCGCCGCTCCGCGGTTCTGGCGGCGCGCAAAGCGTTCGTGATGAACGTCGTCGGCGACGTGGGCATGATCCTCGGTGCCTTCGCCCTGTTCGTGACCTACCACTCGGCCACCTACGCCGGCGTTTTCTCTCAACTTCAGCCGAGGATTTGCGGGCACGGAGGGCCATGTCCGCAAGCCACCGATACCAACAGCCTCGAGCTGGCCGCTTTCCTGCTGCTTGTCGGAGCGGTTGCCAAGTCAGCGCAGCTTCCGCTCCACACCTGGCTGCCGGACGCAATGGAGGGCCCAACCCCGGTCAGCGCCCTCATCCATGCAGCGACGATGGTCACCGCCGGCGTCTACCTGGTCGGGCGCATGCACCCCATCTACGACCTCGCCGTTTACGCCCACGGCGCGGTGGCGATCATCGGCGCGGTCACCGCCCTCTTCGCGGCCACGATCGCCATCGTCCAGACCGACATCAAGCGGGTGCTCGCCTACTCCACCATGAGCCAGATCGGCTACATGTTCTTGGCCGTCGGCATCGGCGCCTACACCGCCGGCTTCTTCCACCTTCTCTCCCACGCCTTCTTCAAGGCCCTGCTATTCATGGCCGCCGGGAACGTCATCCACGCCATGAACGACGAACAGGACATGCGCAAGTACGGAGGACTCTTCCGCCAGCTTCCGCGCACTTCCTGGTCGTTCCTCATCGGCTCGCTGTCGCTGGTGGGCGTGATTCCCTTCGTCGGCTTCTTCTCCAAAGAGCAGATCCTCGGAGCCGCCTTCTCCAAACCAGACGCGTCGCTGGCGCTGGCGGTATGGGCGTTCGGCTTCATCACCGCGTTGGTGACCGGCTTCTACACCGGGCGCATGTGGTGGATGTCGTTCGCGGGCAAGCCCTCGCCGGACCGCCCCGTCGAGCACCCGCACGAGGCTCCGCAGGTGATGCTGGTCCCGGTCGTCATCCTCGCGGTGCTCGCTACGATCGGCGGCTTCATCCAGACCCGCGCCCTCGGCTTCGGGCCGCACCTGGTCGACGACTTCCTGAAGTCGGCCGTGGGAGCGCAGGCCTGGGAGGGGGGCGCATCTGAGGTGATCGCGACCTTCGTGACCATGCTCCTGGCGGTGGTCCTCTTCCTGGCCGCCTATCGCATCTACATCCAGCACGCCTGGAAGCCATGGACCGCAGTCGTGCCATGGGCGCAGCGGGTGCTCGAGCGCAAGTACTACTTCGACGAGCTCTACGACGCGGTGTTCGTGCGCACGATGGACGGCCTCGCGCGTGTCGGCCTCCGCTACGTCGAGGAGCCGGTCATCGAAGGCATACTTACGGGCACCGGCGAGCTCGCCGAGGCCGGCGCGCACAACCTCGGCCTCACCCAGACCGGCTACTTCCGCAACTACGTCCTCGTGTTCGTGGCAGGCGCGGTGGTCGTGACTCTGTTGATCCTCGCGCGGGTGAGCTCATGACGCTGACATCCATCTGGCTCCTCCCGCTGGTCGGGGCGGTGCTCATCGCGTTCATGCCGCCGCGGTTCGCGAAGTGGATGGGCGTGCTGGTCGCGCTCGTGACGCTCGGGATCTCGGGCGGCGTGGCGCTCGCTTTCGCGCCCGGCTTCCATGGCTATCAGTTCACCGAGCAGGTGCCCTGGATCCCGCAGCTGCACATTTTCTATCACCTCGGCGTTGACGGGATCAGCGTGTGGCTGGTCGTTCTGAACGCGCTCCTCACAGTCATCGCGGTGCTGGCGACGCCCGTCGAGAAGCCAGGCGCCAATCGCTTCATCGCACTTTTGCTTGCCATGTCGGCGGGTATGGCCGGCGTCTTCCTGGCGGTCGACCTCGTCCTCTTCTATGTGTTCTGGGAGGCGATGCTCATCCCGGCGTACTTCTTGCTCTGGCTCTTCGGCGAGGGCGAGAGGCCGGGACGCGCGGCGATCAAGTTCGTGCTCTACACGCTGGCCGGTTCGCTGCTGATGCTGGTGGGGGTCATCGGCGAGTACGTGTTCACGGGCCAGCAGACGTTCGACCTGGCCAAGCTGGCGACGATCCCGCCGTCGGCGGCGATCCAGTTCGGCCTCTTTTTCGTGTTCGCGCTCGCCTTCGCGATCAAGACGCCGCTGTTCCCGTTCCATGGCTGGCTCCCCGACGCCTACATGGCCGCGCCGACCCCGATGCTGGTCATCTTCGCGGGCGTGATGGGCAAGACAGGCGCCTACGGAATGCTGCGGATCCTCGTGCCGCTGTTCCCCAACCCGGTCGACTGGTGGGACTGGCGGTGGGTGATCCCCGTGCTCGCGGTGGCCGCCATCATCTGGGGCGCTCTCATGGCGATCGCCCAGCGCGACATGAAGCTGCTGGTCGCCTATTCCAGCGTCAGCCACATGGGCTTCATCGTCCTGGGCATCTTCGCGTACAACATCCAGGGCCAGCAGGGCGCCATCCTGCAGATGGTCAACCACGGGATCATCATCCCGGCGCTCTTCCTGTTCGTCGCCTGGATCGCCGACCGCACTGGCACGCGCGACCGCTCCGCGCTGGCCGGGCTTGCGCCACGCATGCCGGTGATGGCCGGGGTCTTCACGATCGTGGTCCTGGCCGCGCTCGGCCTGCCGGGCTTGAACAGCTTCGTGGGCGAGTTCATGACACTGCTCGGAGCCTGGGAGCGAGCCCCTGTGCTGGCGGCGGTCGGCGCCATCGGTTTGGTGCTCGCGCCCGTCTACATGCTCCGCATGTTCCAGGGCGCGATGTACGGCGAACCGGCCGGGCCCCGCCCATCCGGGGACATCTATGCCGGCCAGCTCGCGCTCGTGACGCCGCTGATCATCCTCATGTTCGCGATCGGCCTCTATCCCTACGCGCTGACTCAGCTGATGACGTCGGTCGCCCAGGTCGGTCTCTACCGATGATGCTCGCGGCCACCACCATTCCCACCTACGGCTGGTCGCAGGCCCTGGCCGACCTCGGCCAGATCTCCCCCATCGCGACGCTCACGGGCTTCTTTCTCTTCGCGATCGTCGCCGACCTTGCCATCCCCATCAAGCGGAGGAGCGGCGTCGTGGCCATGGTCGCTGTCGTCGGGCTTTCCTACTCGCTCAGCACGGCCGTTTAT
Organism: Candidatus Nitrosopolaris sp.; assembly: GCA_035636885.1. GTDB lineage: Bacteria > Chloroflexota > Dormibacteria > Dormibacterales > Dormibacteraceae > UBA10449. The sequence goes on from DASPYG010000068.1 coordinate 22,076, forward strand.
CGCTGGCTCTACGCACAGGGCGGCCCGGCCTATTCAGGGATGGCTACCGGCGACAACTTCGCCCTCTTCTTCGACGTCCTCTTCTGCAGCCTCGGCATCCTGACCGTGGCCATCTCGCATTCTTACCTCGTCAAGCGCGGAATGCGCGAGGGCGAGTTCCACATCCTCATCCTCGCCTCGATCATCGGCATGATGGTGCTGGCGTCGGCCACGTCGCTGGTCACCGTCTTCCTCGGCCTCGAGCTGCTGTCGATCGCGCTCTACATCGCCAGCGGATATGCGCGAGACGACAATCGCTCTCAGGAGGCGGCTGCGAAATACCTCCTGGTCGGAGGCTTCGCGAGCGCCTTCGTGCTGTACGGGATGGCGCTCGTGTACGGCGCCTCGGGCACGACCATCATCCCCGACATCGCCAAGCAGCTGGCAAACGCGTCGGCTTCCAACCCTCTGTTG
>DASPYG010000069.1:0-20205 GCA_035636885.1 Candidatus Nitrosopolaris sp.
CCACGTCCTTCGGTTTTTCGAGGGCGATGCGGACGCCCAGCACGATCAGCAGCGCGCCGCCGGCAACTGCGAGGGCCTTGCGCTCGCCTGCAAGCAATGAGGTCACCGCAGTCACGCCAAACACGGCCACCGCCGCATAGAGGCCATCAGCGGTGGCGACGCCGAGGCCGGAGACCAGCCCGCTGAGCCAGCCGCGGAGGAGGGTTCGCCTAAGGCAGAGAAGGAAGATCGGGCCGGGCGTTGCGGCGACGGCGAACCCGAGGACGAATCCTCTGAGCAGCAGGCTGGACACCCGGACCTCTCATGGGTCGGTAATTCTAGGTTCCATCACCGCCACCCCGCGTCGCCTCTCAGACCAGCCGCAACATCCGGCTGAATGACGGCAGGGTCCTGGCCGACGAGCGAGTTGGGGCGGTCGCGACCGCGTAACCTGAAACCCGATCGTGAAGATCGGTCTCGGCCTGCCCAATGCTGACAAGAGCCTGGCCAATGGAAGGCTGCTCGTCGATATCGCCCATCGCGCGGACTCGCTGGGGTTCTCCACGCTGGCGACCATCGGCCGGGTCGCCTTCCCCAACTACGAAGAGCTCATCAGCCTGGCCGCGGCCGCTGCCGTTACGGAAAAGATCGGGCTGTTCACCGACATCCTGCTCGCCGCCACGCGCGAGCCGGTGCTGCTGGCCAAGCAGGCGGCAACGCTCGACCAGGTGTCGGGCGGTCGGTTCGTGCTCGGCATCGGCACGGGTTCCCGACCCGACGATTTCGCGATCACGGGCACCGATTTTCACACGCGCGGGCGCCGCATCGATGCGGCCCTGGAGCTGATGCACCGCGCCTGGCGCGGCGAGCCTCTGCCAGGCACCGAGCAGCCGCTGACGCCCCGGCTCCTGAGCGGTGACGGCGTTCCCATCATGTTCGGCGGAGGCGCCGAGCCGGTGATCAGGCGCGTTGTGAAGTACGGCATCGGCTGGACCCAGGGCGGTGGAACACCCGAGAGCCTGACGGCGATGATGGAACGGATCAACGCCGCCTGGAAGGCGGCGCGGCGGGCCGGCAAGCCGAAGTTTCGAGCCCTCGCCTACTTCGTCATCGGCGACGAGCTGCACGAGGAGGCTGAATCCAACCTGGTCAGCTATTACGGCGAGTTCGGGTCACGGGTCTGGCGCGGCACCGTCAAGTCGGCCGACGAAGCCAAGGAACGGGTCAACGCCTACGAGGCGGTCGGCGCTGACGAGCTCATCCTGTTCATCGCCGCCCCTCACCTCGACCAGGTCGACCGCCTGGCGGCCGCGGTTCTGTAGCTGGCATTGCCTTCCGGCCGTGCCGGGCGTTTTGATTCACGGATGCCGCTCAGGTTGCTGGCAAGCCTCATCGTGGCGGGCGCGATTGCCATGGCGGGCGCCGGTGCAACCTCTGCGTCTTGCGCCGGGGGTGGACCGAGGTCGATCGGCGACGAGCTCGCAGCCCAGCCGGTGGTGTTCGTGGGCACCGTCATATACACATCCGACCAGGACCGCGTCGCCCGGGTCAGCGTCGAAGCGATCTGGAAGGGGCCGTCGATGCCGGCGTACGTCTACGTTCATGGTTCGCCGGTGTCTGGGCCGTTCACCGCAACCAGCGTCGACCGTCACTATCAGTCCGGCCACCGATACCTGTTCGTTCCGCTCAACGACCACATGCCGTTCGACGACAACAGCTGCAGCCTCACGCAGCCTTATACGGCCGAGCTTGCCGCGCTGGCGCCGCATGATGCGAGATCACCGGAGCCCGCGAGCTTCAACGACTACCTCCAGAACTTCACGGGCCAGAATCCATGGGTCGTGCCGTTCCTCGTGCTCTTGCTGGCCGTCGCCGCCGCGATCGCGATCGTCAGGCTGCGCCGTGCCCGGCGGCAGATGTGACCCGCCCGCCGAAGCGGCTCCTCACCTATGCGGCAGTCGGGGCTGCGGTTCTCGTCGTGGGCACCGTGGCCGTCTTTGCATACCAGTCCCTCCAGGTGCCGTATCAGGCGCCCACAGCGAGCAGCCCTGTACCGGCGCTCGGGTGTACACCGGCTCCCTGCGCCGACCTGCATGGCTACACGCTCTGGGTCACCAGCCTCGGCGTGCAGGGCGGGCTTGTGACGATGCAGATCAGATTCCGCAACGCGAGCGACTCGACCCATGCATCGCCCGAAGACCTGCAGCTGATCGATTCACAACGCCATGCCGCGCAGCTTGTCTTCGACGCGCCCGGCTGCACGCAGTGGTCGCGTCACGAATTCAGTCGCGGCGCCACGTTCGGGCCGCTGACGGCATGCTTCAGGCCGAGCACGACCTCGCCTCCACTCGTGCTGCGCTGGTCGCCCGATTTTGGCTTAGTGTGCTGCCAGACCGATATCGAACTCACCTGAACCTCAGCGCGACGTCGGGGCGGTTGGTGATGAGCACAGCGACACGCGGGTCGCGCATGAATCGTTCGATCTCGACCTCTTCGTCGACCGTCCACACCCACGCCGGCATGCCCTCGCGCGCGCAGTAGTCCAACACGCTGAGCCGAGCCAGGCGCTCGTGGACGGCGGCGAAGTCCGCATGGCTGCGCCGCAACCGCCCGCCCGGAAAGAGCTCGCTCAACCGCACCCGGACGTACCGCCACGGCGGCGCGCCCTGAAGGTCATCGCCGAGGGAGAGCCCGGTCCTCACGCCGGGGAACTGGTCTTTGATGGTTCGGATCGGGTCGTCGCCCGATGTAAAGACCACGTCGCTGCGCTTGAAGCCGCCCTGGATGAAGCGCACGACGTCGGCTTCGTATCCCTCCTCCTTCACATCGACGTGAAGGCCGACTTTGCCGTCGATGATGTCGACCAGCTGCTCGATGGTGAGCAGCTCGTCTCCCAGCTCATCGTCGAGCGCCGCGTACGACATGTCCCTGGCCGCGCGACCAGAGGGGGTGTGATCATCGTGGTAGTTCACGAAAATTCCATCGGTCGTGCGGCGAATGTCGATCTCGACAAAGTCGACGCCCATCGCGATGGCGCGCGTGTAACGCGTGGCCGCGGGCAGCCCCAGGCTGCCGCATTCGCCGCGGTGGGCGTCGATCAAAGGTGGCATCGTGGCTTGCCATGCCCAGCTTGATGCATCGACACTGAGCTGATGCCAGGGCTGAACCCGGTGATCGTGATCACAGGCGCTACGGGGGCAATCGGCTCCGCAACCGCGTCGCTGCTCGCGCCGCGCGGAGCGCGCCTCCTGCTGCTGAGCCGGCCCTCGGACCGGCTGGATGGCCTGGTCGCGAGACTCGACCGCGACAACCGGTTGACCAGCGTGGAGGTCGACCTCTCGTCGCTTGCTTCGGTGCGTGCGGCTGCGCGCCAGGTCACGCGGACGGTACCGCATGTGGATGCGCTCGTGAACGTCGCCGCGATGTACACGCCCTTCTACGAGCAGAGCGACGACGGCTTCGAGCTCATGCTCGCCACCAATCATCTCGGCCCGTTTCTTCTGACCAACCTGCTGCGCGACCGGCTGGCGGGCGGGGGACGGGTGATCACCGTCTCGGCCCCGTCGTCGACGCGCGTGGACGTCGATCAGCTCCTGTCGAAGGAACAGTTCAGCGCGCTGCGGACGTTCGGTGCCACCAAGGCCGCCAATCTGATGTTCACGTTCGAGCTCGCGCGACGCGCGAAACGATGGGACGTGCGCGCCTATGCGTTCCATCCCGGCCTTGTCCGCTCGGACCTCATGCGCGAGGCGCCTCGCCCGGTCCGGTTGTTGACCCGACTCGTGTCCAGGCGGCCGGATCGAGCCGCCGAGGACCTGGCCGATCTCGCCACCTCGCCGGCGTTCGCAAGCACGACAGGCTGGTTCTTCAAGGGCGGCCGCCAGATCGATGCGCCCAGGTCGACGCTCGACGCCGGAGCCCAGGGCGAGCTGTGGCGGCGCTCCGCCGAGCTCGTGGAGCTGGGCGACGTCGGCTTCTGACTGACAGTCGCGCTCCACGCCCCCTCCCCTGCGGGGACAGCGATCCTCCACGGCACGTTCACACCGCGTTCACAAGCTCGCCGAAGGATGAGAGACATCAAACCTCTCATCACAAAGGAGTGACGGCAATGAGACGCGGTATCGGTTTTCTGTGGGTAGCGCTGACGGGCATCCTGCTCGCGATCGTCGGCGTCGTGGCGTACCAGGCGGGCTGGTCGGAAGGGGCGGCGACGCACCTGTCCAACGGCGTGACGGCGGCGGTTCCGTATTACTACTACGGCCCGCACTTCTTCGGCTTCGGGATCTTCGGGTTCCTGTTCTTCCTCTTCCTCCTGTTCGTAATCTTCCGCATCGCGCGGTTCGGCCGCGGATGGGGTGGTTACTACGGCGGCGGCTGGAAGGGCGGTTATGGCCCGCGCCATGGTGGCGGCATCCCGCCGGCCATCGACGAGCGAATGCAGGAGTGGCACCGGCGCGCGCACGGCGAACCCACACCCGCACCACCGTCAGACACCAAGACCGTCTGAATTAAGGAAGACGACGGCACCGGGGGCATGCGCCCTCGGTGCTGTTCCGGTCCTTACGATGGACGCGGTGCCGACCATCCTGGTCGTGGACGACGAGCCACGGATCGTGCGGCTCGTTCGCGACTACCTCGAGCACGGTGGGTTCACCGTGCTCGTCGCGTCTGATGGACCGACAGCACTGCGCACAGCGCGAACCGGCCGTCCGGATCTCGTCATCCTCGACCTCGCGCTCCCCGGTATCGATGGGCTCGATGTGACGCGTGCGCTGCGACGCGACGGCGAGGTGCCGATCATCATGCTGACCGCTCGAACGGAGGAGACGGACAAGCTGGTCGGGCTCGAGCTGGGCGCCGACGACTACATGACCAAGCCGTTCAGCCCCAAGGAGCTGGTCGCTCGCGTGCGCGCGGTGCTGCGTAGGGCCGAGGGCATGCGACGTCCCTCGGATCTCATCCGCGTCGGCGCGGATGTCGAGCTCGACGTGCCGAGGATGGACGTCAAGATCGCAGGCCGGCGGGTCGAGCTCACGAAGACGGAGTTCCAGATCCTGTCGACACTGGCCAGACAGCCGGGCCGGATCTTCACCCGCGCCCAGCTGCTCGACGCCGTCAAAGGTGTGGCGTTCGAGTCGTATGAGCGGGCGATCGACGCCCACATCAAAAACATCAGACGCAAGATCGAGCCCCAAACCGGCCGCCCGCAATACGTCCTCACCGTGTTCGGAGTCGGTTACCGTTTTGCCGAGCCTCCCGATCGATGAGAACCGCATGGGGACCGCCTCCCCGCCGCCGGCCGCCGTGGTGGCCGGAGAACCAACCGTGGCCGCCGGCCCGACGCTGGCGAGGTGGGCGCCTGCCCTTCTTCTGGCGCATGGGGTGCTTGATCCTGGGCGTGATCGCCCTCGTCGCCGTGGCCGCGGCAGTGGTCACCGCCCTGGCGGGCACCTTGCTGAGCTGGCTCCTCGGGCCGACCTTCTTCCGGCCCGGCACGGCACAGGTCGTCCTCGTCATGACCGCGCTGATGCTCGTTCTCTTCGCGGTCGTTGCCCAGCGTGGGATCCGTCGCTTCTCACTGCCGATGGACAACCTGATCGACGCGGCGGGCAGGATCGAGAAAGGCGATTACTCCGCCCAGGTGCCCGAGCACGGCCCTGCCGAGCTGACCTCTGTAGCGCGCGCATTCAACGCCATGTCAGCCCGGCTCAAGGCCAGCGACGTGCAGCGCCGCAGCTTTCTCGCCGACGTCGCGCACGAGCTGCGAACGCCGCTGTCGGTGATCCGCGGCCAGGCAGAGGCGATCGCGGATGGCTTGTATCCGGGCGACGCGGACCACGTCCAGCCGATCCTGGATGCGACGCGCACGCTCGAGGTCCTGGTCGAAGACCTTCGCACGCTCGTGCTCACCGAAGCCGGCAGCCTCGTGCTCAACCGCGAGCACGTCGAGCCTGGAGCGCTGGTCCAGGACGTGCTCGCCTCGTTCGAGACGCAGAGCGAGGCTTTCGGCGTGAGCATGGCGTCCGCGATCGACTCGACCGTCCCCAATGTCGACGTCGACCCTGCACGCATCCGCAGTGCGCTCGCCAACGTGGTCTCGAACGCGATTCGCCACACGCCAGCCGGGGGCTCGATTCGCATCGACGTGCACCCCACCGGCGAGAACGTGGAGATCTCGGTTACCGACACAGGCGAGGGAATCTCGCCTGACATCCTCCCACGTGTCTTTCAGCGCTTCGTCAAGGGCCCCGGCTCGACCGGTTCCGGCCTGGGCCTCGCGATCACCCACGACATCATCACCGCACACGGTGGCACCGTCGAGATCAAGAGCACGCTCGGAGCCGGCACCACCGTTCGCATCACGCTTCCACCCGCGACGACGTGACGCTCCTGGGGCATTTGCCCTAGTGAAAATTTCTGGGGCGTTTAACCCCAAGGCTCCTGTTAGGCGCTAGATTAGCGCCTGATGCGCCCGACGTCTCACCACCACACCCGACCAAGGTGGTGAGCTCTTCCCGGCGCATCGCCGCCGGCCTTGTGGTCCTGGGGCTCGTGCTGTCTGCCCTCGTAGGCGTGATCACGAATTTGTTCGCCCCCGATACGATCGCCGCCAATCCATTGGCGGCGCGTTTCGGCGTGGCGCCTCCCGCGCTCACCCTGCCGCGCTCTGCGATCGGGCCGCTCTCACCTGAGCTTACTGCAGCACCACCGATGGGCTGGAACGGCTTCAATCACTTTTACCACTCAGTGAGCGCGGCGACGGTCGCAGCCCAGGCCAACGCCATCATCAGCTCGGGGATGAAGGCTGCCGGCTACAGGTACGTGAACCTCGACGGCGGGTGGGATCTCCTCTGGCGCAGCAGAAGCGGGAGCCTCCAGCCAGACCCCGCCAAATTTCCACAGGGCATCAAACCCGTGGCCGACTACGTCCACTCGCTCGGCCTGAGGTTTGGGATCTATTCGAGTGCAGGCATGGAGAACTGCGCCGCCACGAGCGCGGGGAGCTACGGCCACTTCCGGCAGGATGCGGCCCTGTTCGCCGCTTGGGGTGTCGACTATCTCAAGCTCGACTGGTGCTTCATCCCGTATCACAACTACCCGCGCCTGAACCGAAAGCAGATCAGCCAGATGCTGGCCAGCGAAATGGCTGATGCGCTAGCCGCGACCGGGCGCCTGATCGTGTACGACGTCAACGACGTGACCAACAACGAGCCGTGGAGCTCGGCGCCGGGCCGGGCTAACCTGTGGCGCACCACTTCCGACATCCAGGACAAGTACTCGAGCATGGTCTGGAATTTCACTCACAACGTGAAGCACTACGTGCACGCCGGGCCACGCGGTTGGAATGATCCGGACATGCTCGAGGTCGGCAACGGCGGCATGAGCGTCACCGAGTACCAGAGCCAGTTCAGCCTCTGGGCGGAGATGGCTGCGCCGCTGATCGCCGGCAACGACCTGGCCACGATGTCGCCTGTCACGCAGGGCATCCTCACCAACCGCGCTGTGATCGGGGTGGACCAGGACCCGTTGGGCAGGCAGGGCTACCCCGTCGCGAGCGCGGGCGGCCACTGGGTGTTGACGAAGCCACTTATGAACGGAGACAGCGCCGTCGTCTTCTTCAACCAGACCGACACCGCAGCGACCATTACGGCCACTGCAACGCAGGTCGGTATGCCAACCGCCACCGAGTACTCGGTGCTCAATCTGTGGACCGGCACAACGGCCCAGACTGCCGGGGTGATCACAGCCACGGTTCCGCCCCACGGCTCGGTCTTCTACCTGCTTGCGGAGAACGCGACGCCGCCTTTCAGCGCTTAGGACTTTTCGCGGAAAATAGCGCGACCTTGGTCCACACTTTGATACCGGCTATCCAGGTGTCGGCGAGCGGTTTCATTTCGTGACCGACGCTCCGCATGGCGATCGCAAGCGACCATCCCGGCCCCTCGAGGGTGAAGACATCGGCACCACGCGTTGGGAAGACGCGCGCCACTGGATGAGCATCTATGCGGATCTCCTCGAGTTCAAGCGCGGGATACTCCGCCGGGTGGAGCGCGATGTAGCGAGCCTGAAGCCGCAGGCCCAGCAGGTAGCGGCGGTCGACCTCGAGATCATCGAGACCCAGATGCACGGATATCAGGAGCGCCTTGATCTCTGGTACCGCCGCATCTGGGAGCTCCAGGGGCTATGGCTGGATCCCGCGGGCCGCATGGTCCGGCACAGGGGCCGCGAGGTGGCCCTGACGAAGCGAGAGTTTCAGCTTCTCCAGTTCCTTCTCGACCATCCTCACCGGTTCTTCACCACCTCGCAGATCCTGGGTCAGGCATGGGCCGATCCAGCCCTCTTTCCTGAGGAAGTGCGCAACTACGTGAGGAGGATCCGCAAGATACTCGTCGATCTCGAGATCCCGGTTGACCTTGTCAACAAGCCGGGGCGGGGCTACTCGCTGGTGTTTCGAGCCGACTGAACCGTCCGCGCTCAGCTGGGCGCCCCGAATATTGCTGATCTTTTTACGCCGGGCGCCGTAATTGTGGGGAATGAGGAAGGTCAAGCTCGCACGCCCTGACGTCGACGCGGCGGTGCGCGGCGGCGATTGGAGTCAACGGATGGACGGCGAAGGTCTTCCAGACGAGGCGACGATCAAGCAGGCACTTTACTGGAGGCAGATCTACACCGACATCCTCGCCATGGAGGAGAAGGTGCTGGTCCGCATCCGCCAGCTGATGGCGGACCAATCGGACGAGGGTCGGCGCGAGGTCGAGCTGACCAACGTCCCGGTCGTCGTCGCCCAGGCCGAGAGGTTCCGGCAGCGCCTTGGCTACTGGGAGGCTCGGGTCGCGGAGTTGGACGGAACGACTCCCCCCAAGCCTTAAGCCCCATCGATCACGGGAAACAGCCGTCCCACACGGGCGAAGTTGCCGACTTTGCTACGACCGATGCCTTTCATACCGGCGTAGGGGTCAGTGTTGGGGTCAAATCCGCTCTTCTCCATGTCTTTTGAATCAGCGCGGCGAGCAGTGCCGTCATCTTTGCTCCCCGCGCTGAGGGCGGCGCCTTGTCTTGATTATTGAATCGTCGTTCCCAACACCCAACGATGGGAACCTGCGGACTAAACCACGGCTACCGAGAGCGTCTTGCAGGTCGTCCCATTGGAGAGACAGACCTCGGCCGACATAGTCTCCGGCTGCGTGCCGGTGATAGTGACCGACAGAACCATCGACGCCGACTGCCCTCGGGCCGCTGGGGTGCCGGGCTCGCACTGGGAACCGTCTGGCCCGAAGAGGAATCCGCTCGATTCGACGCAACTCATGTTTTCCTGGCTTGCGTTGGTCAGCGATTTGAGGAAGAGGAATGGCGGCCTTGAGGAAACGGTCCCGGTGTTCTTCTCCTTGAATACGAAGGTCACCTGGTTGTTGACCTGTGCGGATTTGACCCCGCCGGCTACGCTGCCTGAGAGGGAGAACGACACGGTCGCTGGGACCACGGACGGCTGCGCCGCTGCTGCGGAGACCACGCTCGCAAGCACCGCAGAAACTCCGATCGCGCCTATCGCACCTACAGCCAGCACCAATCTACGCATTCCATAACCTCCATGAACGCGAAATCCACGATGGGGGGAGTGATGGGGATCATCGTTGCTCGGGCCATCCGGCAAGTCCATGGGACTTTCACCCTCCCGCCCGGCAGCCGACTCGGGGGCCCTGCTTGACGGCCGTACCCCACTCACGATGAAACGTTGCGGTCGTCGTTATGAGTCAGCGGGCGTCACGACGCCCGACCTGCCCTGACCGTCTTCGGTCTGCTCGCCATGCCAAGCACCAATCCCCCTGTCCAAGTCACCTAACGCACAACTTGACGCGCTTGCAGCGCGCGGCGGACCATCGATACGACTGCCGCCGGCGTGTCGAGAACGTCTCCAGCGGTGAAGCGGAGAAGTCGGTACCCGGCATCGATCAGCCGGTTCTGGCGGCGGTTGTCTGCGGCGAGTCTCACGCGATGCGTTGCGCCGTCGTACTCGATCGCGAGCCGAGCGTCGGGATAGTAGAGGTCGGGGCGTGCCAGGAAGAGCCCGAAATCATCGCGAAGGGAAACCTGGCCCCTCGGATGCGGCAGTCCAGCCAGAACCAGGAGGAGTCGTAGTCGAGTCTCCATCACGCTCTCGGCGGCTGGATCGGCCAGCTCAAGTGCGCGCTTCAGACACCGTACCCCTCGGTAACCCGCGTGGGTGCAGGCCCAATCACGAAGCCGGCCGCTGTTGACCAGACGACCATGTAGCGCTGTATCCAACAACGCGACGGCGTCGGTCAAAGGAAGCCTGCACGCGAGGTCTGCAATGGTCCGAACCGCGGACGTGACGCGAAGACCACGCCGGATCGACGTCTCGGCTGCGGGAATGCTGCAGCGGCGGACGACCACCCCAACGAGCCTCGAGGTGCTGCTTGTACTGGGCACCGCGGCCTCGATCGGGCTGCATGGTGGGGTGTCGAGACCGTGAAGCCAGGCGGCGGTGGGTCCGGTGAAGACCGCCGCGTCAGGCAGACGGAGCTTAGCCGCGATCAACCGCGTCATTGGCGCCTCGGCGATCTCATGCCAGGCATAGAAGCCACGACCAAGTCGCCGCCAGGTCGCGCCGAGCAGTTGCGCTCTGGACACGCCGTGCCGGCGGGCCACTTCGACTGTGAACGGACCTTTGGTCAGCTCAGGCGGAATGCGCGGAGTCGGCGCCATGCCGAGAAATGCTGGCCGGTGCGCGGCTTAGGAACAACGCCGCCTGTTAACGCCGAGTGTGAGGTTGTGCGAGGCATCAAGGCGTAGCGATAGCCAACAGAGCGCACACTCGGCGATGCGTAGCGAGACGAAGCTGGAGCGGGAGACGGGCTTCGAACCCGGTATCTCCCGCTTCGGAATCGGGCGTTTGAATACGGCGAACATGCATGGAAGCGCGCCTAACGGCACCATTGCGCGCCCCGGTAGGGGTCAGCGTAGGGGTCAACATCATGATCGGGCCGCCCCGAGGGGGCGTCAGCTGGCAGGTCGTCGCCCGTGCGATCGGCGATCCGCGACACGACGGATGGCCAACACAAACGGCGAATCCTCTGCTTGGGTGTTGTCCGGCAACTCTTCGAAGGGACGCATCGACGAGTGCTGCTCGCCGTGAGCGGACATCCATGCAACCCACGCGTTGTGAACATCCTGCCGACTCACAGCTTGACCCTTAGCCAGCAAAAGCACGGCGTAGAGGCGGAACAGGTCACTCGTGTCCTCGTCCGGAAGAGCGTCTATAGGTACTTCACTTCGAATTTCGTTCGCAACAACGTCCAGGTACGTCATTGAGTGACGGCACGAATTCCAAGCGCGATGTAGATGGCCGCGAAGACTAGCGGAACTACCTGCTCTACGACGCTCGCTTCGCGATGACGACTCCTGCGTAGCCATCGCGCCAAAGCGCTCTCGTGTGGCCGGTCATCTTGTCCAGGGCGCTCCCCAGGGTGCAGCGCAGCCCATTCGTCAGTGAATGGTCTCTCGGGCAGGCCCTCCTCCATCTGAATGATCACCGTGAACTTTGCCCGATTCAGCCGGCGGTAATACCGGAGAAGCTGCCACCACGTAACGGAGAGTACGAGGCCTGCGATGGCAGTGACAACGAGACCGAAGGCGTCGAAGGCAGGCAGCGCGACTTTCGGCGGCGCCATACGCGCGGAACTGACGATGCCGACGAATGCCGCCAGCGCCGCGTGTAGAGTGAAGAAGAAGCTGTTTGCGCCGGCACGCCGCGCAGAGACGCGGTCCGCCATTTCCACAGCGAGCTTGTATAGCTCGAGCCGAGTCGAGCGATCCGTCGCGAACTGGCCCGTCGCGGGCTGGCTCACGGCCCCTCAGCGCCCACCGGCGATGAGCGCCTTGAGGTTGGGCCAAGTCCATTGATACACCTTGTCCGTAGACGCCGCGCCAGTGGGCTTCTTGTTGTTGCCATCCGCCCTACCAGCCAACAAGAAGTACGGCCTGCGCTCATCTCGGGCGATAGCGATCTCCACGTTTACGCCAGTTGCCGATTCGGTGTAGTGCCCGCAAATCACTATCACCTGCTCGGCTCGCCGAATGCGCCAGCGAGCCTTTTCTTTCCAGTCGGCCGAAGCTTCCTTGATGGACCAATCGGCAACGGTGAAAGGTGAGTCCGGATTCCTCGCCTGAGCCACCAGAGCGTTCCTGAGATCGTCATCGTGGTCGTAGTCAAAGCTGATGAATACTGGGACGTTTGCCATCTTTGTTTTCCCCCCTCTGGTTACCGCGGCGTGAGCTTGGTGGCTTTTTTTGCCGCTGCTTCATACCTCGATGCCTGCTCTTCAAGGAGTCGGTGGAACGCGGCCACTACAGCCGGAACCTCATGGACAAAAGCCTGGCGGTCCTCCTCGCTTGCTGTGTGAGCGATTGCCCCCAGAGGCTGTCCCATTTCATATTCGCCAACGCCTTCAAGCCCGAACACCGCCCTCTTGGTGTCGGTCTCTCGAATCAAGGCATCCTGCGGTTTACCCGAACCCGTCGTCGGTCGACGTGTCACCCGACCAGCGCGATATGTGACCTTGGGGGTAGAAATCAAGCTCGCCAAGAAGTCCTGGTGACCCTCGACTTCCACCGAGTCTCCAGATCGAAGCTCCTCTCGGATTGCGCTGGCGATAGTGTCACTAGCCTCAATCAAGTCCGCTCTCGCGCCTCTTCTCCGTTCAGCCGCCCGTCCAAGGGAAACGATGGCCTGCGCCAAATCGCCCATTGAAGACCTCCACGATCCTGTCGGGACGCTATGCCCGATCTGAGCTCGGCTGGACGCAATGCCTGCCGGCAGAGTGAGATTAACAGCAAACTGGATTGGCCGACAAGGGGCACGAGCCAGTTCGCGGCGCGGTCGTGGAGGTGATTAGCCGATCAGGAACTTCTTCGGCGTCGGTTTCGGTGCGGTGCCGATTGAGACACGCCGGTCGACCGCGACATCATGGGCGCGGCCTTTGCGTTTGTTGCAGGTGATGCAGATCACTTGAAAGTTGCTGGCGTCGTTGCGGCCGCCATCCGCGAGCGGGATGATGTGGTCAACGCTGAGCTCGGCCCTCGTCGCCGTGTGCGGGAGGACTCCGTAACCGGGGCAGACCTGGCCATAGCGGGCGATGTGAGCGTCGATCGCTTCCTTCCGCAGCCGGCGATATCGGCCGTCATAGCCGCGAGCAGCTGCACTTCCCCGAAGCCGCTCGCGCGCCCGCTGGTGCTTCGGACAGCGCGCTCCATCGCAGAGCTCGCCGCAAACCAAGCAGGTCCGGAGCGGCCTAGGCACGAATCGGCACTGCCCACGAACGCCGGCTCCGTGAGCGATTGGCGCACGTATGTGAGCAGAACCTGGCAGTTCGGTAATGGTCGCCGACGAGGACTCGGTTGCAGGTCTCGCAACGACTATCCACCTGCCGATAGGCCGGTCCGGGCGCTCGCTGCCTTCCCGGGTTTCGCCATGACCAGACTCGGCACCCCTCGCTGCACCAGATCCGCGGGTTGCCTTGATGACGCAGTGGTGGAAGTGGATCGGAGCACGCAGGGCAAACCTTCATCGCTCAGACCCGTTCATCGGCCGCGAACCAAGAGACGGTAAGCCGTAGACCTCCCGACGACCAGCCAGAGGTGTCCAAGGCCCGGTCGAGCTGGCGCGAGTCTTATACCCCCCTATCACTAAATATGATAGCGAGACTGGTAGCGCGTGGAACCGGTTGAGAGGCGTTCACCGGCACGGTGCCGGAAGCCAGCGCTGGGGCCGGTTCGGACCATGTGCGAGTCTTGTCAGCCGTTGTAGGACGTGGCAGCCGTCCGCTGACGACCGCACCCAAGCGGTTCCAACGGCTGGGGCCGAGATAACTGCGGTGGAAGCTGCGCAACCGGTCCAACGGCGTCGATAGTCTGGTCACCGCTGAGATGGCGCCAGATAGCGGTGGCAGCGCTATGAAGCTTGACTTGACCCGACCAAACTGAAAATCACGGAACGGGTCGGGACGCTCCGCTAAGACCATCCCCGATAGGGCCGCGAGGCCCGAAGGATCAGACATGTCGACCCAGGTATCCGAGCACGCCGTCGCAACCACGCCATCGAATCCGCGCCGCGCCGCGAACAAGCTGATCAAGGGCATGATCAAGGCCCGCCAGGCCAACGCGCAGAACCCGGTGATCGCGCCGACCGCCAAGACCGCTAAGAAGACCGCCGCCACGACGCCCAAGTCGACCCAGCCCGCCGCCAAGGCCGCTGCCGTCCCCGTCGTTCTCCGCCGGATCTCCAAGCCTCGATCCCTGTCGGGCCGCTGGATCCTGGTGAAAAATCCGAAGGTGTTTGGGAGTACCGACAACTGGCTCGGGGGCCCGGAATCTCACTACGCGACTCGCGAAGAGGCCATCGCCGCGGCGCCAAAGCTCGGCGGTCGCGTCGCTGCCTAGCACTCGCAATTCTTGAGGCCGGGTCCATCGGGGCCCGGCCTTTTCCATTGCCCCGATTCGGGTCGGCAGGGGGCCCGGAGCTACCGCGGCAAAGTGAGTAAACCCGCCGGGGGCATTGCTGCCTCCCAACTCCGGACCCCTGTCGGGCCGACGTGCACAAGAGCTAACCACCGAGCTGGAGCACCCGATTAGAAACGGCTCATTCGTCTGGGATTCTGGATCACGACGAGGGGCGCCAGCGATTGAGACTCCCCAGTGGACGTCACAGTTTGTGATCTCGTCGCTCCCGCTGCCGGCGCGAAGCTCTCGGGGAAGCGCTCGAACGCCTCGGACTCGGGGGATACAAACGTCACTCCTGCCGTTACGGTTTGCTCTCTGCCGAGGCGGTCGGTGAAGGTGAACGAGCGCGTTGCAACGTACAAGGGTCACGGACTCTCGACGTTGGTGCTGCTCACCGGCTCGAACAGCTCCTCGCGACCCTTTACTGCTGGATCGTCCGCTCGCCGCTTGGTCACCCCGGCGAGGAAGATCTCGATGATGGGCGTGTCGTCGTCGCGCCTTCCGGTCTCGATGGCGAAGCTGGTGACCGCGACAAGCATCTGCGTCTTGGCCGCTGCCATCAGCGGACCTCGAGATATTTCAGCGGGCTGCCGGCTGCTGACCCGGAGCCGATCGTGGTCGAGCCAACCCGCCAGTAGAGAATCAAGCCTCTTTGCCCGGTCGGGTAGCGATTGGCCGCACCGAAGAGTTGCGGGATGTACTCCACAGTTGCTCCGACCCTGTCGGCGATCATGAAGCCTTTGGCGAAGTTCCCGGCCAGCGCGACCTTGGTACCTGTCACCACACCTGTTGCCAGCGTCGAGAGCTGCCGGGTGTCGATTCCTGCGATCGGGCCGCCACGGCCTTCGGGCATTAAGAGCGCCAGTGTCGTGCTGCCGGCAGGCGAGAGCTGGTAGGCGGTGTCTCCCGTGATTGGGTTCCACACCACGGTCGAATCGCCGAGGAAGCGGACCGGGATTGCCTGCTTCAATGTCCACCAGTCGGCGTATGCGAGTGTCGCCGTGGTCGCCGTCTGGACGCGCGAGTTGGCTTGCACCAAGCCACCAAGGCCCCCGACGTTCAGAATCCCGGCGGGCTCGTTTACGCCAGTGCCGAGCAAGAACTTCGTCGCTTCCACGACCAACTTCGCATCGGTGAGCAGCGTGACGAGTTCCTGTTGCGCGGACGGATAATCCTGCGCCCACTCAAAACTCATTGGGACGAAGGCGGTGCCTCGGGCAGTCGTGAGCGACGGCTGGACGAGAACCGGTGAGTTGTCCGATACCTCGGTCGCTTCGGCACCGAATCCGGCCACGACACCATCCGACGAAACGCCTCGCCAGGTGTACGTGCTGATCACCTCGACCCGGCTGATCTCACGCAACGGATTGAGAGCACCCGCATTCGTCAAGACGATCGACGGGTCAATGCTTATCGGGAGGCCAAAGCCTCCGGTCGAACCGGTGCTGTCGGTCATCGCGCGCGCCTGCTCTGCCAGCCGGGCGACGCGCATCGCTTCCGCCTCCCGCGGCGTGAAGCTCAGGTGGCCGGTGCTCGGGTTGGGGAGCACCTTCCAGAACGCGGTTGCGTAGTCGGGATCTCCGACCGCCGCCAAGTAGCGCGCGTCAGCGCCGTCGCGGTCGGTGCTCCGGAGCATCTTCTCGACACGCTTTGCTGACTCATTGCTGAAGCCGTCGAGCGTCTGGCACCGTTCGATCGCGCGTAGCCCGTCATCCAGGTCAGCGCGTCGGCGCGGGTTATCCGGGAAGCTCCCGCCGGCGGTGTTCAGAGAGCGATCGGGAAACACGGTGCCATCCTCGAAGCTGCCGCCCCGAGTGCCGATCGCGTGTAGGCGCTCATCGCGTCGCGCCAGTTCAGCCAGGGCTGCGCGATGACCTTCGAGCTCGTCGGTGTGCTTGTCCCAAAGTTCGCGGACGTCACGCGGGAACCGCTCGCCTACAAACTCCGCCTCTTGATCGCGGAACCATTTCTCAAGCTCCGCCACTCGCTTGGCACGTTCGTCCCGGGTTAAAGTCACAGTTGCACCTCGTTGAAGAAAATCCGTATCGACTTCTTCACCGAGTGCGGGTCCGTTCCCTGGCGAGTGAGTTCCGGCTTTCGACCGGCTCGATCAGGTCTCGTTAGGCGGCTCGATTCCAGCAAGTGCGACGCCGCGGCTCGCTGACAACTGAAGCATAGAAAGGTGCGCCTAGTTTTGTCCAGCGATTTGCTCTCGGTCGAGACGATCCGCCGCCTCAATAATCGCCGCGGCTATCTCTCGGGCCTCCGCTGGCGTGTAGGTGAACGAGAGCTTGCCGCCAACGAAATCGAGCGTGATGCCTACTAGCGGAACTGGTTCGGCTCGCGCACCGATTTCCAGATGCGAACCTTCGGGTAGCGGCATCCAGTCGATCGGTGGCTTCTTGTTTTCGTCGCTCATGTTCGTGTTCTCCTCTTGCTGAGACGGTTTCGTAGAAAGGCTTGCCTCGGGGTCATCTCGGTCTTCTGCCAGTTCAGCGTTGCGGCGTCGACATCAAGTCGCTCATGCCTGACCAACTGGCGCTCGCCGTCCAGTTCGACCACCGCGGTTCGCTCAAGGCAGGCGAGCACCAGCACCTTGGTCTCACCATCGAGGATTGCCCACTGGTTGCGCGCCGGCTCCTGATCCCGCGCATCGCGCAAAAGGTCGGCCAGGTTCATATGCTCTTCTCGGACCGCTCGGGGTTCCAAACAAGTCCGCAGGAATGGCAACGACGTTGCGGAGGTCCAGCCGGTCCCCATGAGAAGGCGGGGCGCGAACAGCGAGGACATCGCATGACCTTCACTCGCGGCACCTACTTGATGTGCTTCTGTGGAGTCGTAACTCGTTCGTTGAGTCGTAACTAAGAAACAGACGAACCCAGTCCGCCTCCGGGCCTTGCGTTGCAGCCCAACTCCCTCGTCCCGTTCGCAGAACTGAACCCGCGTAAATGGGTTTGAAACGTTTCTCTTCCTGTTTCATAGATCGCCTGCGGCGCTTGATCTCAGTGCTCGGACCGTATCGGCCATAAACGGTCCGAGGGCTCGGACACAAACCGTCCGACTGGTCGGACCCTTTGGCGCCAAACCGTCCGAAGCCTCGGACCGTTCTGATAACACCGCGGTCGCGAGTGTTATCACTCATCAGAGCAACCATCTGTCGAGGGCGGTGAGCCGGTATGTCGACCTCTTGTGCCTGCCTCCTCCCGGCGCGATGTCGATCATGTCCCGTTCCTTGAGTTCATCCAGGCCGAGGAACACGGACGAACGCGCGTAGCCAGTCTGCTGGACCAGCTCTTCGATGCTGATCGGAGTTGGCTTGGAGAGGTCGCGGAGCTGGGCGGTCTGCTGACGCCAGAAGATCGCCCAGAGAACTGGGAAGGTGACTGGATGCGCGAAGTGGGTGCGCATGATCGCAAGAGCCGTGAGGTCGTGGACCATCACGAAACGCGGAGCTCCGGTTCGCCTGATCGGGCTACGAGCAAACCACGGTCCGGGTAGCTGGTCGAGCAGCGGCCGGCTCTGCTTCGAATTGCGCGCGGCACGGCTATGCTCTTTATGGGGCTTGGCCGCGGCCACGGCTGATCCCCCCTGTTGTTTTGGGGGTATCGTTCGCGACTAGTCGCACGCTACTCATCGCGCAGCCCCGCAACAAAGGCCTCTAGCTCGGCTAGCGCAATCCTTCTACACCGACCGACTTTTACGCCCCTGAGCTGCCCCGAATGAAGAAGCGATTGCACCATCCGCCTTGAAACGCTCAGCCTCTTGGCGGCTTCATCCAAGTCGACGAGCAAACGTGCGCCGTCGTCAGGCATCGATCGTCCGGTCCTCGACGTCGAAGAGCTCTCGAATTGGGACGCCGAGACGCCGGGCAATAGTGACTCGGGCTTTGGGCGATAACCGACGTTCCCCGCGCTCGACACGCGACAGCATGGCGATACTCAGACCAGAGAGATCTGATACCTCTTCCAGGCTGTAGCCAAGCTGCAGCCGCCAGTGGCGAAGTCGGTTCACGGCGATAGCACTGTTACGATTCATTCCCGTCGTTATTACGGTCACGATCGCAACGATAGGCCCGGCATCGATATCTTGTCAACCCCGCCGTCAAGACGGGTATGAAACGTGTTATCGTCGTCGCCAAATGTCAAACCGACCGGCAAAGACCAGCGGACCTCGTTTCGGCAGTGTCTTGAAGCAAGAACGTAAACGGCTCGGCTGGAGTCAGGAGGAGGTCGCCCATCTCGGCCGCACGGTGGGGCTCGATTGGACGGAGGACGTAGTGAGCATGTTCGAAACAGGCCGACGGACACACGTAACGGTGGATGAATGGTTCGGGATTGCAGAAGTCTTGGGCGTACCCAAGTCGAGGTTCTTTCCCGAGATTCGACGTGAAGAGCGTGCCGCGCACCGGGTTGCTGATCTCAGAGCTGCAGGCGTGACGGGCCCAATTCTTGATACCGAAGTGACCGCAACAGAGGCCGAGCGCCACGCGGCACGCGTACTAATGGTTTCAACCGAAGTGATTAGGGCCAAGGCATTCCAGTTGTGGAGCGGTCGTCGGCTGGACCAAGAACGAGATCGACGGGTAGCGAGTCTTCGGGCCATCTCGGCAAGCGAACGTCAAGCGCGCCGCGGTCACGTTACGCGCGAATTGCTCACCGAGTTATCGGGAGTACTGAAGGAAAAGAGGAAATGAGAAAAGCGGCAAACGGTGAGGGGTCCGTTCGTTCCAAGCCGCGAGCAGATGGACGTTGGGAAGGTCGCTATCACATCGAGGTGGGTGGGGTCTGGCAGCGTCGGTCGGTCTTCGGCCGCACGAAAGCAGAGACGGCGAAGAAGCTGCGCGATGCACTCTCCGCGCGCGATGCTGGCGCTCATCCAGCCCCGGCGAAGGAGACGGTCAGTACATTCCTCGATTCCTGGCTCGAGGGCACCCAGTCGTCGCTCAGGCCGCGTACGTTCGTCAGCTACTCGCAGATCGTCCGCGACCACCTGAAGCCAACCCTGGGCCGCATCCCTCTCGCCCGTCTTCAGCCACAGCAGGTCCAGCTGCTCTACGCCCAGCTGCTCGCCGACCATGCGCCGAAGACGGTGCGGAACGTCCACGTGACCCTGCATCGCGCATTGGCGCAGGCTCAACGCTGGCGTTTGGTACCGACCAACGTTGCCGATCTGGTCGATCCGCCGCGACTAAGCCGGCCCGAGATGAAGGCTCTGAGTCCTGAGCAGGCCCGCCAGGTTCTGGATACAGCACGTGGCGATGACCTCGAGGCCCTATGGACTGTTGCCTTAACGACCGGGCTACGTCAGGGGGAGCTCCTAGCGCTCAGATGGCCCGACGTCGACCTAGATCGAGGATCACTCCGCGTCGTGGCTAGCCTGATCCGGATCGTCGGCCAGGAGCCACAACTTGCCGAGCCGAAATCACGACGCTCACGACGCCGGGTGGAGTTATCAGCTGCAGCAGTTGATGCCCTGCGACGGCACCGCGCGAGTGCTCCCTCCATCGGCTATGTGTTTGCTCGGCCCGACGGTCGGCCTCTTTCGGTGACCACGACCTGGAAGCGCTGGAGGGCTCTACTGGAGCGGGCCCACGTGCCGGCAATGCCGTTCCACAGCGCGCGACACTCAGCGGCGACCCTCCTACTTAGCCGGGGGGTCCATCCAAAGATCGTCTCCGAGATGCTCGGCCACTCGACGGTCGCGATCACG
>DASPYG010000070.1:0-18749 GCA_035636885.1 Candidatus Nitrosopolaris sp.
TCCCCGTCTAAGGCGCTTCCCCGACGGTGAGATCAACGTCAAGATCGAGGACTCGATGCGGGGTCACGACGTGTTCGTGATCCAGCCCACCAGCCCGCCCGTCAACGAGCACCTGATGGAGCTGTTCATCATCCTCGACGCCCTCCGCAGGGCGAGCGCCGGTCGCGTGACCGCGGTCATCCCGTACTACGGCTACGCGCGCAAGGAGCGCAAGACTCAGCCCCGCGAGCCGATCTCGGCCAAGCTGGTCGCGAACTTCATCACCCTCGCGGGAGCCGACCGGCTCCTCCTGCTCGACCTCCACGCCGAAGCCATCGAGGGATTCTTTGACGTGCCGACCGACCACCTCTCCCCGCACCACATCATTGCCGACCACCTCAAGACGCTCAACCTTCGCCACATCACGATCGTCGCTCCCGACGCGGGCGGTGGCCGCAGGGCGGAGGCGGTCGCCAACAACCTGGCCGCGCCGATCGCGTTCGGTTACAAGCGACGTTCGAGCGACGACGAGGTGGAGGTGATCGCCGTCTCAGGTGACGTGAAGGGCCGCGACTGTGTCGTGGTCGAGGACATCATCACGACGGGCGGCACGATCGCCAAGCTCGCGACCGCGCTGCGCTCGCAAGGCGCGAACAAGGTGCTCGTCGCGGCGACTCATCCTGTCCTGACCGGCAACGCGGTCGAACGATTGAAGAACGCGGGCATCGATGACGTGATCGTCACCGACTCGGTCCCCATCCCGCCCGAAAAGCTCGGCCCACCCCTTACAGTGCTCTCGGTGGCGCCGCTGCTCGCTGAAGCGATCATCCGGGTTCACGAAAACCGGAGCGTCAGCGAGCTCTTCAAGTAATCCTCTCGTGACCGGCCAGGAATTTTTCGATCTGCTGGTCCTCTTGCTGTGCTTTGTCATTGCCGCGATGGCAAGCGGCACCGAGACGGCGCTCACCTCTGTCGGCCGCCTGCGCGTGCGCTTCCTTGCCGAACAGGGCAGCAAATCCGCGGCCATCCTCCAACGCCTGCGCGCCGACCCGAACCGATTTCTCTCCACCGTGCTGTTCGTCAACACGCTCGCCCTCATCGTCGCCTCGACCGCGACCGCGCTGCTCAGCGAATCGCTGTTCACCCGCTGGGGCGTGCCGGAGGAATGGCGCCTGTGGCTGACGCTGCTCAACTCCGTCATCCTTTCCGTGATCCTCCTCATCGCCGCGGAGGTCACGCCCAAGACGCTTGCGATCACGCACGCTGAGCGCGTCGCACTCCTGGCCGCGGGCCCGGTCGACAGCCTGGCAAGCGTTCTGGGTCCCATCCTGTGGGCGGTCACGCTCATCTCTCGTGCCCTCACGGGCGGTCGCGCCGCTCGCGCGCCGTACCTCACTGAAGAGGAGCTGATCAGCATGCTCCACGTCTCCGAGGAGCAAGGCGTGATCGAGGAGCAGGAGCACCAGATGATCCACGGGATCATCGAGATCGGCGACAAGACCGTGCGCGAGATCATGGTTCCCCGCACCGACATGGTGGCCATCGAGCGGACGGCGACGCTCAAGGACCTCGTCAAGGTTTTCAAGGAACACCGGCATACGCGGATGCCGGTTTACGAAGAGGACCTCGACCATATCGTCGGCCTGCTGCACGCGAAGGACCTGCTGCTCTTCTACACGCTCAGCAGCTCAGAGAAATTCGACATGGACCAGATCCTTCGCCCGATCAAGTTCACGCCAGAGCAGAAGAAAGTGGACGAGCTGCTGCTCGAGATGCGGACGGAGAAAGTGCACATGATGATCGTGGTCGACGAGTACGGCGGCACGGCCGGGCTCGTTTCGATGGAGGACCTGCTCGAGGAGATCGTGGGCGAGATTCGCGACGAGTACGACTCCGCAGAGGAGGACGAGCTGGTGATCCTCAACGATCGCGAAGCTCGCGTCGATGCGGGTTTCCCGCTCGAGGAGCTCAACTCACGACTCGGGTTGGCGATCGAGGAGTCGGGCGACTATGACTCGGTCGGCGGGTACGTCCATGCGATGCTCGGAAAGATCGCGGTGGCGGGCGATTCCTTCAAGGGCGGGCGGGCGACGTGGACCGTAGAAAAGGTGAAGGGCCGCCGCATCGAGATCGTCCGTCTCCGATCCGACCAGTCGTGGCCAGAGGAGGTCCTCGAACAGTACGGGCTCACCCGAGGCGGCCAATCGGACGGCCGGCCGGAGGCGCAGGATACGAGCATCTTGGAGGAACCGACTGGCCACATATCGTGACCGGGCGGTCGTGCTCCGCAAGCTCGACTATGGCGAGGCGGACCGCATCTTCACGCTGCTGACGCGCACCCACGGCAAGGTGGGTGCGATCGCCAAAGGGGTGCGGAGGCCAGAGAGCAAGCTGGGCCCGTCGCTCGAGCTTTACGGACACGTCGATGTGCTGCTGGCGAAGGGTCGTGGCGACCTGGACGTGGTCGCGCAGGTGCAGAGGATGCCGGGCGAACGCATCGCCGGAGAGGTGGAACGGATGTCGCATGCGGCACTGATTGCCGAGCTGGCGGAGCGTGTATGCGAGGATCGGCATCCCGTCGACGGGGTATACGAGCTCACGGTGATGGCGCTGGATGAGCTCGCGCGCGAGACCGATCCGCGGCGCGCGTCGGCCTACTTCCTGATGGCCGCGCTCGACCTTCTCGGGTACGCGCCACAGCTCATGGAGTGCGCGTCGTGCGCGAAGCCCCTGCCGGCGCGGCCCGCGGCGTTCAGCGCTGAGGCAGGCGGGTTCCTCTGTGACGACTGCGCGCTGCCGGGCATGCCGGTGATTCCCGTGGCCGCGATCAAGGTTCTTCGATTGATGGCAAGCGGGGATATTCAGACGTACCGCCGCCTGAAGCTGGATGGCGAGCTCATCGCCGACATCGAGAGTGTGGTGACAACGCAGCTCGAGCATCACCTGGACCGGCGTCTGAAGTCGCTAGCATTCCTGCACCAAATGCGAGCCCTGGGATGACGAAGGGTGGACGAATTCTCGCCTCCCCACCAAGTGGAGGAATTCTCGCCTCCCCACGCAGTGGGAGGTCGGCCTCGCGCGAAGGGCGACGCCGGGTGGGGCGTAGCACTTAAGTTGGCCGTCCCGCAAACAACTGGTGGAGATAGTTCTTGCCTCCCCACGCAGTGGGGAGGTCGGCCGGCTCGCGAAGCGAGCCCGCCGGGTGGGGAGTAGCACTCTAGCTTGACGGTCCCACGCGAACAGCTCATGGAAAAAGTCGTGGCGCTCACCAAGCGGCGCGGCTTCATCTTCCCCTCGAGCGAGATCTACGGCGGAGTGTCGGGGTTCTACGACTACGGCCCGTACGGGGTCGCGATGAAGCGAGCGGTGCGCGACCTCTGGTGGCGGCACATGGTCGAGCTGCGCGACGACGTCGTGGGCCTGGAGTCGACCCTGATGATGCCCGCCGAGGTGTGGGCCGCGTCCGGCCACCTGACCAACTTCGTCGATCCGCTGCGCCAGTGCCTGGGCACGTGCAAGAAGCGATGGCGTGCGGACAACGTGAAGGGCGACACCTGCCCCGAGTGCGGCGGGCCGCTCGACGAGCCCCGCATGTTCAACCTGATGTTCAAAACCCACGTCGGGCCGGTGGAGGAGCTGTCGTCGGAGGTCTACCTCAGGCCCGAGACCGCCCAGGGCATGTTCGTCGACTTCAAGAACGTCATCAACTCCACGCGAGTGCGGGTGCCGTTCGGCATCGCGCAGCAGGGCAAGGCGTTCCGCAACGAGATCACCCCCGGCAACTTCGTCTTTCGCGTTCGCGAGTTCGAGCTGATGGAGATGGAGTATTTCGTCAAGCCAGAACAGGACGACGAATGGTTCGATTACTGGCGCAAGGAGCGCATGCGCTGGTACGTGGAAGAGCTCGGTTTGGCGAGCGAGCGCCTGCGCATGTACGACCACCCGAAGGAGTCCCTGTCGCACTACTCGAAGCAGACAACTGACATCGAGTACGACTTCCCCTTCGGCTGGGGTGAGCTCGAAGGCGTCGCCGATCGCACCGACTACGACCTGCGCGTCCATCAGGAGCACTCGAAAATCGACCTGACCTACCTCGACCCCGAGACGAACGAGCGCTATCTGCCGTGGGTGATCGAGCCGGCGGTTAGCGTGGAACGGATCTTCATCACGCTTTTGCTGGACGCGTATGACGAGGACGTCGTCAACGAGGAGCCGCGGGTCGTGTTGCGACTGCACCCCAACGTGGCGCCCGTGCAGGTGGCGGTGGTGCCGTTGTCAAAGAAGGAGGACTTGATCAAGGTCGCGCGGGAGGTGCAGCGCACACTTCAAGGCGAGTTCCGCGTGGAGTACGACCAGACCGGCGGCCACATCGGCCGGCGCTACCGCCGCCAGGACGAGATCGGCACCCCGTTCTGCATCACGGTCGACTTCGACACCCTGAACGACAAGGCGGTCACCATCCGCCGGCGCGACTCAACCAAGCAGGAACGGGCACCTATGGCCGCCCTGGCGGCGCGGCTTGGCGCCCTCGTCGTCGAGCGCTAGGTCCGAGCCCGGAGGATGACGCCGCGGCTCGTGATCATCTTGGTGGCCGTCGTCGTTGTCATAGCAGGCGCTCCACCTCGCGGTGAAGCTCCGGCAGCCGGCGTCGGTAGGGATCCAGCTGCCGTTGCGCAGCGGAGCCGGGGTCGAACACGAACCCAAGGTGGCCGGCCCTATCGTTGCTTGCGATGTCGAGAAGCTCGGTTGAGGGGATCAGCAGGCACTCTTGGTGGAATAGCTCCTCGTCGCGCAGCCACGCGAGGACGACGATGTGCGTAGTCGGCGACGCGCGGAAGCTTGATGCGTACACGTCGACAGTCGCATGGAGTCGCGCCTGCGTTACGTCTACGGTCTTGACCTGCAAAGCGACCACGTGCCTGCTGTCGCGATGCAGCACGGCGATCTCGGCGGTCTCGCCATCCGGAAACGGCCGGAACAGGTTCAGGTCTCCAGACTCGGCAAGGCGCCTCGTTACCTCGGCTTCGCCGAGGAACCCTACGTCGCTGCGCCATTCGGGAGGGCGCTCGACGGGCGCCTCCAAGCCCTCGGCTGGAACTCCGAGCCGCTCCGCGATCCTGTCGGCAGGCACCAGCCACGGCAACCACCGGCTGTCGGACCGAGGTCTCATCCCGAACTCCATGGAGTAGATCGGCTTCCCCTGGTCGGTGGTGAGATCGGCAAGACCCTTGAAATCGCCAGCCGGGATGGCCAGCACGGTCGGTCCAAGCCCTCCATCGACGAGCTGGCCCGCGACGATCATCACCTCGTCATTGGCGAGGCTCTCCCCCAGGATCACCAGGTGGACCTCGCCGTCCATCAGGGTCGATCGGCTTTTCGCCTGCACCTCGAGGTAGGCGCCATCGGTCAGCCGATGTACGAGGGCATCGACACCTCGGTCTGAGAGTGGCAAGAAAACGTGGAGCAGCCCGCGCGATTGTTCCGTCAATGCGGCCCAGAGCCGAAACTCGAACACCTGCCCGGACGCGCTCGTTTCGTTCCGCGTCCACGGCCCGATCACATGGCCGACTCTAGCCCCGGTTACGAGATCGTGGCCTCGATCGAGGCCTGGTGCGCGGCCATGTGGCCGATCAGCACCCGCTCGATTCGCTGTTCAACCGTCATCGTTCCGGTCGGGAAGTGCCGTTCTTTGTCGAGCAGCGGGTCGGGGATGGACCGCACCTCGCTGGCGATGCGCTGCAGGTTCTCGCGGAGCAGGTCCAGCACCTCCGCCTTGGTCGCGTCGATGTGCTCCGCGGCGTGCTCACTGTTGATGACCTTGAAGTCGACAGGCGGCGTCGGCTTGTCCTCGAGGATCGCGCGAATCCGGCCCATGATCCAGGGTTGAGTCGAAGCCACGTGGTGCGCGATCACGCCTACTCTCCGCGTCTCGTCCTCATCATTCAGCCTGATCCCTGGCGTGTTCACGCCCTGGAACCACCACTGCTCTTCTGAGAGCGATTCGACCAGCCGGATGAAACTCTTCTGCGCGGCCTCGAACTGGTTGGCGAGGGCCGCGGAACGGGACGTTTTCGTTTCAGCCATGGGTCCAACCTAGCAGGGTGCCGCTATTGAGTGACCGCGGCCTCCCAACCGTCGTATTCGCCTCCCAATCTGGCGGCCAGCCCCTCGAAGCGTTCTCTCAGAAGCCGGATGTTCTCAGGGCTCGGCACGAGATCCATCCTCGCCAAGGCCAGCCAGTTGGACCCAGTCGCAGCCGGCCGGACTTCGACGGCGAAACCCGCTTGCCGCAGCTCGGCGCCGGCCGCTTGCGCGAGCTCTTCGGTGGGCAGGTACAGATAGTTGACGACGTCGGTCGCCTTTCCGAAGTTCGCTCCGGCGGCGCCAAGCTGTTGCAGCGTGCGCCGATCGAGTGCGTTGTTGTCAGCGCCGCGCTTCTTGCCTTTGTCCCCGAACAGCCACTTCACAACCGTCTCCTTTCCATATCAACGCGCAGGTGTTGGCTCTCTGCCTTTCTGGCCCCGACTGGACGGCGGCCCCGCGATGGCGGCCCCGACAACCAACGCCCCGGCCAGGATCCACGAATAGAGGAAGCTCAAGTTCGGCGCGATCAGCCCGGCCAGGACGATCGCTGCGAGCACCGACGGGATCGCGCTGCGCAGCAAGGCTGAAAGAATTGGCGCCAGTGTCAACAGAAATACGGCTCCGACGAGAATCCAATCGGGGACGCTCCAGGTTGACGCGTATGAGACCTCTTCGCAGCGAAAGGTCGAGGCGCTGCCAGTGCACGCACTGACGTTGCCCTCGAGGACGAAATAGAGCAACGGGATGATCGCCGCAATCAGCGGCATAACCACCGCGCCTGCCTTGAGCGTCCTCCACCGCCGTCCTGCCAGCCCGAACAGGATCCCCACGATGACGAAGAAGGCAATGCCCAACCCCGATTGCCGCTGCCAGTCGAACGCCATGGAAACTGCGAGTCTAGCCGCCCGCCTTCGGACCGCGCCTCGAGGCCGTCCGTCTAGAAGATCATGGGCCGACGATCCTGATCGTCCAGAAGTCCGCGGCCAGGCCGGGTTGGACGAGATATGTGTACGGCAGCGTGAAGTAACCCGCCATCCCCCAGCCGGCGCCCCACGAGTTGCGCACCAGAAACCATTGGCGCGAGTCGTCATAACCAACGGCCATCACCGCATGGCCGCCGACCGCGCGTTCCCCTGGCGCCGGCATCGGCGCATGGCCTGTCTTCGCGACGGCTGCGCCTTCGAAGCTTTCGTAGACGGTGAACCCCAAAACAAACGGATAGCCGGACGCGAGGCAGCCCTTCATCTGGTTCAGGTCCGCGACCAGGCTCTGGTATGACACGGCGCGGTCGGCCATCGCATCCTTGTAAGCCTTCGCCGGCGGCTTCTGTGCGAACTTCGAGATGACGTACGGCCATTCGGGCTCCGGGCATACGCCCTGGCTTGCCACCGACTTGATGCCGTCCCTTATCTGCGCGCCGCTGTCGATCCCGACCGTGCCCTCGATGCGGCGCTCGTTGTAATAGATGAAGAGGCGCGACGGCACGAAGTCCGTGAGCTTCTGCTTCAGGCGGTCGAACTCGATCGCGCCCCCGATGGCGTTCGCAGTGCAGCTCCCCAGCATGCCCTGGTCGTACACGCGCGGGCAGCGTTTGCGGAGGTCGACGGAAGCCGGTAGCGCGATCAGGAACTGCGGCGGGGCCGCGTACATGTGATCACGCTCGTCGGGGAGGTCGGGGATCCAGCCATAACGCGCGATCTTCCTCGGCTCTGTCATCAGCTTCGTCTCCTTACCGCTCCGCCGGACTGTACGCAAGTTTGGGGCCGCGCCGCCGTTTCAATCTGCGGAGGTGATCCGCCAATGATCACGCCTATCGCAAGGTTCCTGTTGGCTCGCTTCGTAGCGGTGTTCGTGACCACCATCGGGGTGGTCGTCGGTGTGTCGTCCCTGATCATTGCGGCACCGTGGGCGACGAATAAAGGTCGATAACCTCACCGCCTGAGGGGCGAGGCGGTACCCTTCCCCAACTCCGTGCCGGCGGTCCGCCCCGACCGCCGGATCCGATTTTTCCGCGACGCTCTTGACTTTCTCCCAGTCACCGTGATTGAATGACCAACCAGATTTGGTTGAGCGTTCAACCAAACAGCAAGTACCGCAGGAGAAAGAGTCCCATTGCCAAGCGACAGCCGCGCCAAGATCCTCGAGGCCACCTTCGCCGTCCTGAGCCGAGAGGGCTACGAGAACGCCTCGATCAAGGACATCGCCGAGGAGGCCGGAGTGGCTCAGGGCCTGGTCCATTACTACTTCAAGTCCAAGCAGCAGCTGGTCCTTGCCGTCCTCTTCGAGGTCTGCAAGAAGATGGACGTCTACACCGCTGAAGGGACTGAAGGGGCTATGGCAGCCTTCGAAAACTTCAAGGTTCTGCTTCGCACCCGCCCCGACGCCCACACCCTCTACATCCAGCTGATCGGCGTCGGGCTGCACGACAAGGAGATCGGCGCCGGTATCCGCGAAAACATTCGCACCGAGCGCGGCCATGTCGAGGAGCTCGCCCGTCAGGTCCTCGCCGAGCGCGAAGGCGATCCCGGTCCCGCCCGCTCGATCGCGGGTGCGGTGTGGGGAGGAGTCCTCGGGATCATGGTCCAGAAGATGGTCGACCCGGAGTTCAACGCCGATGAAGCCGTCGACGCACTGGCGGCGATGGCGCTGCATGCCGTTTATCCGTCCGCCCTGCCGGGGCGCGCGTAGAAGAGAAGGAGAGAGGGGAAATGTTCGCGAGCTGGGGCCGTTTCGTCTTCCGGTACCGATGGGCCACGCTGGTCGGGTCGGGCGTACTGCTGGCGATCTCGATCGTCGGCCTGCTGATGGGCGGCACGCTTACGAGCGGCGGCCCGCTGACCAGCAACCTCGAGTCGGCGCGCGCCGGCAACCTCGTCACCTCCGAGCTGGCCGCCTCGAAGGTCACCTCGAACTTCGTCCTGCTCTTTTCGAGCAAGACCGAGACGGTCGGTGATGGGGCGTTCAAGGACGCCGTCACCGCAGCGCTGGCACCCATCGAAGGCGACTCGCGAATCAGTTCGATCGTCACCCCATACAACGCGCCTAACGCACGCGTCGCCCAGGCCTTCACGTCCACGGACGGGCACCAGGCCCTCGTCAGCGTCGACCTCAAGTCGAGCGGCACCCAGGCGCACAAGGACTACGACGCGCTCCGGAAGCTGGTGCACTCCGACACCCTGACCGTGACCGGGACTGGATTCGTCGCCATCAACGAAGCCTTCAA
The DNA here is from genome assembly GCA_035636885.1 of Candidatus Nitrosopolaris sp. Taxonomy (GTDB): domain Bacteria; phylum Chloroflexota; class Dormibacteria; order Dormibacterales; family Dormibacteraceae; genus UBA10449. The sequence goes on from DASPYG010000070.1 coordinate 9,287, forward strand.
CAAGACGCTCGAGAGCGACCTGCAGCGAGCCGAGACGGTGACGCTTCCGGTCACGCTCGTCCTGCTGGTCATCATCTTTGCCTCGCTCGTCGCCGCCGGCCTGCCGCTAGGCGTCGGCATCCTCACGATCGTCGGCGGCCTCGCCGGCACGTTCTTCCTCAACCGTTTCACCGACGTCTCGCAGTACGCCCTCAACATCGTCACCCTCATCGGCCTCGGGGTTTCCATCGACTACTCGCTGTTCGTCGTCAACCGCTTCCGCGACGAGCTGGCGCGTGGCGCTTCCCGCGAAGATGCGCTGGCGACGACCATGGCGACGGCGGGTCGCGCGATCACGTTCTCCGGGGTCACCGTCGCTGTTGGCCTGTCTGCGATGCTCTTCTTCCAGGGCACCTTCCTGGCCTCGATGGGCGCTGCGGGCGCGATCGTCGTCGCCGTCGCCGTCGTCTATGCGCTCACCTTCCTGCCGGCGCTGATGTCTGTGCTCGGCCCCGCCGTCAACCGCCTCCGCATGCCGCTGTTCAGGTCCCATCGGCCTGCCGGCAGCGGGGTGCGCCCGGAGCCGGCTTCACCGGGCCGCGCGCCCTTAGGGGGGAGCCCCCCCTCAAACGAGATGGGCGTGGGCTTCTGGGGCCGGTGGGCGAACTGGGTCATGCGCCGGCCGCTTGTCGTGCTGCTGCCCGCCACCGGGTTCCTGCTCCTCGCCGCCTCGCCATTCATCCAGCTGCGGCTCGCGAACGGCGACGTCGATATGCTGCCCTCACACCTCGAGGCGAGGCAGGGCTACGACCAGATGGTCGCCAACTTCCCCGGCCAGGACCAGACCACCTTCAACATCGTCGTCAACTACCCGGACGGTTCACCGCTGACGACGTCGCGCATCGGGGACCAGTACGACTTCGAGCGGCGCGTAGCCGCGATCCCGGGCGTCCTCCACACCACGTCGATCTACGACCTCGACTCCAGCCTCGGTCGCACCGACTATCAGGCTTTGTATACCGGCGACCCGAGCAACGTCCCGCCGGCCGCCCGTCAGCTGATGGCCGCGACGGTGGGCAAGCACATCGTTCTGATCCAGGCGAGCACGGCGTCGCCGGCGACGTCGGACGCATCACGTGTCATCGTCAAAGCAATCCGCGCGGATGGCGGAGTCGGTGATGGAGCGCAGGTGCTGGTCGGCGGCCAGACCGCCATCGATCTCGACGTGATCAAGTTCATCGTTGACCGCACGCCATTGGCGGTCGGGTTTGTGGTGGCGGTGACGCTGGTCGTCCTGTTCCTGCTCACAGGTTCGGTGGTGCTGCCGGTCAAGGCCGTGCTGCTGAACTTTCTGTCCATCGGCGCCTCATTCGGAGCGCTGGTGTGGATCTTCCAGCAGGGCCATCTGTCAAACATTCTCGGCTTCACACCCCAATCGATCGACCCGAGCATCCCGGTGATCCTGTTCTCGATCGTGTTCGGCCTGTCGATGGACTACGAGGTGCTGCTCGTCAGCCGCATCCACGAGGAGTACGTTCGCACTGGCGACAACACGCGGGCGGTGGCGAGCGGCCTCGAGCGGACCGCACGCCTCATCACGGGCGCTGCGGCGATCATGTTCACTGTGTTCATGGCCTTCGGCCTCGCCGAGGTGGTGATCATCAAGGCCATCGGCATCGGGCTGGCGGTCGCCGTCGCCATCGACGCCACGCTGGTGCGAGCGCTCGTGGTGCCGGCTGTCATGCGCCTGCTGGGCGACTGGAACTGGTGGGCGCCGCGGCCGCTGCGGAAGCTCTACGACCGCGCGGGCCTTGGCGACTTCAAGGTGGAGCCGATTCCCGAGCCAGAGCTCGAAGTCGCGTAGAGCGCAACGCCGGGCGAGATCGGAGATTCGAAATACCGGGTAAGACGGGAGGCCAGCCCGTTTCGCTAACACAAGCGGTTCGAATCGCCGGGCCGCTATGCGACTCAGGAGGGTTTCGAACAAGATGGAAAACTTGGTCGTCTTGCTTCTCGTCGGTCTCGTCGCCGGGTTCCTGGCCAGCAAGGTGATGACCGGGAGGGGCATGGGCCTCATCTGGGACATCGTGGTCGGTGTTCTCGGTGCGTTTCTCGGCGGTTGGCTGGCCGGAGCTCTGGGCATCGCGGTGGGTGGCCTGTTGGCCGAGATCGTGATCGCCTTCATCGGCGCGCTGATCCTGCTGTTCATCTTCCGGGCGCTGATCGGACGGGGCATGATCCGCGCGTAAAGCTGTTTCGAATAGGGCCTCGCGGCAACCGCCGCGGGGCCTTTCCTTTTTTGGCCGTCCTGTGCGTGCCCGCGCCCGCGGGTCGGTCCTCCATACAATTCGAAGCGATGGCCACCTCGCGGAGCGCTCATAAGTGGGTCTACCACTTCACCGAAGGGTCCGCGAAGATGCGCGACCTGCTCGGCGGCAAGGGCGCGGGCGCGGCGGAGATGACCCGCGCGGGGATGCCGGTACCACCGGGCTTCACCATCACCACAGAAGCCTGCCGCGCGTATCTCGCCAACAAAGGCAAGTTCCCACCCGGGACGTGGGAGCAGGCGCTGGCTGCGCTCAAGAGGCTCGAGCGAAAGACAGGTAAGGGCCTTGGGGACCCGCACAACCCGCTTCTCGTCAGCGTCCGCTCCGGAGCCAAGTTCTCGATGCCGGGCATGATGGACACCGTCCTCAACCTGGGCCTCAACGAGGAGACTACCAAGGGCCTCGCCGCGCTCACCAACGACGAGCGCTTCGCGCTCGACGCGCGCCGCCGGTTCATCCAGATGTTCGGCAAGACCGTGATGGGGATCGACGGCGAGAAGTTCGAGCACGCGTTGACCGACGCGAAGAAGCGCGCGGGCGTCAAGACCGACCCCGAGCTGAAGCCCCAGCAGCTGCGCCCGCTCGTGAAGCGGTTCCTCGACATATATAAGGACGCGACCGGCCAGGAGTTTCCGTCCGACCCGATCGTGCAGCTCCGAGCGGCGATCGAGGCGGTGTTCAAGTCATGGAACACCGACCGCGCCAAGACGTACCGGCGCATGGAGCGCATTCCCGACGACCTCGGGACCGCGGTCAACGTCCAGACAATGGTGTTCGGCAACATGGGGCCTACGTCGGGTACGGGCGTCGCTTTCACGCGAAACCCGATCACCGGCAAGAAGGAGCTCTACGGCGACTACCTACCCAACGCCCAGGGCGAGGACGTCGTCGCCGGTGTGCGCGACACAGAGCCGATCTCGGCGCTGAAACGCCAGATGCCCAAGGTCTACGCGGAGTTCGAGGGCTACGCGCGAAAGCTCGAGAAGCACTACAAGGACGTGCAGGACCTCGAGTTCACGATCGAGCGGGGCAAGCTCTGGATGCTGCAGACCCGTTCCGCAAAGCGCACCGGCGAGGCCGCCGTGAGGATCGCCGTCGACATGGTCGCCGAGAAGCTCATCACCAGAAAAGAGGCCGTCGCGCGCATCGAGCCGCGACAGCTCGAGCAGTTGCTGTTCCCGCGTGTCGACCCTAACGCCAAGGTCCACCCGATCGCCAAGGGCGTGCCCGCATCACCGGGCGCCGCGAGCGGCGAGGCCGTGTTCGACGCCGACACCGCGGTCGAGTGGGGGAGGCAGGGCAAGGCTGTGATCCTGGTCCGCGTCGAGACCAACCCGAACGACGTCCATGGGATGGTCGAGGCGAAAGGCATCCTCACGCAGACCGGCGGCACCGCCAGCCATGCGGCGCTGGTTGCGCGCGGCATGGGTCGGCCGTGTGTGGTCGGCGCGAGCTCGATCGACGTCGACGTCCGCAATCGAATGTTCTCTGCCAACGGCACGATGATCAAGGAAGGCGAGGAGATCACGATCGACGGCACCACGGGCGAGGTATACGTCGGCAAGGTGCCCACGATCGAGGCGCAATCCCTCAACAAGCACCGCGCGGCGAGCGCGATCCTGAGCTGGGCCGACGAGTTCCGCCGGCTGCAGGTGTGGGCAAACGCCGACTACCCACGCGACGCCATCAAGGCACGTGAGAACGGAGCGCAGGGCGTCGGCCTGTGCCGCACCGAGCACATGTTCATGGAGCAGGATCGCCTGCCGATCGTGCAGGCGATGATCATGGCCACCACCACAGAAGAACGCGAGCAGCAGCTCGCGAAGCTGCTCCCGATCCAGCGCGGCGACTTCGAGGGCATCTTCAAGGCCATGGCCGGCCTCCCGGTGATCATTCGCCTCCTCGACCCGCCCCTGCACGAGTTCCTGCCGAGCCTCGAGGAGCTGATCCGGGAGACCACGCACCTCAAGGACACCGGCGAGAACCCGGAGCGGCTCAAGGAGGCCGAGAAGGTCATGTCGCGCGTCGAGGAGCTGCACGAGGCCAACCCCATGCTGGGGTTGCGCGGGGTGCGCCTGTCGATCCTTTTCCCCGAGATTCCCCGCATGCAGGTGCGGGCGATCATGGAAGCGGCATGCAACCTGCGCAAAAAGAAGGTCGACGCTCAGCCCGAGATCATGATCCCGCTGGCCGGTACTGTGGCCGAGCTGCAGGCTGTGCACCAGGAGCTGAAGCCTGTGGCCGAGCAGGTGCAGGAGGAGAAGGGGGTCAAGGTGCCCTACAAGTTCGGGACCATGATCGAGATCCCGCGCGCAGCGCTCGTGGCGGGCGAGATCGCCAAGGAGGCCGAGTTCTTCTCCTTCGGCACCAACGACCTGACCCAGATGACGTTTGGCTACTCCCGCGACGACGCCGAGCGGCACTTCATCGTCCGCTACCTCGAGCGCAAGATCCTGCCACGCAACCCCTTCGAGACGATCGACGAGAACGGCGTGGGCCGCCTCATGGCGATCGCGGTCACGGAGGGCCGCAAGACCCGGCCGAAGATGGAGATCGGGATCTGCGGCGAGCACGGCGGGGACCCGGATTCGATCCACCTCTGCCACAAGCTGGGCCTCAACTACGTCTCGTGCAGCCCCTTCCGCGTCCCGGTGGCGCGTCTGGCCGCGGCCCAAGCCGCCCTCGGAGTCGGCGAGAGCTCGAACTAAATCTCGCCTTCCCACGCAGGCGAGAGGTCGGCTGCTCTAAGCGCAGCCGGGTGGGGGTGATTGATCCCCTCGGCCTTAGTCTGTCTGCCCACTCGAACCCCACACGGGCTGTCGAGAACCGCGTTCCACCGGAAGAACCCATGCGCCGCTCGGCTCCTCAGGCCGACAGCTTTCCCGAACCGGACCTCTAGCTAGGCATCCGGCGTCCGATCCCGGGGTAGTCGATGACCAGCCCTTCGGAGTCGAACGTGATGTCGGCGGTGAAGCCGCTGTCGAGCGACTCGTAGCGCACGACGGCGCCGCCCGCCGCGGCGCGAACGAACGTATATCGCTGCCGGCTCGCGTGCACGCTCAGGTCTGGCACCGACACCCATGCCATCAAAAGGTCGAGCGGCCCGCCGCCACGAAGCAGGTCGTGGCGCAGCACCGGCATCGAGTTGGTGAGCGGCGAGAGACCGAGATCGCAGTCGAGAGCCTCCGAGAAGTCGGCAACCTCCCCGCCCGGCCCAGGCAGCGCGACGAGACCGTCAGCTGTGGCCCTGATGCTCCATTTGCCGGCCCTGGTCCTCCGTAGGTCGAGCTTGCGCCGCCAGCCCTCGCCCCGTGCGGTGACCAGGAGGCCGGACGTGACGAAATTGGACAGGGTCTCGAGCTTGTAATCGAGCCGGTACCCGACCGGGGCTGACCCGATGGCCGTTCCGGTTGCCGTCAAGCGCCGAGGTTGGATCATGACGTCGGCGAACTCGGCGCCGGCCGGGTCTTCCTTGATCCAGGCGATGGCCCGCGACACCATGGCCGATCACAATAGTCACAGTGCCCACCTCAACGTCCGACGACGCCTTCGCCGAGGTCAAAGCCAAGGTCGACCTGGTGAAGGTCGTGCAAGAGCATGTCCGCCTGAGCAAGCGCAACAGGGACTTCTGGGGCCTGTGCCCTTTCCACCAGGAGGACAGCCCCAGCTTCAAGGTCAATCCACAGATGCAGTCGTGGTACTGCTTCGGCTGCGAGCGTTCTGGTGACGTGTTCACGTTCGTCGAGCTCATCGAAAAGACCGACAAGCGAGGCGCCCTGCAGCTGCTCGCGGAACGCGCGGGCGTGGAGCTCAAGAAGCTCAGCCCGGAGCAGAAGGAGCGATCCGACTCGAGGCGGCGTCTCCTCGCCATGCTCAAGCTCGCCGCTCAGTACTACGAGTACGTGCTCTGGTCGACGCCCACCGGCGAGACCGGCAGGCGCCTGCTGGCGTCGCGCAAGGTCACGGAAGAGACGGCGCGCGCGTTCCAGCTCGGCTATGCCCCGGCCGGCCGCGGCTTTGCCGAGTACCTGCGCGCCAAGAAGCGATCGCTGGCCGACGCCCAGGAGGCCGGCCTCATGCGCCGAGACGGCACCGACTTCTTCGCCGAGCGCCTGGTCATCCCCATCCGGGACGAGCGCGGCCAGCCGCTGGCCTTCACCGCGCGCACGGTTCGCGCCGACGAGCAGCGCAAGTACATCAACTCGCCGGAGACGCCGGCCTATGTCAAGGGCAGGGTTATCTTCGGCCTCGACCTCGCCCGCGACGAGATCGCGCGCAAAGGACACGCGCTCTTGATGGAGGGCCAGTTCGACGTCATCACAGCGCACGGCACAGGCATCAAGCACGCCGTCGCCAGCTCGGGTACCGCCTTGACCGACGACCAGGTCCGGCTCCTCAAGCGCTTCACGGATGAGCTGCTGCTCGTCTTCGACTCGGACCGGGCCGGCCGCGCCGCTGCTCAGAAGGCGGTGGTGCTGGCCGCCGCCCACCAGATGCGCACGCGCGTCGCAGCCATCGAGGGCGCCAAGGACCCCGACGAGTTCCTACGCGCGGCGGGCGCCGAGGCGCCAAAGCGATGGGAGGAGCTCGCGGCCAAGGCCCCATCTGGCTTCGAGTTCGGCATGGAGGACGCAGCTGCCGGCCTCAACCTCAGCAACGCCAATCACGTCGAGCTCGCCGCGAGGCGGCTGCGGGAATGGATCGCCCAGTTCCCGCCCACCCTGCAGGAGGAGTACCGGGAACGCGCGAAGCGCTGGATGGGGGTCTCCGGCCACCTCCTCGCCGCGGACCCGGATGAGAGGCGGAGTTCGGGCCGACCGGGGCCTCAAAAGGCGGGTAATAACGGTTTGGGCGCCCCGCACATGGGGAAAAAGATGACCGTAGGCAGGTATCTGCTGCAGTTGCTTGCGGTTCGTCCGGCTGCGTTCGAACGAGTTCGAACAAAGATCACCCCAGAGGAGTTGGACGAAGAGGACCGCGGTATATACGTACGGATGTTGGAGACTTACGAGCGCGGCGGTGCGTCCGGGCTCGAGAACGAATTGGCGGGTTATCCCGCAGAGGAACAAGACCTGATAAGAAGGGCTTGGGCGGCGCCTCCGCCCAATGTTGACGAAGAGGTGGCCGTGGAATTGGCCGAGCGCATCAGGCTCGACCGCATGAAAGGCCGCCACAGTGGGATAATCCGCGAGCTTTCCGAGGCGGAAAGAGGGAAGGACTGGGAACGGGTGGCGCGGCTTGAAGCAGAGGCAAGGGAGCTTGCGCGCGCCATCGCCGAAATGGAAAGGAGAGGGTGACGATCGCGCGCGCAGCCAAAGTAGTGACAAAAGTCGGGAACCGGGCCAGTAAGGCCGTCGAGAAGCCGGAGCACAAGTTCGAAGACGAGCTGATGGCCGTCGCCGAGCAGCTCATCGTCAAGGGCAAGGAGCAGGGCTACCTCACCCCTGACGACATCCTGCAGGGCTTTCCGGAGATCGACGCCGAGCCGGACCAGATCTTCCGGATCTTCGCCGCGTTCAAAGAGATCGGCATCGAGGTCACCGACGGCGAGAAGGATTTCGAAGAGGTCGAGCAGATCGACGACGAGATGCTCCTCGACATCGAGATGATGGACTCAGTCTCGCTGGACGACCCCGTCCGCATGTACCTGAAGGAGATCGGGCGCGTGAGCCTGCTCACAGCCAACGACGAGGTCGAGCTCGCACAGGCCATCGAGGCCAAGCCGCTCCACGACGCCCTCAAGGCGCTGAACGTCATCGAGGAGATCGAAGGTCGCCAGCGCTCCGTCGAGGAGATGCTGCCCGACGTCATCGAGCGCCTGGCCACCGTCAAGCGGAAGGGCCAGCAGGCGCACATCGCCGGCGAGCTCCTCGGCCTCAACGACCTGGCCAAGCTCCAGAACCTCCTCGATGCCGCGGCGGCCGAGCGCAAGCGCCAGGCCACCAACGGCGCCGCGCGCCCGCGTGTCCGCGCCGAAGCGCTCGAGTCGTACCGGATCGCCCGCTACCGGCTGACCGAGCGGTACGAGCGCGCCTACGAGGCCAAGCAGCGGCTGACCGAGGCCAACCTCCGGCTGGTTGTGTCGATCGCCAAGAAGTACATCGGCCGAGGCATGTCGTTCCTCGACCTGATCCAGGAAGGCAACATGGGCCTCATCCGGGCGGTCGAGAAGTTTGACTACCACAAGGGATACAAGTTCTCGACCTACGCCACGTGGTGGATCCGGCAGGCAATCACCCGCGCCATCGCCGACCAGGCTCGGACGATCCGCATCCCTGTCCACATGGTGGAAACGATCAACAAGCTGGTCCGCGTCTCGCGCCGGTTGCTCCAGGAGCTCGGCCGCGAGCCGAGCGACGAGGAGATCGGCGAGGAGATGGGGATCACGCCCGAGAAGGTGCGGGAGATCGTCAAGGTCTCGCAGGACCCGGTTTCGCTCGAGACCCCGATTGGCGAGGAGGAGGACTCGCACCTCGGCGACTTCGTCGAGGACCGCGAGGCGGTCTCGCCTTCCGACGCGGCTTCGCTCACCATGCTCCACTCTGAGGTGGAGGACGTGCTCGATACGCTCACGCCACGCGAGCGGCGCGTGCTGCAGCTGCGGTTTGGGCTGATCGATGGGCACCAGCGCACGCTGGAAGAGGTGGGCAAGCGGTTCGGGGTCACCCGCGAGCGCATCCGCCAGATCGAGGCCAAGGCGCTGCGCAAGCTGCGGCACCCGTCGCGCTCGAAGAAGCTCCGCGACTACCTGGAGTAATTCTCCCGGGGCGCCGGGATTCCGCACTTTTGGGCGCAAACGGGCGCTAGGTCGCGCCCCCTAACGCCTTTTTGGCGCCAAACGGGCTGAAACCAAATCCGGCTGGCCGGCGTCTGGATTGAAAAGGTGTCTGACCCTGCTCCGTAGAACTCATACCGCGGCATCGATGGCCGTCGTCATCGGACTGTTGATGAGTGCTTGCGGCTCTTCGTCGGCGCCGGCCAAGGCGACCTACACCCTTGGACACTTTCCGGATGTGCCAACGGCTTCCTTCTCTCGATCCACCTCGGGCGCTCTGCAAGCGGTTCTCGACGGAGCGGTCAAGGGAGGGCTCCCGGGTGTTACGGCGACCGTGCTGACCGCCGATGGCAAAGTATGGACCGGAGCGGCAGGCACAGCC
>DASPYG010000071.1:0-9684 GCA_035636885.1 Candidatus Nitrosopolaris sp.
CCGCGGGGCCGTGGTCGCGCAACATCGCGACGACCCGGCGACCGACGAGACCGTGTCCACCGGTCACGGTCACTCGACGATTGCTCCACCAACTCATGAGCGCAGTCCCAGCAAGACACCCATTCAACGAGATCCCGTACGTCAATCTTTCATTCAGGACCCGGACCGTACTTGCAAGAGCACCGCCCCGGTTCGGGTGTTCTCTTTCGGCGGCTGCCCTAAGCCGGTTTACCGCCCTACGGTGCGCCGATTGGCCCGCCCTGCTCACCCTGGTCGTCCCCGGCATGACTTGGTTTGTCCCGTCGCTATGTCGAACAGGCCGAGCCAAAAGGCGTTCAAAGGGTAGCGGCAGCTGTAGCTCCCAGGCCTTCCAGAAGCGTTGCCAACTCTAACTAGTTGGCCCAGCCATCGCCTTCAGTCCGCTATAAGTCTTCGCGCGGTCGAGGAACCCTGGCGCGTGGCTCGGCACGACCGACCTCGTTGGGACAACTCAAGGCGGCTAATCAGTAGCGGTCGTCCACATGTCGGCGCCCGTTCGCTGGAAAACTGGGGATTTTCGGGCCAGATCGTCGGCGCCCTCTCGCACCGGCAGCACGCGCACGTCGGCCTGCAATTGGGCCGGACGCTGGCTCGGGACCACCTTTACGATCGGCTCCAACAGCCGGAGAATCTGATCATCGGAAATTTCAATCGTTAAGCGCATCGCTACCTCGCCTCCAACTACATTGATCCCCTTTCCTCCATCGCCCGGCGGCAGGATCACGCGGAGGGTACGGCGGTCGTTGCCAGATCTCCTGCTTCACTCTTTCGCGCGAGCCGCTCTTACCTTAACGGCAACCGTGGGATCTGCGGTCGGGGATCTATATAAACCTTCTTCAGATAAGCCTTCTTCAACGCAACGACGCATCGTTTCTCGGCTCCGGGACTCCCCGCGTAGACCCGAGTCCGTTTGACTCCCAGCTTAACGGCGACGGCATTTCCTGGCTACACGCTACGGCGTTTCCAGAAACAGGGTTCCGTTAAAGAAGAGTTGACGAGGAGTGGCAGTCGAGTTCAAGTCGAATTACGGTTGCCGGGCACACATGTCTCAAAATGAGGCCGCGAACAACCAGAGGCCCGAAAGACAAGCTGTTCGCAAATACCGCTCTGTCGAAGCTGGCCTTGTCTCCGAAGGTCGCTTCGGAGAACGTGGCCCTGTCTCCGAAGGTCGCCTCGTAGAAGCGCACCTCCTCTCCGAAGGTTGCTCCGCAGAAGCTGGCGCCGTGTCCGAAGATCACCGAGCTGAAGTCGGCGTAGTCTCCGAATGTCGCCCCGGCGAAGAAGGCCATGTCTTCAAACGACGCCCCAGCGAAGTTTGCCATGTTTCCGAACGTCGCTCCATCGAAGCGGGCTTCATTTCCGAAGGTTGCTCAGTGGAAGCTGGCGCCGTGTCCGAAGATCACCGAGTTGAAGTTGGCATAGTCTCCTGTCGCCATATCGAATGTTGCTCCTTTGAAGCGGGGACGATCCAACTCAGCCTTCGGTGCCACGTCCAGGATGCGCGCCAAGAGCTCGTTGTCGATGGCTTTTGCGGTTCCGTCAATCACCCCGGTCGCCTGAAGCCTGCTGAGCACCGCGTCGATCTAATCGGGTGACCAGGACTGAGCGTCACGGGGAGCGCCCTCCTCGGAGTTAGCCTTTGCCTTAGGCATCTTCGCATCATTACACCACTCAAAACTACAAAACTGATGCAAACGAGCGTTCGAAACTAAGGCAGCTCGGTCGAGGTCTTCGTCTACGCTTTCGTCTGGATCTGCGCGGCGACAGATCTTGCGTTCGTGCCGGCCGCGGTTACCTAAAGGGCGTCAAATAGCTGGGCCGGCAGCGCGCGCCGCGTGCTGGCATCGCCGGAATCATGCGCGAGATGCTGCGGCATGGTCACGAGTGAATCCTTCTTCGCGGACGCGTCGGCGATGAGATCCCAGGATCCAGGTTGGTTAGACGGAGGTTTGGCAAACATGAAGCGGCCGCCCCGGTGCTGACCACCGGCAGCCGGGCGACCATTGGCTCGACATCCCGGTCGCTGTTGATTTCATCAGGTTGGTGGCCACCGTGGTCACGGCCTCGTCACGGTCGTGTACAGGACGCGCTATTTCGCAATGCCTCAGTAACCGGCTCGTCGCGCTTGAGGACGCCGTAATGAACCCCTTGCTTCGGGCGGCCCGACAACACTCGTTTGCGCTCGCCTGCTCGGCGGCGGCGCTGATCGTCGTCGGGTCCGTGCTGTGGATCGGCCTCCAGTCGGGCGGCCTCCACGTGGCCAAACTCGTCGACGACAGCATTTCCATCCTGGTCCCGGTAGCGGCTGCAATGGTCTGCTGGAGGACGGCTGCGCGCCGGCAGGGCCGCCGGCGAATGGGATGGGCGCTCCTGGGGGCCTCCAACTTCTCGTGGGGCATGGGGAGCGTCATCTGGTGGTGGTACGAGATCATGCTCCGGCAGGACGTCCCGTTCCCGTCGTTCGCCGACGCTGGATTCTTGCTCGACGTGCCGTTCGCCATCGCCGGCGTGGTCCTGATCTCCTCGCTCTCGGTTGCCAGCCTATCGCAATTGCGCACCCTTTTGGATGGAACGATCACGGCGTGTGCGCTCCTCTTCGTCAGCTGGGCCACCGCGTTAGGGACGGCCTATAGCGGGGCCGCCGGCAGTGTGCCCGCGAAGGTGATTGGGCTAGCCTATCCGCTGGCCGACGTCGTCACCGGCTCCATCGTGCTTTTCTTCCTCCCCCGGGCCCAGGCACGCTCTCGAGTACCGTTGGCGCTGCTCGGGCTGGGCATTCTGGCGAACACCGTCTCCGACAGCGCCTTCACCTATCTCCAGCTGAGCGCCAGCTACAGCTCCACACGCCTGGTCGACGCCGGCTGGATCATCGGATTCCTATTGATCGGGCTGGCCGCCCTCCGCGAGAGTGGCATCGAAAGCCACGAGTCGACCGCCGCCGCGTCGTCCGGCCGAATGGAGGCGATCCTGCCCTACGCCGTGGTTGGGGGGACCATCGTATTCGCCGCCGTCCGCCTGATTCGCACCGGCTCGCTTGATCCGTTCTTGATCTGGACGGGCATGCTGGTGCTGGTCCTGATCCTGGCGCGGCAGTTCTTGACCCTGATGGAAAACATCTCCCTGACTCGCACCCTGGAGGCCAGAGTTGAGGAGCGCACTGCGGCGTTCAAGGACAGCGAGCAGCGCTTCCGATCGCTGGTGCAGAACTCCGCCGACGCGATCATCATCGCGGGCGGGGACCGGCGGCTCCAGTACCAGAGTCCGGCGGTGCAGCACATGTTCGCTTACCCGCCCGAAGCTCTGGCCGGCTCAAGCATTGGCGATCTCCTCCATCCGGATGATCGGGGGCAGCTGCTGGCCCTCCTCGACAAGATGGAGAAGCAGCCGGGCGCTACCGCCCAGGTCGAAGCGCGATGGCGCCATCAGGACGGTAGCTGGCGCTCCTGCGAGATGACGATTGCCAACCTCCTCCAGGAGCCCGCGGTCCGCGGGCTGGTCATCAACAGCCGCGACGTCACCGACCGCAAGGCGCTCGAGGAGCAGCTTGCCCATCAGGCGTTTCATGACTCGCTCACCGGGATTGCCAACCGGGCCCTGTTCAAAGACCGCCTGCGGCAGACCGTCGCCCGGGCCGGCCGTCGTAAGGAGAAACCTGCCCTCCTCTTCTTCGACCTTGACGGCTTCAAGACGGTCAACGACAGTCTGGGCCACGGAATCGGGGACGAACTCCTTGCCGCGGTGGCTACCCGCCTAGGCCCGTACGTGCGCGGCGGCGACACCATGGCGCGGCTGGGTGGCGATGAGTTCGCGATCTTGCTTGAAGATACCGAGGATGCCGCGACGGCGGCGGTTGGGGTGGCTGAGCGTATCATCGACGCCCTCCAGGCGCCGTTCGTGCTCCAAAACAAGGAGGTCTTCACGTCGGCCAGCATCGGGATTGCGCTGCTGTCCGGGCCCGAGGATGCCGACGCGCTCCTCCGGAACGCCGACATCGCTATGTACATGGCGAAGGCCGCGGGCAAGGCTCGCTACCAGCTCTTCAATCCGTCCATGCACGATGCCGTCGTCACCCAGCTCCAGCTGGAGGGGGAGCTGCAGCGGGCGCTCGACCGGAAGGAGTTCTTCCTGGTCTATCAGCCGCTCATATCGCTCAACACTGGGCGCGCGGTCGGGGTGGAGGCGCTCCTGCGCTGGCAGCACCCGCACCGGAACGTGGTCCCCCCGACGACGTTCATCCCGCTGGCAGAAAAGACCGGGGCGATCGTCCCGATCGGCCGCTGGGTCTTGCGGGAAGCGTGCCAGCAAGTCCGCATCTGGCAGCAGGGCAACCCGGACTTGGGCCTGAGCGTAAACCTCTCGGGCCGGCAGCTCCGAGACCAGAAGCTGATGGACGTCGTGCGCCAGGCACTCGCGGATTCTGGAATGGCACCCGGCACGCTGACCCTGGAGATTACGGAGAGCGTGCTGATGGACGACGTCGAGTCGACGCTCGAGGTTCTCCGTGGTCTGCGGGCGCTGGGCATCCACCTGGCGATCGATGACTTTGGTACCGGCTACTCGTCGCTGAGTTACCTCCGCCAGTTCCCAGTCGACAGCCTCAAGATCGACCGCTCCTTCGTGAACGCGCTCGACAGCGCCGAGGGCGAGCCCCTGGTCGCCACCATCATGCGCATGGGGCAGACGCTTCACCTGGAGGTGGTGGCGGAAGGAATCGAGCGGTCAGACCAGCTCGACGAGCTCAAGAAACTCCACTGCGACCTCGGCCAGGGCTTCTATTTCAGCAAGCCGGTCCCCGCCGCCGAGATGGCTGCTTTCCTCGCCGACGAGCCCGGCGTCGCCGCCTGACCTCCCTGCGACGATCGTCTGCGCAGACATACAGGAGCGGGCGCGTCGAAATGCAGCGGGACCGGAAGCTGGACGTCGCACCGGTCGCGGAGTGCCACGCCGCCGTGGCTAACGTTCTGAGCCGGGGAGGGTCGGTCTACATGGAATCGAGGTCGTCCGGCCCCTATAGCACGAGCGGCAGCTCGCGGCATTTCCTGGCCAGAGGATACGGCATTTCCAGAAACAGGGTTCCGTTAAAGAAGAGTTGAAGAGGAGTGGTAGTCGAGTTCAAGTCGAATTAAAGTCCAGAGGTTCACAAGCCTCAAAATTCGGCGGTCTGGGGAGTCCGCACTGGAAATACTGTGGTGGGAGAGTTGAACAAAAGCGGAACCGCGCACCGTTACTGGTGCCTGGCATCAGCCAGCGGCTCACGTGGTGGCGATGGCGGCGGTCGATGGATCTCCGACGGCACGGTGGCCGCGTACTCGTGACCATCGGGCGCTGAGACCTGCCAGGCACACCCGCATGTTCGGCAGAATCCCCAGCCGCCTTTCGACCGTGAGGGATCGGTCAGCGTTCCCGCGCACGGTTCGCACGGACAGCGCCGCTCGCGGATCAGGCGGATGGCGCTCCGGCTATCGAACATTCGCGCTACGGCTGCTTGCTCGGCGCGACACCATTTGCGCCTAGGACGCGAAGGATTTCGTCTCGATCCTCGGCCGGAATGTCCGCGAGTTTCATGCCGACGAAGATCAGCCGCCCCGGATACGTTTGTCGCAGCTCAGCGGGAACCAACTCAGCCATCGTGACGCCGGCGATGTACTGACCCTTGCGAAAGGGCATGACGAGGTGCTGCTGGACAAGGGCAACCACATCGAAGACGATGCCCTGGATATCCTCCGTCATCGGTCGGACCGCAAGTAGGTCGTTAAGCGTCCGGTCGGCAAGCGCCGGTCCGTCCCAGGGATTGAGGGGCCACACCGCTGCCAAGATGCATAACTGCCGATAGGTCAACTCTTCGGCAGCGTGAAGCGCGCCGAGCAGGTTCGGGACCGGAGTGGAGAAGAAATACGCGTTGGAGAGCAGGGTCGCAAGGAACGGCAGCTTTCTTTTCATAGGTGTCTTTGGCAGCCAAGAGCGTTCCCTCGGCAAGCTCCTCAAGCATTCCCGGTTCCAGATCAGCTCGTGGTTTCGTACCGGACTTCTTAGTGTCTCTGATCCTTTCAGAGGCGAGCCGCATGACCTCTTGGACGCGATCTTCTTCACGGGGACTCAAGAAACGCTTTGCCACGTCCCCGATGGCGGACGCGATACCGGCGGCGACCAATTGGCCCTCAGGCGTCGGGACCGCAAGCGTGATTCGTCCAGTCGCGCGATCATCCAGATGAATGACTGGAAGGCTGAAAGGCATAAGTCGGCCGAATTTGCCGGGAATCGGCCCGCGCGCCCTCACGGCTCCGCTGACAGGGGTCCGTGCACGCGTCTTGGCGTGTTAGTAGCTGGAACGGCACTCTGACGGGCTTCGAAACCGGTTTGCGAGGAGGTTGGACCAGGCAGGAGGTTTACGCCTTGCCGGCTCGGAGGCGCCGAGCCGAAGCGACACTCGAGGGTTTACTGCACAGGTTGCGGCCCGCCCCGCGCCAGGTCGAGGCGAGCACTCTGGCCCATCAGGTTAGCGGGCTCCCCCACCCCCCGCTCCGACCCACCGGAGACACCCCCTCGAGTTCGACCGACTTTCTGAACCTCGCACCTCATCGATGCAAGCGGCCTCGCTCGGCAGAGTGTGCCTACAGCATCGCCGGAACACTCACGGAAGCCGTCAGGTTGAGGTAAGCCATTGACTGAACGGCTTCCCTTGATCCGCTTGGTTAACGTACAGCTGCCCATCGAGCCCGCGACCGGCGACGAAGACGTGCGTTCCGACCGCGCCTGCTGCAGGTGCGGATATAAGACGACCATTGCCCTCAACCTCGGCCCAGCCCACTCCGTCCTGGCCCAAAACGGCCTTGTTGTAAAAGACACGACCATCTAAGTGCTTAGCGAAGAAATAGACGTTGTTACCAACCCCCGTCACCGCGGGCGACACATCTGAGACAAAACCCATCGGAGACCAGAAGTCATTGAAAGGTTGCCCCAAGTCCGCTTGGTTCAGGTACAAAGTTCCATCGAGTCCTCTTGCAGCGACGAAAACGTGTGTTCCGACGGCGCCCGCCGCCGGTGCTGAAGTAATCCGGCCGTTGCCCTCAACCTCGGCCCAGCCGATTCCCGCCTGGCCCAAGACTGCCCGGTTAAAAAAGACACGGCCATCCAAATGCTTCGCAAAGAAATACACACTGTTGCCAACTCCAGCTACTGCGGGTGCCATGTCGGTGTTAAATATCATCGGACCCCACGCGCCGAAAGCTTGGTCTAGATCCGCCTGGTTCAGGTACAGTCCACCGTCGAGCCCCCTGGCTGACACGAACACGTGCGTTCCAACCGCACTGGCCGACGGCGCCGAGCTGATTAGACCCTTGCCCTGCATGACGGCCCACCCAAGACCGGCCTGCCCCAACACAGCGCGGTTATAGAAGATTCGACCGTCGACACTCTTTTGGAACAGGTAAATGCTGTTGCCGACCCCGGCCACTGCGGGCGCCACATCGGTTCGAATGATTGGCCCGTAGTTACAGGCAAACTCAATGTCCGTCTTTGGACAACTGCCGTCCGGCTCTAGGCCGTAGTCGGGCTTTACGATCCCATTGATGTAGAAGTTGAATGGGAACGTAACACTATATGGCGGCGTCTGCGAAGTCGTGATGTAATCTCCGGCGTTGTCAAAGTAAGGAAGGTATGTGCTGATGCAGTTTGGCCCGCACGGGTCGCAGACCTCTGTATTTACGAAGTTTGCTAAGGGATCAACAATCATCTCCGCCATCTCATGGCTAACTGCTCCCGAATAACGAAACGGCACATCCGACACCGTCAAGTTCTGGCCATTAACATTCACGAAGATGTACGGTGAATTGGCTCGCCCATGATATCCATAAAAACCCTGCGACAGCGCGCCACTGGTGTTCACAACAGCGAGAGGATTCAAAACCACAATGCAGTCACTGTTGGGCCAATTATTCTTCGCCAGAATATCGTTGACCCAACCCATCAGTGTCTGATCGTTGTACGTAGTTCCTGTCAGGTTGACACCGTAGTCGAGAACGTTTTGATCGATGGCAACGCTGTTTGGCCCATATTGCGCCGCATACTTTGAAATGGGCCGTGAGGCTTGGGTCGCATAGTTCACAGCGGTGGCAATGTCAGCCGCAGTGACCGAGACAACGCCGTTGGGGGTAGTGAATAAAACACGGACAAAATGGAGTGTTCCCGAGAACAGTGGATCGGTAGCAATATAGCCGGTTGCTGGAAAAGTAACATCCAAAAGGAGCTTGGCAAGATCAACATCGGCCCGAAGGATCTCCATGCGGCGACCGGGTATGTGTAGCTGCGCCAGCAGGTGCTGCGGAACAATGCTCGAGAAGCCATCAGAGGGCTCCTGCTTGGGCATAATCCTTGGGGCTGTCCTTTGCAAGAACTTGGCGTTCTTGATCGCGCGCGTTCCGCACAGTAGATGCATCGCACCGACTGAGACGAGGCGATCCTCGGGTGCAACTCCGCTTTCTGGCGTCTGGTCGTGTTCCTTGCGTGACACCCTGGGCTTGTCGGCCATCCTCTGATCCTCCTGCCCTACTCGTCGCACGGTGTTTAGGTTCGGTCTGGCTCACACGTGTGCGCTGCAGCGCGGCGTCTGACCTAGATCGTGCCCGAAGTACGGAGAAGCGTCTGGTGTCGGGCGCGGTAAGGATAGTACTTTCCGTGAAGTTTGTTAAGTCACCTCTGCCACCGAATTCCCGCTGCGCTGGAAGCAGAATGCAGATATGGCCGACCAGGGCGAGCGGTTCAGTCCCCAGGCCGATAGAAACCTGGTCCCTGGGTCAGGACAGGGACGTTCGCCTGCGCCAAGGCAGACACGAAGGCCCGGTAGGACGAGAAGGAGGTCGCGGCATTTCCCGGCCGGTGATTACGGCATTTCCATAAACAGGGTTCCGTTGAGGAGGAGCTGAGGACCAGGCGAAGTCCGGTTCAAGTCGAATTGAAATTCAGGTGCCCGCGACCCCCAAAATAGGGGCCGCTGATCCAGTCGGCACTGGAACACTGTAGTGGGGGAGTAGAGGAAGAGTTGAAGATGAGGACGAGTTCAGAACGAGTTCCGTTGCACTCGAGGTAAAGCTGAGTTAAGTACCCCGGTACACAACTGGCTACAGCAATAACGATGCCGCGAACCAACCTCGGGTAGCCGGAGTCTGGAATTCGCGGAATCGACAAAGGCAATGTTAACGACCTGCCGGTCCAGTTTGTGTCGCTACGCGGCTTCACGGTCTAATCAGCCGGGACTGGTCGTCGTCAATCGCCACCATCAAAGGTCTAAGGAGGCAAAGATCCCCCCGTTGGTCAACCTCACGACCGGTTTGTTTGGGGAGCACGGCCGCGGCCTGTTGAGGCATTGAACTGTACCTCCTAACCTGTTGCGCCTGGTCGAGCGGTACTCAATGCTGAGCTCGTTGGTAGGTTTGGGTTGATCGTGGCGAATTCGGCCCGGACGGCGATCTGGATGATTCTCGCGTGAAAAGCGCCGTCGAACGGGACCCTGCTCCGATCGCAGCTCCGACGCAAAAACATGGGCAGGCGAGCACGCGGGCCGAGGTGGCGCGCACCGCCGAGAACGGGATGGGATTCGCATCGGCACTGGCTCGGACGAGCGGGTCGACGCTTGTCGATCTGATGATG
>DASPYG010000072.1:0-29417 GCA_035636885.1 Candidatus Nitrosopolaris sp.
CGCGCGGCGCCGCGGCCTCGGGGGTCCTCCTAGAGCATCCCCTCGACCATGCGATCGAGGCGCTCGGCCTGGAGGTGGATGTCAGCTGCCAGCCGGCGCACGTCCGCGTCGTACGCACGATCCGCTTCATTCACCTGCTCGCTCAGGCGCTGGATCCCTGTCAACGCCGTCTTGAATTCACGGTTGAGCGTGGAGCGGGCTGTCTCGATGTCGGTCAGCATCTCGAGGAATTCCCTGCGCTCGATGATCATGTTCAGCGTCAGCAGGATCGCCAGGGCGGCGGTCAAGGACGACATGAACAGATCGATATCGTGCCCCGAGAGGGACGAATACACGTCACCTGCCGAAGCCAGGAGCAGCGTCATCCAAGGCAGGGCGAGCTGCCAGAGATCGAGGGGAGCTTGCTGGGTCGCCGGCCTGAGTGGGGCCGCAGGATAGACCGCGGCCAGCCCGATCATCAGGAAGCCCGCAAACCATCCGGTATCGATGACGTTGCCCACGGCTCCGAACGTGCCCTGGGCGTTGAGGTAGGCGAACGCGCTGTCGGCGATCGAGTATGAGGCGATGCCGGCGAGGAGGAAAACCATCCTCCCGGCCTGCTGCTGGTTTGCACGCCGGATCGCGAGGATCAGGATCGTCCCGATCAGGATGTCGCTGACCGGATAGGCGAGGTCAAGAATCTTGGTACTGCTGCTGGACAGCCATACCGACTTCAGCCCGAATGCCCACGCGGTCGACGTCAAGGCCAGGGCGACGATCAGGCCGTCGAACCAAACGCGCCAGTGCGACGACGTCCCCCGCGGGGGGCTCCAGAACGCTCGTATGCCACCGACGGCAAAAGGAACGGCCGAAAGGAATCCTGCGTCGGCGAGCGAGGGATAGGGCGTGGGGACATTCAGGCCGACCTCGTAGTAAGACCACACGACTTCACCTGCTGCCCAGAGTCCAGCCGAGATGCCCAGCAGCGTCCAGCCGACCCGCTCTCTGCCGGCGGCTCGCGTCGCGGCCCATCCACACGCGGCGGCGGCAACAGCCGCGGCCACCGCCTCTCCGATGTCGTCGAAGGCGGTAGTGGCGCGATCGCCCAACAACACGTTGCGGACGATGAGGGCGTAGGCGATGGAAACAACCAGCACCGCCACCACGGTGATCGCGAAGGCCTTCCGCCGACCGTTGGAAGCCACCCACGCGCTCATTTGACGAACGAAGTTAAGCAGCCCGCGCGGCGGATTCATCCCTGATAACGGACCCTGCCGGCGATGGCGGAGGAATAATCGTCCCGGTAGAATCACCGGCGCAGCCGGGCGGCTGGCGGAACTGGTAGACGCGCACGTTTGAGGGGCGTGTGAGGTAACTCATCCGGGTTCGAGTCCCGGGTCGCCCACCACCGGACCGGATCCCGCCATTCGGGCGCAGATGGTTGGATCTGCCGGCCGGCGATATCGTCATTCGGGCCAAGGTGGTCGTCAGGCAACATATGCGCCCGGCCGACGGCTGGGTACACGTTCGTAAACCCGTGCCCGGCGTTTGCCCAGCCATCAAACTACCTTCGTGACCGACGAGAGGGAGCTCGACCCGGCGACCGAGTTCCGCCAGCTCTACGACCAGCAGTACCTCTCGGTCTACCGCTCCATCCGAGGTGTCGTCCTGGACGGCCCCGCCGCCGAGGACCTCACCCAGGAAACCTTCGTCCGCGCCTACCGCGCCCGCCATCGCTACACGCCAACTGCGCCGCCTGGCGCCTGGCTGCGGCGGATCGGCATCAACCTGGCCATCTCGTACCTTCGCCGCCAGAAGCTGGCCCGGGTGCTGCCGGCTCGCCTCTACATGGCACCCGACCGCCGCGACTACGACCGCGCCGAAGCCCGCGACGTCGTGACCAAGGCCATGACCGCGCTCAGCCCCAAGCTCAGGGCCGCGATCGTGCTCCATTACTACGACGGTCTCACCCGCGAGGAGATCGCCTCCGTGCTCGGCGTGCCGCCGGGGACGGTCGCCTCCAGGATCGCCAAGGCGGTGGCGATCATGAGGAAATCGATAGGGAGCGATCAGGATCTCGGACCGGAGCGTTCGACTAGTGAAGGTGCCCTACGTGGAAGATAAACCCACACAGGAAGGGTTTCGTACGCCCTCGGAAGCCGACCTGGGCCGGATGATCCGGTCCACGGTCGAGACATGGAAGCCTCGGCGCGGTCCCGACTGGTCGGATGTGCTCATCCGCCTCGCCGGTTCGGGACCGCCGCCATGGCTCCTCTACACAGCCGCGAGCGCCGCCCTGGTCGTGATCGTGCTGGCGGCGTTCCTGATCGGCTCGGCGCTCCAGATCGGCGCCCTCGGGCCCCAGCCGGTCAACGCGACCCTGCACTAGCCCGAGAAGAAAGCCACCTCTTCGCCCAGGCCCTTTTCTCGGGCAGCGGGGAGGACCGTCGAGGCGGCGGCCAGGTCCCAGATCGCCAGGCCGTGCGACTCGAACAGGGTGATGCCCGGCTCCGCGGGCGGCCGCCACTTGCCGGTGAGAACTGAGCCGAGCTCGGTGGCGCGGTCCCAGTCGAACAAGCCGGCCGCCTTCGCCAGGAGTAGGTCGCCACTCTCCAGCTGCGCGGCGCCCAGCTGGTCGACGATGACGCTCTGGGCGATGGCGACCAGGTCGGTCGGAATCTCCATCTTGCTTGGAAAGTTGGACCCGGCGCAAATCACCAGGGCGTCGGGCTTCACCCAGACCGCCTCGAGGACCGGCTCGGCGCTGGTGGTCATCGTGACGACGATGTCAGCTCCACGAACCGCGGCCTCGGCGGATTCGGCGGCGGTGACGCGGATGCCAAGGGCGGCCTGGCGGTCACGCGCGAAGGCGGCTCGCTTCTCAGGGTTGCGGCCGAAAACGCGCAGCTCGGTGATCTCGCAAACGCGCGATAGCGCGAGCGCCTGTGTCGTCGCCTGGTACCCGGCGCCGATCAACGCCACCACCACCGGCGCGCGTGGCCTCAGCGCCCTAGCCGCCACCGCACTTGCCGCCCCCGTGCGGTAGGCCCCCAAGTAATCGGCCTCGATCAGCGCCTGGAGGCTGCCATCGAGTGCGAACGTGGCGACGAGGAAGCGGACCTTACCGGCGGTGACCGTGTAGGCCTTCAGCCCGGTGCAGCCACCGCCCGGGTACGACGCGAACATCACGTTGAGGAGGCCGCCCGGGGCAAAAGCCCTGCGGCGGGCCTCGTTCTGAGCCGTCCCCTCGCCCAGCTCGTGCATGGCGCGGTCCACGGCCGCGATCACAGCATCCATGTCCACGACCTGCCGGACGTCCGCTTCACGCAACACCAGGGTCACGGCGGGGAGAATACACACCCTATGGCCGGGATATTGAACGTCGGGCTCATCGGCCTGGGCACCGTGGGCGGCCAGGTGGCCGATCGATTGCTCACGTGGCAGCCGCAGCTCGCCCGCCGGGCGGGCATCGAGCTGTGCCTGCGCCGCGTCCTGGTACGCGACGTCAAGAAGCCGCGGGCGGTGACAGTGGCGCGCGATTTGCTGACCGCAGACCCGGATGAGCTGGTCGACGACCCCTCGATCCAGATCCTGGTCGAGGTCGCCGGCGGCGACGAGCCCATGCGGGGTTACCTCGAGCGGGCGATCCGCGCAGGCAAGCACGTCGTCACGGCCAACAAGGTCGTGATGGCGAAACACGGGCCACAGCTATTGGACCTTGCCGCCGAGCGCAACGTGGACGTGTACTTCGAGGCCGCGGTCGGTGGCGGCATCCCTCTGATCAGCACTTTCCGGACCGACCTCCAGGCCAATCGCATCGAGCGTGTGTCGGCGGTCATCAACGGCACGACCAATTACGTGCTCGGCCGGATGGCCACCAGCGGGCTTTCGCTCGACGAAGCCGTCCGCGAAGCTCAGGCCGCCGGTTTCGCCGAGGCGGATCCCACCGACGACGTCGGAGGATTCGACGCCACCTACAAGCTAGCGATCCTCGGATCCATCGCTTATGAGATCAAGATCCGGCCGGACGACATCTATCGCGAAGGCATCGAGCATGTGCAGCCCGTCGACTTCCGATATGCGCGAGAGCTCGGGTACGCAATCAAGCTGATCGCGCACACGCAGCGCCACCCCGGCCGCGTGGAGGCGCGTGTGCACCCGGCGATGGTCGCGCTCGACCATCCGCTGGCCCAGGTCGAAGGCGCCAGCAACGCAGTCTTCGTCGAAGGCGACCTGGTCGGCCAGGTGCTGCTCGTGGGACAGGGCGCCGGCGGCCGGCCGACAGCCTCGGCGGTGGTCGGTGACCTGATCGACCTCGCCCGGTCGATCCGGCGTGGTGTGCAGAGCCGGCCGTCGTTCAGCTTTGACGACCGCATCGGTGTGATCCCGATGGGGGAGGTAAAGACGCGCGCTTATTACCGCGTGCGCGTCGACGATCGCACCGGCGTGCTCGCCGCCCTCGGCCAGGTGTTTGCGGAAGAGGGGGTGAGCATCTCCAGCCTCATACAGAAGGACGCGTGGGTGGACGAGCAGACGGCGGAGCTGGTCGTGACGACGCATCCGGCGCCTGACGCCAGCTTGCAGAAGGCGCGGGACCGGATTGCAAAGCTGCCGCCGGTGCACGCGGTGTCCTCCTTCCTGCGCGTCTTTTAATAAGTGTCTCAGAGGCGTCCCGCTTAGATGGGCGTGATTGCTCGTTACCGCGACTACCTTCCCATCGGACCGTCGACTCCTGAGGTCGACCTTCACGAGGGCTCGACTCCCCTGGTGCCCAGCCGAAACATCGGGCGCGCGCTCGGCCTCAGCCGCCTCTTCTTCAAGTACGAGGGCCTCAATCCGACCGGTTCGTTCAAGGATCGGGGCATGGTCGTGGCGGTCGCGAAGGCGCTCGAGGCGGGCAGTCGCGTCCTCGTCTGCGCATCGACAGGAAACACCTCCGCATCGATGGCCGCGTACGCCGCTCGCACCGGGGTTCGCGCCATCGTCGTCGTGCCATCCGGCGAGATCGCGATGAACAAGCTCTCGCAGGCGCTCATGTACGGAGCCAAGGTGGTAGCGCTCAAAGGCACCTTCGACACTGCGCTCGATGCGGTGCGCGACCTCGCGAACCGCTACCCGGTGGCGCTGATGAACTCAGTCAACCCCGACCGCCTGCAGGGGCAGAAGACGGCGGCGTTCGAGGTCGTCGACGTGCTCGGCGACGCGCCGGACTACCTTCTCCTTCCGGTCGGAAACGCCGGCAACATCACCGCGTACTGGAAGGGCTTTCGCGAATACCACGCCGCCGGCAAGTCCACCCGTCTGCCGCGCATGGTCGGCGCGCAGGCCGAGGGTGCGGCGCCGATCGTGACCGGGCATCCGATCGCCAACCCGCGCACGGTCGCATCCGCGATCCGCATCGGCAACCCCGCGTCGTGGGAGGGGGCGACCAGCGCCCGCGACGAGTCCGGCGGCCTCATCGCCGCCGTCACCGACACCGAGATCCTCGCGGCCCAGATCCGCCTGGCCAACACCGAGGGACTGTTCGCGGAACCCGCATCGGCGGCGCCCCTCGCCCTTCTCTTCCGGCTCGTGCTGGAAGGAAAGATCGAGAAGGATTCGACCACCGTGGTCGTGCTCACCGGCTCTGGCCTCAAGGATCCGGACGCTGCGCTGAAGAATGTCGAGCCGCCGATCGAACTCGATGGTGATGCCCGTACACTCGCTAAGGTCTTGAAGCTGTGATGGAGCGTTGTAACTGACTTGCGCGTCCGCGTACCCGGCTCCATCGCCAACATCGGCCCCGGCTTCGACTGCATGGCCATGGCCATCGATCTGTGGCTCGAGGTCGAGGCGGAGGTGGCGGAGCATCCGTCATGGGACTTCGAAGGCGAAGGAGCCGAATACCTCGCCGCGCACGAGAACCCGTTCACGCGGCTGAGCATGAGAGGCCGCGTCCGCAGCGAGATCCCACTCGGGGTCGGCCTTGGCAGCAGCGCGGCCGCCCGGCTGGCCGCCTCCGCGCTCAACAGCCCGTGGGACGTGAAGAGCCACGTCATCGATGCCGGCGCAGACGAAGGTCACCTGGACAACGTCGCGGCTTCGGCGGCGGGGGGCATTCGCATCGTCACCGAGCAGTTCGACGAGCGCCTGCCCAACCCCGGTTGGGGACTCGCGGTGTTCGTCGGCCACGCTCCGGTGGCGACCGAAAAGGCGCGCGCCGTGCTGCCCGAATCTGTTCCGCTGGACTCGGCCGTCTACACCGCCGCGCGTACGGCGCTGCTCGTGCGGGCGATCACGGCCAAGCGCCCGACCCTGCTCGACCAGGCGCTTCGCGATCGCCTTCATCAGCCGCACCGCCTTCACCTCTACCCGTGGACGCAGGACGTCATGGATGCGGCGGAGAAAGCCGGCGCATACGGCGCGGCTATCTGCGGCGCCGGCCCGAGCGTCTTCGCCTTCTGCGCAAGCTCGCAAGCGCTCCGCATCGCCAAGGCCATGGCGGCCGCGGCGCCGCATCACGGCAAGCCGATGGTCACGCGCGTCACGGACAAGGGGATGTTCAGGACCCTGTGATCGTTCAGAAGTACGGCGGGACCTCGGTAGGGACCGCCGCTCGGATCCGGCGCGTGAGCCGGCGCATCGCAAACACGGTCGCCAACGGCGAGCAGGTGGTCGCCGTCGTCTCCGCAATGGCCCATACCACCGACCGCCTCATCGCGCTCGCGCAGAGCGTCAACCCCGAACCGCCCGCGCGCGAGCTCGACATGCTCGTCGCCAACGGCGAGACGATCACGGCGCCGCTGGTGGCGATGTGCCTGGAGGGCATGGGGGTCCCGGCGGTTTCGCTCTCCGGCCTGCAGGCGGGCGTGCGCACGAGCGCGCATCATTCGCGCGCGCGCATCCACGACATCAGACCCGATCGCATCCTCGAGGCGCTGCGCGAAGGCAAGGTGCCGGTGGTGGCGGGATTCCAGGGAGTCACCGAGGACCTCGAGGTGACCACGCTCGGGCGTGGTGGGTCCGACACCACCGCGGTGGCTCTCGCTGCCGCGCTCAAGGCTGACGCGTGCGAGATTTTCACCGACGTCGACGGCATCTTCACCGCCGACCCGCGCATTGTGAAATCTGCTCGCAAGCTCACGCATATCGGCTACGACGAGATGCTCGAGCTGGCCGCGGTCGGCGCGCGTGTGATACATCCGCGCGCGGTCGAGATCGGCGAGCTGTACGACGTGCCCATCCACGTGCGGTCGAGCTTCCACGACGGCGTGGGTACGATGATCGTCGCCAAGGTGCCGATGGAAGACAGGCAGCGAGTGCGCGGCATCGCGCAGGAATCCAACGTGGCGAAGATCACGGTCATCGGCGTCGCCGATCGTCCGGGCGTCGCGGCCGCCATCTTCGAACCGCTCGGCAAGGCCGGAATCTCGGTCGATGTCATCGTGCAGAACATCGGACGCTCCGGTCACACCGACCTCACGTTCTCGGTGGCGGAGTCGGACCGGAAGGCCGCCGAGAAGCTGGTCAAAGCCGCGGCGAAGACGGTGGGCGCGACGAGGGTCTCGTCCGCGGGCGGCATCGCCAAGCTCTCGATCGTCGGTACGGGCATGCTCGGCACTCCGGGCATTGCGGGCCGAATGTTTCGCGCCCTGGCCGACGCCGGTATCAACATCGAGATGATCAGCACGTCCGAGATCCGCATCACCTGCCTGGTCTCTCGCGACCAGGTCGAGAAGGGCGTCCGAACTCTTCACAAGACCTTCGAACTGGACAAGGCGTAGTTGCCGGTCAACGTCGCGATAGTCGGCCCGGCCGGGTCGGGCAAGACCACGCTGTTCAAAGCGCTCACCGCTGGGCGTGGCGCGGATGGCGTCGGCATGGTCGACGTGCCGGACGAGCGCCTGCAGCGGCTGGCTGATGCGGTCAAGCCGCAGAAGGTCACGCCGGCCCAGGTTCGGGTCGAGGACACGCCGCCTGGCAGCCGGGCCCAGCGCGTCGCGTTTGCGAGGCAGGCCGACGTCCTGGTGAAGGTTGCACGCTGCTTCGGGCCCGAGCCGCAGCCCGCCGCCGAGCTCGAAGAGTTCGCGCTCGACCTCGTCCTCGCCGACCTCGCATCGGTCGAGCGGCGTCTGGAGGCGGTGGCCAAAGAGGTGCGCGCCGGCAAGAAGGATGCGACCGCGGAGAACGAGGTGCTGCAGCTTGCGAAGGCGCACCTCGATGCAGGTCAGCAATTGCGAACGCTTGCGACGGAACGGGAGCAGCGGGACCTCCTCAAGGGCGTCTTCCCGGTGACGCTCAAGCCTGCGGTTTACGTCGCGAACACGGCCGACGAGCTCCTCCCCAATGGAGGAGACCCGGCGACCAAGGTTCGAGAGCTCGCCGCGGGCGAGCAGGCGCCGGCGATCGTGCTGTCAGCGCGATTGGAAGCGGAGCTTGGTGAGCTGGAAGCGAGCGAGCAGGCCGAGATGCGCGCCGGTTACGGCATCGACGAATCCGGGCTCGGCCGCATCGCCAGGGCGGTGTGGGAGGCCGGCGGGCTCATCACCTACTTCACGGCGGGCGAGCCGGAGGTCCGGGCGTGGCCGTGCGAACGCGACGCGCCCGCGCCGGTCGCTGCCAGTAAGATCCACACGGATTTCGAGAAACACTTCATCCGCGCCGAGGTGACCTCCGTCGACGAGCTCGTCGCCGCGGGATCGATGGAGGCGCTCCGAGCCGCGGGAAAGCTGCGCGTCGAGGGACGCGAGTACCTGGTCAAGGACGGCGACGTCGTGTTCTTCAGGGTCGGTCGGTAGGCCTTATTAAAAGAGTGAGCTTCCCCCGAAGAACGACGTCCAGAGCATGTTGCCCAGGTAGACCAGGACAGCCAGAATTACCACGAGCATCACCCATCGCATTACCGGTCTAACGACCGCCACGGTTGGGGACTTGCGAACCGGCTGGTGGGGGTCGTCAGCGCACCAGTTGCTGCCCCATCATTTACGCATGTCCCAAATCCGGTTCAGCTCCGCTCACATCTGGGTGAGGGTCGAGGACGGCGATGCGGTGCTGGGGCTGAGCGACTACCTCCAGGATCAGATGGGGGAGATAACGTCTCTCGAGCTGCCTGACCTCGGGGATGTGCTGCGGGCGAAGCGGCGAATGGGGCATGTCGAGTCTGAGGAGTCGTCATCGCCAATCGAGGCACCCATCAGCGGCGAGGTGATCGAGGTCAACGGCGAGGCCCTCGAGAACCCGGACATCGTGAACGGCGAGCCGTATGGGTCGGGATGGCTTTTGCGCGTACGCATCGAAGACCCCGCTGAGCTCGAGGACCTCATAAGTGAAGAGGAGTATGCGGAGCTGACCACCGAGGTCTGAGGCTGTCCGTCGACGCCCTTCATCATTACGCGGCGATGTTGAAAGGGAAGCTGTGGCGCGACGGCGAGTTCCTGAAGCTCTGGGGCGGGCAGTCGATCAGCGAGCTCGGCAGCCAGGTCAGCCAACTTGCGCTGCCGACCGTCGCGATTCTCTTGCTCGGCGCCACGCCGTTCCAGGTCGGTTTGCTCACGGCGTGCGAATTCCTCGCCTTTCCAACCCTCGGCCTGGTCGCCGGTGTTTACGCGGACAGGCTGCGCCGGCGGCCGATCATGATCGCGTGCGACCTGGCGCGGATGACAGCCCTCGCCAGCGTGCCGATCGCTTACGCGTTCAATGCGCTCGCGATGCCGCAGCTGTACGTGGTTGCCCTCGTCACCGGCGTGGGTACGGTCTTCTTCGACGTCGCCTACCAGTCGTATCTGCCTGCACTCATTTCGCGTGCCGATCTCGTCGAGGGCAACAGCAAGCTTCAGGTCAGCGGCTCGGTGGCGCAGATGGCGGGGCCGGCGCTGGCCGGCTTTCTCATCCAGCTCTTTGGAGCGGCGCGAGCGGTGGCGTTCGATGCCGCATCGTTCCTGGTCTCGGTGCTGTCGCTGTGGTGGATACGCCGGCCCGAGCCAGAGCCTCAGCCGGCAT
Organism: Candidatus Nitrosopolaris sp.; assembly: GCA_035636885.1. Classification (GTDB taxonomy): domain Bacteria; phylum Chloroflexota; class Dormibacteria; order Dormibacterales; family Dormibacteraceae; genus UBA10449. The sequence goes on from DASPYG010000072.1 coordinate 9,958, forward strand.
CTGAGTTGGGGCGCCGAGGCTTCTGGTCGGAGATGTGGGAGGGCATCCGTTTCGTTTTCGGCAACCCCACCATCTGGAAGATCGCGGGCAGCACCTCGACATCGAACCTGGGCTCGAACATTTTCCAGGCGGTCTACCTGATCTTCGCTTACCGAGTGCTGCATCTGAGCCCTGGCTTGATTGGAGTGATCTTTGGTGTGGGTGCGGTTGGCGGACTGCTGGGCGCCCTCAGCGCGACATGGTTTGCTCGTCGACTCGGCCTCGGGCCAACGTTGTTTGTGACGATCGTCGCCGGCGGCCTCTCGATGGCGCTGGTGCCCTTCGCTCAACTGGGGTTCGCGATTCCGCTGCTGCTGCTCTCGGCGTTTTTCGGGAGCATCACCGGCCCTGTCTACAACATCAACCAGGTGAGCCTCCGCCAGGCGATCACGCCAGACCGCGTTCAGGGAAGGATGAACGCCACCGTGCGGACGGTGATCTGGGGCACGATACCCATCGGTGCTTTGATCGGTGGCGCGATCGGCAGCACGTGGGGACTTCTGCCGGCCATGTACGCCGGCATCGCGGTGTCGATCATGGCCGGCGGCTGGATCCTGCTCGGTCCGATCCGGCTCCGGGTGCAACCACAGACCGTCTGAGCAGGAAATCCCTCGGCGGCGTGTAAAGGCTTGACAGCACCTACATTCAGCGTTATAACTCCACCCGGGACACAACATATCGTAGCCAACGTCCTTCTCGGTTGAGTCCCACGGCCCAACAGCAGGCAGGCGGTACACCCTTCAGGTCGCACCCCACGCTCCCGAAACGGCTCCCCCCACCGCCTGCCTGCCCTACAAACGAGCCAACCTGTCAAGAGGTGCACTCCCTCCCCACTTGTGGGGAGGTGGCCCCGCTCGCGCAGCGAGCCGGGCGGTGGGGAGGTTCCACTTCTCGGGCAGCTGAGTAGAACCTCCTAAACTTGTTAGCTCCATGAGCAAGAAGGGCCGCAAGAAGGGCCGCAACCGATACCGCCAGCCCGTCCGCGTCTCCGGCGCCGGGGCGGTGGGAGCCGCCGGAACGGCCATCGCCACACGCTCGGTGTCACAAGCGCGAGTCGGCGGCGACCAGGCCACCGTACGTGCGGTCGAGCTCTCGCTGGGCGCTCGCAACCAGGTCGTCAGGGGGCCGCGAGGTCGGATGGTGGTGCAGTCGGGCGACCCGTCGATCCCGCTGGATCGCGTGCCCTACTTCACCCGCGACCTCGTCCGACTGGCCGTGGTCGGAGCGGCGATGGTCGTGCTCCTGACGGTGGGTTCGTTCGTCGTCCCTCAGCTGGTCAAGTAGACCGACGGCCTGACGAAAGGCCGCTTAAGTGGGTCACAAGCCCGCGATCGGAAAGCTAGAGTTCGGCTCGACATGTCGTTACGCACAAGCGGGTCGGGCCAGGCGGCGCTCAAGCACATCCTTCGCACCCGAAAGTTGAAGGCGGACGACCACAAGCACCCGGTCAACGTCATCCATCACGAGGAAGCCACCTTCGGCGAGATGCTCGCCGACAAGATTGCTTCCAGTATCGGGTCATGGACTTTCCTCGTCGTCCAGACCATGGCCGTGGCTGCCTGGGTCACGCTCAACTGGTATGGCTTCGTTCACAGGTGGGATCCTTTTCCGTTCATCCTTTTGAACCTGCTCTTCAGCGTTCAAGCGGCGTACACCGGCCCCGTGCTTCTTCTGGCCGGCAACCGCCAGGCGCAGAAGGACCGCCTCACGCTCGAGCACGCTGCCGAGGAGGCTGAGAAGGCGGACGTGCAGAACGTCGAAATTCTCAAGGCGATCAAGGAAAACACCGACGTCACCATCCAGATCCTTCGCCACGTCGAGGCGCTCGTCTCCAATCACATGGCCGAGGACGCCGAAAGGGTCTCGCAGCAAGGGGCGTAATCGGGCCGGGACTCTGCCTGCCAGTACACTCAAGCGCGTGCGGGTAATCCTCTTCACGGGCAAGGGTGGCGTCGGCAAGACCTCGGTTGCCGCGGCCTCGGCCGTCCAGTGCGCGCGCGCCGGCTACCGCACCGTCGTCATGAGCACCGACCCGGCGCACTCTCTTGGTGATTCGTTCGACGTGGAGATGGGTTCGGACCTCACTCCGATTGCAGACAACCTGTGGGCGCACGAGGTGTCGTCGCTCCATGAGATGCAGCGACACTGGGAGAAGCTGCACGAGTACGCGGTCGAGGTGTTCGCGACGCAAGGCCTCGACGAGGTGGTCGCAGACGAGGTCGCCAATCCTCCGGGCATGGACGAGATCGCATCTCTGATGTGGATCAAGCACTATGCCCAGCGCGCAGAGCACGACGTCCTGATAGTCGACTGCGCGCCCACCGGCGAGACGCTGCAGCTGCTCACGTTTCCCGACGCCGCCAAGTGGTGGCTCGACAAGATATATCCCTGGGAGCGTCGCGCGATGAGGGTGGCCCGGCCGGTTTTGCAGCCGATGATGGGGATCCCGCTGCCGTCGGACGAGATCTTCGCGTCCCTCAAGGACCTGCTCCTCGACCTGGGCGGCATGCGGAAGGTGCTCACGGATCCGGCCACCACCACCGTGCGCATCGTCCTCAACCTCGAGAAGATGGTCGTCAAGGAGGCCAAGCGCGCGTTCAGCTACCTCAGCCTTTTCGGCTACATCACCGACGCGGTGATCGTGAACCGCATCCTTCCGGACGAGGTGCATGACGAGCTGTTCAAGAAGTGGCAGCGAATCAACAAGCGCTATGAGGCCGAGGTGGAGGAATCGTTCGCCGGTATACCAATCCTGAATGTGCCGCTCTTCGACCGCGAGGTCGTCGGCGTCAAGATACTGGAGCGCATGGCCACGGCGATCTACGGCGAGCGGGACCCGGCCCAGCATTTCGCGCATACCAACCCGCAGCGGATCGACAAGGAGGGAACCGACTACGTGCTCAGCCTCAAGGTGCCGTTCGTGGACCGCTCGGCGGTGGACCTGAGCCGGCACAACGGCGAGCTCTACGTGACCGTCGGCAACTACCGCCGCGAGATCTCCCTGCCGAGGGTCCTCGCCAAGCGCGACACCGGCGGCGCGACCATCCAGGACGGCGAGCTGCGCGTGCGATTCACGCAGCCCGCTGCGGCGAAGCGGAAATGAGCCTGGAGCACCTCTCCGGACCTCCCCCCTGCGGCGGGAGCGAAACATCATGAGCAGAGACGGAGAGCGCCTGATCGAGCTGGTCAACGAGCTCGGGACTCGGGTCAGCCACCTCCTGTCGGACATGGTTCCGCCCGCCGCACAGGTGCACCTGCTCAACGCGCAGCGCGAGCTGATCACAGCGCTGATGCTGATCTACGAACATCGCGTCACAACAGGCCCAAGCAGCCGCAGTCGCCGCGCCGCGGCCTCGCCGCGACGGGCTGCATCGCGCCGGCGGACGCCGACCCGGGCCGGCAAAATCCCGATCGAGTGACACCCAGTACGTGAGCGGCCTCGCGGCTTTCCTGCTCTCCGCGGTGATGCTTGTGCCGGCTCTGCTGATCGCGATTCCGGTCCACGAGATGGGGCACGCTGCGGCGGCGTACTTCCAGGGCGATCGCTCGGTCCGCTATTTCGGCTACTTCACCCTCAACCCGAGGCGCTTCCTGGAGCCCATCGGCGTCATCGCCGTATTCGTGGCGTTGGTCGGTTGGGGCCGCAAGGTGACGGTGCAGCCAAACCGCATCAGCACCACACGCCAGCGCCTCGTCCACGCCCTTGGCGGTCCCGCCGCAAACCTCCTGGTGGCGATCGCGCTCGGCCTCGTCTTGCGAGGCCTCCATGCCATCGGCATACACGAATCGCTCACCGCATCAACGGGCCTGCTCGCGTTCCTCGTCTACGCGATCGTTTTTCTCAACCTGTCGCTGTTCGCATTCCAGCTGCTGCCGATCCCTGGGCTGGATGGCTGGGACATCATCGAGACCATCTTTCGCTCACGCAATGCGCGGTTTTTCTTCAACGCCTCGGTCCGACGCAGGGAGATCTGGGCGGGCGCATTCGCCGTCTACTTCATCGGCCAGTTCATCGGGATTCCGGTCCTGAGCATCGTGATGACGCCCTTCTACCAGCCGGCGAGCCTAATCTCTGTAGGGCAATGCATCGGTTACGGCGTTCCGAGGTTCAACGCCCTGTATCCCTGCCTGCTGTAGGCAGGCTCATCAACCAGCCGCACTACGCGGCGATGGTCGGGGAGTTCGGCCGCGTGCGGGTCGTAGAGGCGATCCGTGAGCAGGTCGCCGAGGAGCGGGGCGACGAGGTTCTTGACGACGAAGAGCGCAGCCGCCGCGTCTCGGCGCGCCTCCGGGCGAGCGTCGCGCCGCGGCTCCAGCGAGTCATCAACGCGAGCGGCGTCATTCTGCACACGAACCTCGGCCGCGCACCGCTGTCGCGGTCGGCGACCGAAGCATTGGCCGTGGCGGGCGGTTACAGCAACGTCGAGCTCGACCTCACCACCGGCAAACGAGGAGAGCGCGCAGACCTTCTCAGCGGGCTGCTGACAAGGCTGTTCGTCTGCGAGGCGGCGCTGGTCGTGAACAACAATGCGGCCGCGATCCTGCTCGCCCTGACGGCGCTGTGCAAGGGAAAAGAGGTGATCGTTTCACGCGGCCAGCTGGTCGAGATCGGGGGCTCGTTCCGAATGCCGGATGTGATGCGCCTGTCGGGCGCGCGGATGGTCGAGGTCGGAACCACCAACCGCACGCGAGCGGCGGACTACGAGGAGGCGATCACACCGCGAACGGCCGCGCTCCTACGCGTGCACACCTCCAACTACCGGGTGTCGGGGTTCACGGAGTCGGTGTCGCTCACGGAGATGGAGGCGGTTGCGCGCGTGCACGACGTGCTTCTCATTGACGACCTCGGCAGTGGTGCGGCGGAGCCGATCGCAGACGAACCCACCGTGGGCGAATCGCTGCGCATGGCGGACGTCGTCACCTTTTCCGGGGACAAGCTGCTGGGCGGCCCGCAAGCAGGCGTCATCCTCGCGCGCAGTCCAAAGGGAATCGCCGCGGTGCGCAAGCTCGCGCGGCATCCGCTGGCGCGGGCCGTCCGCATCGACAAGCTGACCCTGGCGGCGCTCGAGGCCACTTTGCGCCAGCGCCTGGCAGGCCACCTCGAAGACATTCCGGTGGAGCGCATGTTGCGGACCCAGATCGCGGAGATCAAAAGGCGCGCCGGCCTGTGGTCGGTCAAGCTCGAAGAGCGGGGCGTGCGGGCCACGCTTACGCCAGGCGATTCGGCCGCCGGCGGCGGGTCCCTTCCCGGCCACGCCCTGCCGACCATGCTGCTCGCCCTGGCCGGCCCGGCGTCCCGGCTGGCGACCGCTCTTCGGCGCGGCGAGCCGCCCGTGATCGCGCGCATCGAGAAAGATGTGTGCTGCCTGGACCCACGGACGGTTTTGAAGGGTGAGGACGAGCAGCTCCTCGATGCGGTGGAGGCGGCGGTCAAGAGCGTACTCAGGTGATCCTAGGCACCGCGGGGCACATCGACCACGGCAAGTCGACGCTCGTCACGGCGCTGACCGGGATCGACCCGGACCGCCTCGCCGAGGAAAAGCGCCGCGGCATGACCATCGACCTCGGCTTCGCCCACATGCGGCTGCCGAGCGGACTGGAGATCGGCGTGGTCGACGTTCCTGGACACGCGCGCTTCATCCGCAACATGCTTGCGGGCGCGCACGGGATCGACGCGGTGATGCTGGTCGTGGCCGCGGACGAGGGCGTCATGCCCCAGACGCGCGAGCATCTGGACATCATCGACCTCCTCGACGTGCGCTACGGAATAGTCGCGTTGACGAAGGTGGACCTGGTCGACGAGGTCTGGTACGAGCTCGTCGAGGGCGAGGTGCGCGAGGCGCTCGAGCACACCTCTTTGCGGGGCGCGCCGCTCATCGGTGTTTCAGCCGTAACGGGAAAAGGTCTCGGCGAGCTGACCGGAAGCCTCGAGGCGATCTTCGATCGGGTCGAATCGCGAGCCGATATCGGGCGGCCGCGGCTGCCGATCGATCGGGTCTTCACCATGAGCGGATTCGGCACAGTCGTGACGGGCACCCTGGTCGATGGGGCGATCTCCGCCGGCGACGAGTTGCAGGTGCTGCCCGGCGGAGCCACCGTGCGCGTGCGGGGCCTGCAGCAGCACAACGAGAAGGTCGACACGGCGACGCCGGGCAATCGTGTGGCCGCCAATCTCATCGGCGTCGAAAAGGACGACCTCCATCGCGGGGACGTGCTGGCGCGGCCCGACGTACTGGCGGCGACACGACGCGTCGACGCGCGCGTGCATGTGCTGGCATCAGCGCCGAGAGGGCTGCGGCATGGCGCCGAGCTGCTCCTCCACACCGGCACGGTCGAGGTCGGCTGCCGCGCGATCCTGCTCGAGGGCGGCGCTATCGAGCCCGGCGCGGACGGATGGGTGCAGCTGTACCTGGACCGCCCCATCGCTGCCGCCAACAGCGATCGTTTCATCCTCCGTATCCCCAGCCCATCGATGACCATCGCGGGCGGCCAGCTCAATGACGTCGCGCCGCGCAAGCATCCACGCCACGATGCCGCGGTGCGCGCATCGCTCGAGCGGCGTGCAGCCGGAGACGTTCTACAAGAAGAGCTGCACAAGTACCCACGTGGCGTCGCCGTGAAAGCGCTGCTCAAGGCCACGATGGCGACCGACGCAGATGTTTCCCGGCTGCGCGCGCGCCGTTCTGGAGAGTGGATCTTTGCCGAGGAGGCCTGGGCGGCCATCGCCGATCGCGCCATTGGCGAGCTCGATGCGTACCACCGCGCGCATCCGCTGCGCCGCGGCATGCCCCGGGAGGAGCTGAGGAGCAGGTTGGGCATTCAGCCCGCGGCCTTCCAGCCGGTGCTGAAAGGTCTCGCAGACGAGGGGAGGATCGAAGATCGCCAGGGCGAGGTGGCCGCGCCCACCCACAAGGTCGTTGAGGCGGCCTCCGACGGTCCTGCCATGCGCCTGGTCGAGCTGCTGTCAACGCAGCCGTTCTCGCCGCCGTCGCTGCCTGAGGCGATGCGCACCGCGGGGGCCAGCGCGGAGATGGTTCGCGCGCTCGCTCAGCGCGGCGAAATCGTGCGCCTCAGCGACGACGTCGCATTCACCCGCGATGCGTACGAGCAGGGCGTCGTGGCGGTGAAGGAGCTCATCGCCGGCACAGGGTCGGTTAGCGTCGCGCAGCTTCGCGATCGATTGGGTGCCAGCCGCCGTCCGATGCTCGCGCTGCTGGAATACCTCGACGGCGCCAAGGTGACGCGCCGCGTCGGCGATGTCCGCCTCCTGCGGTAGGCTTCGGGCCAATGCGCATTGCTGACCTGCTCAACCGCGGGCGGCCCACCGTGTCCTTCGAGTTCATGGCGCCTCGAGACGAAGATGAGGTGGGGATTCTCGAACGCACTGTCGCTGCGCTGGCGGGCCACGCGCCTGACTGGGTGTCGGTGACATATCGCGTGCGCACCGGCGAAAAGACACTCGAGCTCGTGACGCGTATCAAGCGCCAGTACCACATCGAATCGATGGCCCACCTTACATGTGCCAACGCGCGCGACGAAACGCGACGGATACTCAACTGGATGGAGCGTGAGGGCGTCGCCAATGTACTCGCCCTGCGTGGGGATCCGCCTGCGCCCGGACAGCCGTTTGAACCGGTGGATCCCGAGCTTGCGCATGGAAGCGACCTCGTGGCATTCGTGCGCGGCAACGGTTACCGGCTGGGCATCGGCGCCGCGTGCAGCGCCGAGAAGCATCCAGAGAGCCCGGATCTCGAACATGAGTTTCGATACATGAAGCAGAAGGTCGAGGCGGGAGCAAACTTCCTGATCACCCAGCTCTTCTTCGACAACCGTTTCTATTTCGATCTCATCGCGCGCTCTCGTGCTGCCGGCATCAAGGTGCCGATCGTCCCTGGCGTGATGCCGATCCCCAGCCGGCGATCGTTGGCTTTCGTGACGCAGATGTCCGGGGCGACGGTGCCCGACCACCTGCAGCAAGCGATCGACGAGGCGCCGGACGACGACGCCATCCGCAAGCTCGGCGTCCAGCACTGCATCCGCCAGTGCACCGAGCTGCTCGAAGCCGGCGTGCCAGGGTTGCATTTCTATACGTTCAACCGGGCCCGCGCCGCGATCGAGATTCTCGGAGCGCTGCGCGGCCAGCAGCTGCTCGCGTCTTAACTCACCGAACCGCACCCATTACCCTAGGCGAGCCATGTTGGCGGGGATAGATCTAGGCGGTACACAGGTGCGCGTCGCGTTGGCGCGCTCCGACGGCCATCTGATCACGAGCGTCAAGACCAAGACCCCGCTGCTCAAGAGTCCGCAGGGCATGGTCGACTGGGCGGCGTCGGAGATCGATCGACTTCGCGGCCGGGAGAAGGTGCGCAGCATCGCCATCGGGGCGCCAGGCCCGATCGACCTCAAGCGCGGGATCCTGGTCAACCCGCCCAACCTGCCGTGGAAGAACGTGCCCCTCGCGCAGATGTTGGGCCGCGCCACGGGCGCAAAGGTGCATCTGGCCAACGACGCGGACATGGCGGCGCTCGGCGAGTTCCATCGCGGGGCCGGCCGCGGGACGCGCAACATGATCTACATCACCTGGTCGACGGGCGTCGGCGGCGGGCTCATCATCGACGGCAGGCTGCATCGTGGCGGCCACGGGACTGCCGGCGAAGTCGGGCACATCATCATCGACCCCAATGGCCCACTCGACAACTGCGGCCAGTACGGCTGCCTCGAGGTGTTCTGCGGCGGCGCCAACCTTGCCAAGGAGACAGGGCATCCGGCGGCCGAGCTCTTCGCGGCCGCCGCGAGGGGCGACGCGCACGCGAGGATGGTCGTCGAGCGCTCGGCGCGTTATATGGGGCTTGCGCTCATCAGCCTGACCAACGCCATCGACCCCGAGATGTTCGTCATGGGCGGCGGCGTAACTCGTTCGTGGAAGCTGGTCGCCCCGACCATGCTCGAGACCCTGCGTTCGTCGCCGTTCATCAAGCCCGCCCGCCGGCCTCGCGTCCGCCGAGCCCGACTGGGCGACAGGGCGGGACAGGTCGGGGCGGTGGAATGGGCGCGGATCAACCAGTAACTCAGAATCCGGTACCCGACGAGGAGATCCGCCGCCTTCTGAAGCAGGCGGCGTCCGAGCTCGGCGCAGGCGTCTGGATCGTGGGCGGCTATGTGCGCGACCATCTGCTCGGCCGGCCCCACCCCGACATGGACGTCGTGGTCGAGGATGGCAAGGGCGTCGTCGTGGCCGCCCGTTTCGCCGAGCTGGCCGGCGCGCGAGAGCCGGCGGTCTTTGAGCGATTCGGGACCGCCCAGGTCACCCTGCCTGGGCACCTGGTCGAGTTCGTCTCCGCCCGAGCGGAGTCGTACGACCCCAGCTCGCGGAAGCCGGACGTGCGCCCTGCCACTCTCGAGGAGGACCTCCGCCGGCGCGACTTCACGATCAACACCCTTCTGATGGACCTCGACGGCCAGGTCCACGATGCGCTCGGCAGCGGGCTGGCCGACCTCGAAGCCAGGGTGCTGCGCACACCCGCCGATCCCGTGCAGACGTTCACCGACGATCCACTGCGCATGTTGCGGGCGATCCGCTTTGCTGCCCAGCTCGGCTTCGTGCCGGCACCTGACCTCCTGCCGACCATGCGCCGCCTGAAGGATCGTCTTGCCTCGCCGGTGGTGTCGGTCGAGCGTGTCGCCGACGAGCTCAGCAAGATGCTGGTTTCCGAGCGCCCCAAGCTGGCCCTCGAGCTCCTCGACGAGGGTTCGCTGCTCGAGGAGATCCTGCCGGAGGTGGCGGCCTGCAAGGGCGTCCACCAGGGCGGCTACCACACCCACGACGTTTTCGGGCACACGCTGCTGACCGTCGAGGGCACGCCGCCCGAGCTCATCGTCCGACTCGCCGCGCTCTTCCACGACGTGGGCAAGCCGGCCACGGCCACGCCCGACGGCTCCTTCATCGGACACGAGGTCCTCGGCGCCGAGATGGCCATCCGCGCGATGGCCCGGCTGCGCTTCGCGCAGAAGGAGATCGACGTGGTCGCCCTGCTCGTGCGCCTGCACCTCCGGCCGGTTTTCTACAGCTCGGACTGGACGGACGGAGCGGTGCGCCGCCTGGCCCGCGATGCCGGCCCGCACCTGGGTCGGCTGATGCAGCTGGCGCGAGCCGACATCGGGGCTTCGGCCTATCCCCATCGCGAGAAGCTTGATGAGCTGCAGACCAGGCTCGACGCCGTGTTGTCCGAGGAGCCGTCGAGGTTGGCCGCGCCGGTCGACGGCGAGGACATCATGCGGGTGCGCCAGATCAGCCCGGGACCGGAGGTCGGCCGCATCAAGCAGCGGCTCACCGAGCTCGTCATGGACGGCGCGATCGAGCCCTCGCGCGAAGCCGTCCTGGCCTACCTGGAGTCCCACCCGGAGGTCTGATCCGCCCAGGCGCGAATCCATCTTTCTGAATTAGAGGTCAGGTGCACCTGTTGGCCGGATTTACTCCGGCGGGCTCCCGACCTCCACCTTCCCAGCGCTACCCAGGCGTGGCCGAGGAGAGGGGAGGGCTTCCGCTGGGGTCCCCACGCGAAGCGTGGGAGGGACTCTGTCCCCTCCGCGAATTTACCCGCTATGCTGCGATTGGGGCCAGGGGTTTATTTAGTAGGTTATTTAGAGGTGGAGGGAGATCGATGATCGACTCGAGTGTGGAGACGCTGGAGGCGCCCGCCACGAACGGTGACCGGGAGTCTTCCATTGCCGGGGAGCCCAAAGCTACAGTGCTCGCGCGCGATGACGCCGTGTCCGGCCGGCTGCAGATCAAAGGCGGCGGCCAGGTGCTGGGCAGCTTCAGCGGCCAGATCGACTGCGACGGCGATCTCTTCATCGGCCCGGACGCCCATGTCGAGGCCGACGTCAAGAGTGCGCGGGTGACGATCGCCGGTTTCGTGAAGGGAAACATCGTCGCGGTCAACCGGCTCAAGATCACGAATACGGGGCGCCTGGAGGGCGACGCGCGCGTGGGGGCGCTGGTGGTCCTTGAAGGCGGCGTTCACCACGGGGTCATCCGGGTCCACCCCGAAGGGGTTCCGGAGGCCAAGGACACCGCCGTCATCGAGTCCCCGCGGCCCGCGCAGATGGTCACGCTCAAGACGATCCCGAACCCGGTCGGCCGGGTCAGGAAGTTCTGGGGTGAGTTCTTCTAGGCGCGGGAAACCACGGCCACCCGCCCGGAAGTCGAAGGCCGGGCCCGCTCGGGTGTCCGCCAGGGCGGCGAAGCCGGAGGCCGCGACTGCGCGCAAGCGAATCACGCCCGACCAGACTTCGCCGCCAAGGGCGAAGCCGTCCATCAGTCTTGCCGGGACCGGGTCGTCGAGGCTGACGATCAAACCGGGGCCGCCTGGAGCGATAAGGACGCAGCTGGTGCTGTCGGACAAAGTCCGCCCTCCCGGTCCACGGCGGCTCAGCGAGGTCGAGCTCGACGAGGACGAGGTCCTGATCGACGCTTTCAACGCCACGCTCGACGGGGTGAGCGTGCGCATCACCGCAGTCCTCGAGCGAACGTGCGTTTACGTGGATCGAGAAGGCGACCGCCGGCTCGCCCGCAAGAAGGATCTCTGGGTGGAGGCGGATAAGCTGCCGATCAGGCGCCGGGGCATCGGCTAAGCTACCGGCCGCGATGCCGCATTCGAGGGTGTGACAGTGATCGAGCCGCGCACCAACCGCAACCTGGCGCTCGAGCTCCTGCGGGTGACCGAGGCCGGCGCCCTGGCCGCCGCCCCGCTGCAGGGCCGCGGCAACAAAGTCGCCGCCGACCAGCGCGCGGTCGAGGCCATCCGGAGCGCGATGGCGGCCGTCGACATGAAGGGAACGGTCGTAATCGGGGAGGGCGAAAAGGACGAGGCGCCGATGCTCTACTTCGGCGAGCAGATCGGCAACGGCCTCGAGCCGGAGGTGGACGTCGCCGTCGACCCCATCGAGGGCACCAGCCTCACCGCCTCAGGTCTCCCCGGCGCGATCTCCGTCGTCGCTCTGGCCGAGCGTGGCTCGATGTTCACGACGCACGTGCATTACATGCAAAAGCTCGTCGTCGGCCGCCGGGCCAGGGGAGTGATCGACCTGGAGATGCCGGTCGCCTGGAACTTGAGGCGGATCGCCAAAGCCGAGGGCCTGCCCGTGCAGGAGCTCACCGTGGTGGTCCTCGAACGAGAGCGCAACCAGGAGGTGGTCTCGCAGATCCGCGATGTGGGCGCCCGCATCAAGCTGATCACCGCCGGCGACGTCGCTGGGGCGCTCGAGGCTGCTCTCGAGACGAGGTCGGGGATTCACTGCATGATGGGGTCGGGCGGGGCCACCGAGGGGGTGCTGGCCGCTTGCGCCATCAAGACCATCGGTGGCGACATGCAGGCCAAGCTCTTCTTCCGGGACGAAAAAGAGCGCCGGCTCGCGCTCGATGAAGGCCATGAGCCGAACAAGGTTCTGCATCTCGATGACCTGTGCTCGGGCAAAGACATCTTTTTCGCGGCCACCGGCATCACGTCGGGCGAGCTGCTCAAGGGCGTCCGCTACGAAGACGTTTATGCGTACACACAATCGATGGTTTTGCGGTCGGCATCCGGCACCATGCGCATCGTGGATGCGTATCACCCGATCGACAAGCTGAGAGCCAAGGGCCTGCTTCCTGAGCAGGTGGCGATCCCCTGAGCGCGAGCGAGGCGGGGCAGTTCCTCGCCGCCGCAGTCAAAGCCTTCGGGAAGGCGCAGTGGGAGTGGATCGCGACCGCCCGCGTGCTTTCGCGTCAGCGCGCATCGACAGCCGAGGTCGAGCAGGTCCTCGACAACCTGTTGTCGAACGCGGACCAGTCCATGGTCAACGCGTTCACCGCTGGGTTCAGGGTCGCCCAGACCAAGCTGGCGATCACGAAGGTGGTGCCGGAGGAGGTGGCGGCCGTGGCGCTGGAGTCGGCCCAGATCGTCGCCCTGGGGATCCTGGTCCGGGAGCAGCTCGACCCAGTCCACTTCGCCGCCCTGTACCGGCCCTTTGCCACCGTCCTGCCCGGCCCCGGCTATGCGCCGCCGGCGCCTGTCGATCGGCAGATTGCCGCCTTCCTGGCCCGTCTGCCGACCCTCTCGGGCCCGAACGAAGCTGAGGCCGCCACGGTCGCGAGGGTCCTCAGCGACCCGCCCAAGGCCGCCCCGGCTCCTGCCGGCGCGGCTTCACCGCTCACGGCGCCGTCGCCGGCGCTGGATCCCGCCGCCCACTATCAGGCGGCGTGGAAGGCGGTCATCGACGCCGCCCACAAGTCGGGCCGCACGATGGCTTTCCGCGCCGCGCAGGACGGAGCCGAGATGGCGGCGCCGCACGACGGCTCCGGGATCGTCGGCCATGCCGGCGTGGCCGCGGGCGGCATCTTCTTGCGCGACCTCCTGCCCGTCGAGCAGGTCCTGCTCCTCTACGAGCCTTTCGCGGTCGCCATCCCGTACGAGAGCCTCCAGTAGCGCCTAGGTGAAGTTCGGCTAGGCGGTTCGCACTCCGGCGGCCTTCTCCAGGCCAAGCTCTTCGACGGCAGCCTCGCGCATCTTGAATTTCTGGACCTTGCCCGTGACGGTCATCGGGAACGCGTCCGCGAACTTCCAGTGGCGCGGGATCTTGTATGAGGCGATCTTGCCCTTGCACCAGGCTGCCAGCTCATCGCCTGTGGCGGCGGCTCCCTCACGGAGCTTCACCCATGCCATGACCTCTTCGCCGTATTTCTCTGAAGGCACCCCGATCACCTGGACGTCAGCTATCGCAGGGTGGCCGTATAGAAACTCCTCGACCTCTCGCGGATAGATGTTCTCGCCGCCGCGAATGATCATGTCCTTGATGCGCCCCACGATGTTCACGTAACCGAGCTCGTCCATCGTCGCGAGATCGCCGGTGTGCATCCAGCGCGCCGCGTCGATCGTCTGGCGGGTTGCGTCCTCGTTGTTCCAGTAGCTGAGCATGACCAAGTAGCCGCGGCTGCACAGCTCGCCTGACGCCCCGCGCGGCACAACGGCGCCGGTTGCCGGGTCGACGATCTTGATCTCTACGTGCGGATGGACGCGGCCTACCGTCGTGACGCGCTTGTCGAGGGGGTCGTCGGTCGCACATTGCGTCGACACCGGCGACGTCTCTGTCATCCCGTAGGCAATGGTCATCTCAGGGATGTGCATCACCGTCTGGACCTTCTTCATCACCTCGACCGGGCATGGTGAGCCGGCCATGATGCCAGTGCGCAGCGAGCTGAAATCGAACTCGTTGAAACGCGGATGCTCGAGCTCGCCTATGAACATGGTCGGCACGCCATAGAGCGACGTGCACTTTTCCTTCTGCACCGTCTCCATGACCGCCTGTGGTTCGTACGCCTCCGCCGGGATGACCATTGTGGCACCGTGCGTGGTGCACGCGAGGTTGCCGAGCACCATCCCGAAGCAGTGATAGAAGGGAACCGGGATGCAGACCCGATCGCGCTCGGTGTACCGCAGCGTCTCGCCGATGAAGAATCCGTTGTTGAGGATGTTGTGGTGGGTGAGGGTGGCGCCCTTGGGGAAGCCGGTGGTGCCCGAGGTGTACTGGATGTTGATGGGGTCGTCGAACTGGAGCGATGCCTCCAGCTCGCGAAGCGCATCGATCCCGGTCTGCGCCGCATCGCGCTGAAGGGCGTCCCAGCCGTCTTCCAGAACGAGCGCCTCGCGCAGCTCTGGGCATCTGCCCTTGACCTCAGCGAGCATCGCGCGATAGTCGGCCTGCCGGAAACCGGCGGCCAGGATGAGGAAGCTGATCCCCGACTGGTTGAGCACGTACTCGAGCTCCGACGTGCGGTACGCGGGGTTGATGTTGACGAGGATCGCGCCGATGGCTGCGGTCGCGTACTGGGTGATGACCCACTCGTACCGGTTCGGCGACCAGATGCCGACGCGATCCCCCTTGTGAACCCCGCGCGCGACCAGGCCGCGGGCGACGCGTTCGCATTCCTCGACGAGCGCGCGATACGTGAAGCGGCGTACCTGGTGCGCGACTACCAGGGCATCGCGGTCGCCGAAGCGCGCCGCGGTACGCCGCAGGTTGTGGAAGATGGTTTCGCCCAGCAGGGGAGTCTCACCGGCACCGTCAACGTAGCTGAGCTCGCCCATGCTCTCCCCCTTCAGAACCGTGCCCTCAGCCGAGGTCCGACACTCAATAATGCACCTTCAACCCCGGGACCGCCAAGTCCTTGACACCCCCCGCCGATCCGCGCAAGCTGAGAGCCGATTCGTTCGGCGTCGGGTCCATCGCAGTTCGCGCAAAGGTTGGCCTCCACAAGTAGGCAACGGCCGTAAAGCGGCGCAGAAACCACACAGCGTGTCACCCGATGGAACCCGGCCGAGGCGGTGCCCGCTGCAGGCGCCGCCTCGCTTTTTGTGACTACCCCATAAACTCTCGGCAGTGGACACGCCGGCGGTAAGGTGGCTACCGGCGTTGGCCAACCGGCGTTTCAGTGGCCTGCTTGTGATCTGGGCGGGGATCCCGATCACCCTCCTCTACGTCTGGCAGGCCCTGGTCCAGCCGCTCGCGTTCGGCACCTACCTCGGCGACTTCCAGGAGAGCTACATGCGGGCGGCGGGACGGCTCGCCGCCGGGCAAGACCCCTACGACCTCTGCCAGACGATGGGCTGCCTGGAGCCGACCGGGCCGCAATACGTGACGCCGCTGCCGCTGGCCTGGCTCCTTCAGCCTGCGGTCGGCGTCGACATCCACACGCTCGCGGACGCGGCGGTCATCCTGCTCAATGCGGCTCTGGTCGTTTTTCTCGTCTGCGTCCTGCGCGCGCTGCAGGTGCGGGATTGGCAGTTGGCCGCGCTCCTGGTGCTCGCCGCACTGGCATTCGAGCCAACGGCGGCGAACATCGTCGAAGGTCAGATCAATCTCCTGCTGCTGGCGCTTTCAGGCGTGTGGCTGCTCGCGTGGGTCGCCGGCCGGTGGTGGGGCGGCGCGGCGCTTGGCATTGGGGTGGCCTTGAAGCTGATCCAGGCGCCGGTCGGCCTGCTCGTCTTGTGGGCGCGGCGCTGGTCGATGCTCGCGGTGGCGGCCGCCGCGGGCCTGGGACTGTGGCTGATCGCGGCGCCGCAGTACTTGCTGGAGTACATGTTCAAGGTGGTGCCGGCGATCGGCGCCGGGACTGGCTTCTTCGAGAACCATTCGCCGGGCGGCACCATCGCGCGCCTGCTCGAGCCGGACACTTTCCTGGGCGCGGCGCGGGGCGCCCCCGTCGCGGCCAGGATCATCACGGCACTCATCGCGATAGCCGCCGTCGTCGTGACGTTTGCGGTGCTGCGGAGGCCGTCATCCAGCGCCACCGGTAGGGCGCTGGAAGCCGCCGCAGCTGTAGCCGTTACCCCAATCGTGGCCAGCTACTCGTGGGGCACGCATCTAGTGCTCTTGCTGCTGCCCATCCTCGTGCTTGTAGCCTGGGCGATCCGTAGACACGACCGGACGGTGCTCGGGTTGGTCGCGCTCGGCTGGGCACTGATCGGGCCGGGCCACCACGCGTTCCAGGTCTTGCTGGTGTCGGGCTACTCGAACCTCGTCGTCTTGAGACTGCTGGCCGAGGTCGGCGTAGTCGGGATCGCCGCACTCTGGATTGCGAGCCTGCTGGCGGTCCGGAGAGAACGGGCTAACGCACCGATTTGATTCGGCTGACGAAAACCGTCCCGAGGACGAAAAAGAGGATCGCGCTTCCGAACACCGCACGGTAACCGGAGTTTGGGGATGCATGGTTGAAGTAGTCGAGAAGAAAGCCCCCGATTGCCGGGGCGATGGTTTGAGGAAGGGTCTGTGCGAC
Source organism: Candidatus Nitrosopolaris sp. (assembly GCA_035636885.1). Taxonomy (GTDB): domain Bacteria; phylum Chloroflexota; class Dormibacteria; order Dormibacterales; family Dormibacteraceae; genus UBA10449. The sequence goes on from DASPYG010000072.1 coordinate 26,810, forward strand.
GTGAAACAGGCCCATGTCTTTGGCGGACTTCGTGGGGTCCGGGAGAGTGTCGCAGGCAAGCGCCCAGTCGACTGCGTAGTAGAGCCCGTAACCGAGGCCGTATATCGCTGCCATCGCCAGAACCAGCGGGATCTGGGTCGGGTAGAGGGCGATGAAGATCAATGCGACCAGGCTCTGTGCAGCGCCACTGAGGTAGACGAATATCTTTCGGCCGAGGCGATCCGATATAAGGCCACCTGTGATTCCAAATGGGATGGCGGACACGAACACGATGGCGAGCCAGTTCGACGTGAACTGGTCCGCATTGCCCACGTGCACCACGTCGTGGAAGAAGGGGGAAAGGAAATAGGCGACGATCGTGATGGCCGCCGTGACCATGAGGCGAGTGAAGATCACCCATGCAAAGTCGCCGCTGTGGAGTGGCGCGACGAAGTTCCGCGCTGATTCCACCAGAGGAATCCGCGGCGCCCGCTGGATGCGTGTCATTCCTTCGCCCCTGGAGGCGACCAGGGCCGGAATCATGGTCAGCACCGTTACGGCGCCGATGACTGCGTACGCCCACACGAGCTGGTGTGCGCCCGCGAGCACTGACGTCGTGCCGACCCCGGCCAGGCCGCCCGCCATGTTCATCGCTGCGAGGTAGCCGCTGGCGCGGCCGAACTCGGGGTTCGGAACGACGTCCGGGATCACGCCTGCATAAGCGGCGCCGGCGGCGTTGGCGAAGAGCTGGATCCACATGTACCCGACGAAGAGCTGGGCGTAGCTGTGGGCGGTCATCATGATGCCCAGGCCGACCAGGTTGAGGATGGTGCAGATGAAGATGACCGGCCGGCGCCTTCCCCACGGCGTGTACAGGTAGTCGGAGAGCTGGCCCACCAGAGGTGGCACCGCCACCGCGAATATGGCGCCGACGCCAACCATCGTCCCCAACGAAGACCCAAAAACGTCGTGGGGGACCAGGTCGCGAAGCTGGCTCTGGATCAGGACGAAGCCGATCGGCAGCCAGTGAAAGTTGAATCCGAACCAGAGGCTTGCAAGAGCGGCGTGGCGGAGGTTGCCAAACCTGGTCTCAGGCACGATCGTCGCCACGGACATGGCGAAAGGCTAAGTTAAGTAGCTTTTCCGTGGGGGCGGAAAAGCTGTAGGCTTTGGCGGCCCCCATGCATCCTGTCCTTTCGCGCGCAAAAGAGGTTCTCATCGAGGTGCCGCGGCATGGCAAGCTGGCGTACTGCCTGCTGCGTGACCCGAGGGTTCCAGCCGCCCCGAAAGCGGCGGTTCTGGGGGCTATGGCCCTGATCGTCAGCCCGATCGACTTCCCGGCCTGGGTGCCGGTTCTCGGCGAGCTGGACATGCTCGCTCTTGCGGTGTTGGCGGTGAAGACGTTCATCGAGGCGTGCCCTGAGGACGTCCGCCGCGAGCACGAGGAGGCGTTGAAGGCGGGCGAGAGCGTTTTCGATCGCGATGTTCGAGACACGATGTCGGCCGCGCGAGAAGGCACCGGCCGCATCGCCGGTCGCATCCGCGCGCGCCTGACACGCGGCGACTCTTATCAACCGGTATCGGAGGGCTAGGGAAAAGTGCGCGTGATGTTGACCAAAGACGTCGCCAATGTCGGCAAGGCCGGCGATGTGAAGGAGGTCACGGACGGATATGGCCGCAACTTCCTTCTTCCCCGGAAGCTGGCAGTACTGGCGCGCAAGGGCGTCGAGGCGGAGGCGAAGCGGCTTCGCGATGCGGCCGTGAAGCGGGAAACGAAAGACCGCGTCGATGCGCAGGCTCTGGCCGACGAGATCCACAACAAGACGGTCGTGGTGCGGCTGAAGGTGGGCGCCGAGGACAAAGCCTTCGGCTCGATCACCAACCAGGATATCGCCGCCGCGCTGAAGGCTCAGCACCGGGTCGAGATCGATCGCCACAAGATCGACATGAAGGAGCCCATCAAGACGCTGGGCGAGCACCAGGTGGATCTGAAGCTCCACCGCGACGTGGCCGCCCACGTCAATGTGATCGTCACGCAGGACCGGTAGCAGGTTCCCGGCATGGCGACGATCGCGCTCACACCCGGGAGGGTGCCACCCCACGACCTCGACGCCGAGACGTCGGTGCTCGGCTCCATCCTCCTCGACCCCCTCTCGATCGCGAAAGTGCTGCAGTTCCTGCACCCAGAGGACTTCTACCGGGAGAACAACGGGCAGGTCTACCGCGCGGCACTCGACCTGTTCGCAGCCGGGGAGCCGATCGACAACGTCACCCTCGCCGCGCAGCTGCAGACGATGGGAATGCTCGATCGCATCGGCGGGCGGGCTCAGCTTGCGTCGATGCAGAGCTCGGTGCCGACCTCGGCCAACATCGAGTACTACGGCAGGATCATCAAGGAGAAGGCGTACAAGCGGCGCCTGATCTCGGCGGGGGCCAACATCGCGGGCTTCGGCTACGACGATGGGGTGGAGGCGGAGGAGGCGATCAACCAGGCCCAGTCGCTGGTGTTCAGCGTCGCCGACGACCGCGACCAGCGCGAGCTGTCGAAGCTGTACGACCTGCTCGGTCCGGCGATGGAGCGCATCTCGCTGCAGATGGAGAGCGGGCAGGGCGTGGTGGGGGTGCCTTC
>DASPYG010000073.1:0-2143 GCA_035636885.1 Candidatus Nitrosopolaris sp.
GCCGCCACGGCCCATGGGCGCATCCAACGCGACCTCGGTCCAGCACTCGCTCAGTACGTGGTCCCGCTCGCCTTCCGCGTGCGCTGGTACTTCCGGGCCAACCTCCGAGAGATCTACCACCTGTGCGAGCTTCGCACCACACCCCAGGGCCATCCCGACTACCGGTGGGTGGCTCAGGAGATGTTCAGGCGGGTGAGCGAGGTCCACCCTCGGCTGGCCCGATATGCCCGGTTTGTCGACATGGGTCCGGGCGACGAGCTGGAGCGGCGGCGGTCGGAACGCCGCCTCGACGAAAAGCTTTCGTCACTTGACGGGGGAGTGCTATAGCATCGAGTGCCTCGAAACTAGCGAGGGAGGGTGGCACCGGTGTCCAACGAAAATCAGGTTGCGCGTGGCGAAGAGAGGCGATCTACGGTTCGGCGTTCGAACCCCGACCGGCGGTTCGCTGAGAGGCGAGCGCCGGAGCGCGCCACGGTCGGCCGGCGCGTCGCGTTCGTCCCCGACCGGCGAACGGACGAGCGCCGCGTGACGGACCGCCGCGCTTTCCAGCCGGCCTGAAGTAGCGCCCTGGCCCCTCCCGCGCTCGTAGTCCACGGAGGCGCGGGCCCCGTTCCCACCACCGAGCGGCCGCGCCGCCAGGCCGCCGTCGACCGCGCCCTGGAGATGGGGTGGGCCGAGATCGGCAAGGGTGCGCTGGCCGCCGTTGTCGCGGCCGTCGGCCACATGGAGGACGAACCTCTCCTGAACGCCGGCATCGGCGCGTGCCTGAACGCGGATGGCGAGGTGGAGCTGGATGCAGGCGTGATGGAGGGTGGGAGCTTGAGGGCGGGGGGCGTCGCATGTGTTCGCGATGTGCGCCATCCCGTCGACCTCGCATTGGAGGTGATGCGAGATGGGCGTCACGTCTTGCTGTGTGGGTCGGGCGCTTCCCGTTTTGCTCGCGACCATGGTGTCGAGATGACCGATCCGTCGGTGTTCATCAACAATCGCAAGCGCCAGCAGCGCCTGCCGGGGGCAGACACCGTCGGCGCGGTGGCTCGCGATTCGGACGGCCGGCTTGCGGTGGCGGTGTCGACCGGAGGCATCAGCGGCAAGCTGCCGGGCCGGATCGGCGACTCACCCATCCCGGGCGCCGGCATGTACGCAGACGACCTGTTCGGCGCTGTTTGCGGGACGGGCCAGGGCGAGGCCTTCATCCGCCTGGGCCTGGCGCGGCTCATGGTCGTCGAGCTGCAGCACGGGATGGATCCTTCGGCGGTTGCGCAGGGAGCGGTCGACCTCTTGGGCAAGGCGATGCAGGCCCAGGGCGGCGTGATCCTCCTCGGCCGCACCGGCCCGCCGCACGCCGCGTTCAACACTCCGGCGATGCCATGGGCATCAGCCAAGTGAGCGACTCGGCCAACGCCGGCGAGCTGATCGTGCTGGCGCTCGAGCGCGCCGGCGTCAGCCACCTTTTCACGCTCAACGGCGGCCACATCTGGCCGATCCTCATCGGCGCCCAGGAGCACGGCATCCGCATCATCGACGTGCGCCACGAGCAGTCGGCGGCGTTCGCGGCGGAAGGGTGGGCGAAGGTCACGCGCGAATGCGGCGTCGCGTCGGTCACCGCCGGCCCTGGCGTCACCAACGCGGTGACGGCTCTCGCGCAGGCACAGTCTGCCGACAGCCCCATGCTCGTGATCGGAGGCCGCGCGCCGGAAGCGCGCTGGGGGATGGGCTCGCTGCAGGAGATGGACCACGTCGAGGTCGTCAGGAGCCTCACGAAGAAGGCGCTCACGCTGGCCTCGGCCGAAGACGCTTACCGGACGGCCGCCGAACTTGTCCGCACCGCACTGAGCCGTCGCACCGGACCCGTGTTCATGGACGTTCCGCTTGACGTGTTCTTCGGCGTGGCCGATGTCCCAGAGGCGACCGAGCACCTCACGCCCGACCTCGGGCCGCCGCCAGACCCCGACGCCGTCGAGCGCATCGCCAGGCTCGTCCGCGAGGCGGAGCGTCCGGCCGTGATCGCCGGCAGCAGCGTGTGGTGGTCGCATGCGGAGAACGAGCTGAGGGGGCTGGTGGAGGCCGCCCACCTGCCGGTGAACGTCAACGGCATGGCCCGCGGCGTCCTCCCACCTGGCCACCCGGTGTTCTTTCCGCG
>DASPYG010000074.1:0-4851 GCA_035636885.1 Candidatus Nitrosopolaris sp.
CCCGTCGCGATGGCAAGGATGTTGGGGTCGAAGATGATCTCTTCCGGGTGATAGCCGGCCTTCTCGATCAGCAGCTTGTACGCGCGCTCACAGATGCCGACCTTGCGCTCGAACGTGTCCGCCTGGCCCTTCTCGTCGAATGCCATCACGACGACCGCGGCGCCATATTCGCGAACCAGCCGCGCCTTCTCCAGAAAGGACTCCTCGCCCTCCTTGAGGCTGATCGAGTTGCACACGCCCTTGCCCTGCAGGCATTTCAATCCCGCCTCGAGGACGCTCCATTTGGAGCTGTCGACCATGATCGGGATGCGCGCGATCTCGGGTTCGGTGGCGATCAGGTTGAGGAACCGGGTCATGGCCGCCTCGGAGTCGAGGAGGTCGGCGTCCATGTTCACGTCCAGCAGGTTGGCTCCGCCCCGCACCTGGTCGAGCGCCACCTGCACCGCGCCGGTAAAGTCGCCCGACTCGATCAGGCGCCGGAACCTCAGCGAGCCGGTGACGTTGGTTCGCTCGCCGATGACGACGAAGCGCGTGTCAGGCCCGATCTCGAACGGCTCGAGGCCGCTGAACCTCGCCCGCGCGACCCGTCCCGGCACCTTGCGCGGCGGGATGCCGGACAGAGCCTTGCGGATCTGGCGGATGTGGTCGGGGGTCGTTCCGCAGCAGCCGCCAGCGGCGTTCAAGAATCCGCTGGCCGCGAATTCGCGAAGCAGGCGGCTCGTGATCGGCGGGTCCTCGTCAAAGCCGCCGAACGAGTTCGGCAGGCCGGCGTTGGGATAGCACGTGACGTAGGTGCTCGCAACGTGCGACAGCGCCTCGATGTACGGCCGCATCTCGGTGGCGCCGAGCGAACAGTTGATGCCGGCTGCAAACGGCTCGGCGTGCTCGATCGAGTTCCAAAAGGCTTCGACCGTCTGCCCGGACAGGTTGCGCCCGCTGCGATCGACGATCGTGACCGAGATGAACAGCGGCAGCTCAGGTGCCACTTCCTTGACGGCCGCAATCGCGGCTTTCCCGTTGAGGGTGTCGAAGATCGTCTCGATGAGCAGGAAGTCCACGCCTCCGTCGCGCAGCGCCCGGGCCGCCACGGCGTAGCCATCCCGAAGCTCGTCGAAGCTGATGTCCCGGTAGGACGGGTCCTCGACCTTGGGCGAGAGAGACAGGGTGACGTTCGTCGGGCCCAGCGAACCGGCCACGAACCTGTTCTCGTACTTGCCGGCCGCCTCACGGGCCAGGCGCGCTCCCTCGAAGTTGATCTCGTAGGTCAGGTCCTCGAGCCCGTAGTCGGCCTGCGACACCGGCGTCGCGGTAAAGGTGTTGGTAGTGATGAGGTCCGCGCCCGCCTCCAGGTACTCGCGGTGGATGCGGCTGACGACGTCGGGCCGCGACAGGTTGAGGATGTCGACGTTGTTCTTGAGCAGCTTGGGGTGATCCCGGAACCGCTCGCCGCGCCAGTCCTCCTCGTTCAAGCCCTGCTTCTGCAGGAGCACGCCGATGGACCCGTCGAAGATCACGATCCGCTGCTTGAACAGCTGATCGAGACGTTCGCGGACAGACGTCTGGCCCTTGGTGGCAGTGGCCATGTGAACCTTTAAGAGTACCGATGGAGACACGATCTGGTCGCCGGCACACTTCGGCGATCGACAACATGCAGCTCGAGGGCAGTGGGAGCCATCGCGTTGAGGTTACGAGGAGCCTGGCGGCCACCAGACCGCGACGCCCTGGTCGCTGAACGGCGGCACGCCTTCGGCCAGGGTCACGAAGGCGACGATGGCGTCGTGACCTGGCGACGGCCCCACAACGATCGTTCTCACCCCGACTCGCCCGAGGTCGGCGACGAACCTCGCCCTCGTACCGGGCGTTGGCGTCACGCTTTTGCCGGCGTCGAGGTCGTCCAGCACAGATTCAAGGAATGAGGGGTGCGGGCCGAGGTACGGCCCGGGCGTGAAAGCGTCTCCCTCGATCATGCGGAACCGGTAGCCGGCCACGGCCTGCCAGTACATCGCGTCGGTCGACTCCTTGCTCGAAAACGGGGTGATCAACACCACCGAACCGGGCGCGATCCTCTCCACATCGCCGCCCGGCCGGAAGAAAGCGGGCGCCTTGGCCTGCTGGCTCGGGTAGGGCACCCAGGGAGCGATTGCAGTCAGGCCGGCGACGAGCGCCACGCCGGTCGCGAGGCGCCACGGTCGTGCCGCTTTGATCGCCATGGCGACTGCAGTGCCGGCGATCAGGCCGATGCCGAGAAAGGCGATCACCATCAGCCGGGCCGGCAGGGCGCTGCCCATCAGCGGCAGCCAGGCCAGCGCAGCCCACGGCAGCGGCACCTGCGTCACGCGGCCGGCGACGTGGAGGTGCGGCCCCAGCGACAGCACGGCCACGACGGCCGTATTGACCGCGGTCCATCGAACCCACGCCTGGCCGCGGCCCACGACCACGCCTGCGATAAAGAGGAGCAGGAGCGGCAGGCCGACGTAGGCGCCGTTCTCGGTGACGTTGCCGGTGAAGTGGATGAGCTGCGATGGCGCCACGAACGCGAGCAGGTCGCTCACATAGATGTCCGGCTGCTGCACGTCACCCGACACGCGCTGCGGGCCGAAGAACTGAAAACCGAGTGGATACGCGGCGATGATGACGAACACGAGCGCGGCGGCACGCGCCGCGCGGGCGGCATGGGGCCAGGCAGCCTTCACCTGGTCGCGGTGCACCAGCACAAGCACCACCACCGCGATGAGAGCGATCACAAGGGTCATCGCGAGCATCTCCTCACCGGTGAGAAGCTGAAGCGCGGCCGCGAGCCCCGCCAGACCGCCCGCGGCCACCGGGTGCATTCGCCTGCGCACCAGGATCTCGTGCCCGAGGAGCAGGGCGATGGGCGGGAACACCGCCACCACGACGTGCGGATGGCCCAACGCCTGCGCGACCAGCGCGGGGCTGAAACCGTAGACCAGGCCGGCCACAAAGCAAGGGATGGGACGGTCGAGGAACCGGCGTGCCGCCAGGTAGGCACACCAGGCGGATAGTGCGATGCCCGCCGTGATCAGGAAGTTGTACGCGACGACCGGTCCGAAGAGGCTCGTAACCGGCCACAGCAGGACGGCCGGAAAGATCATCGAGGTGTTCCACATGAGGTTCACCCCGGCCGGATACGACAGGTAGTCGGTGAACAGGGGGTTATGGCCCTGCGCCAGCTCGTGGGGAATCCAGCCCAGGTACCAGATGAACAGCTGGGGGTCCTTGGGGCTCCCGATCCATGACCTCGCCGGGTCGATCCAACTGCGCGAGAAGAGGGCCAGCGCCAAAACCATGTAGGCGACGAGCGCAACCCATGCGGCCGGGGGGCGCCTGGAAATCACCTCACGGATTCTCGGTGTGTTCGGCAGACAATTATCAGCCGGGTTGTCAGCAGTCAGGTCAGAGAGAGGTGATCACTGATGGTAAGCACCTACCCGGTGGCGTTCGACGTCGACTATCCCGCCCGGCCGCTGAACCGGGCCACCACGGCCTTCCGGATATTCCTGGCGATCCCCATCGTGGTCGTACTCGGCCTCCTGCCGAGCGAGACGCTGCACACGGGCGACAGGACTCACATGTACGAGACGGCTGTGGGCGGCGGGCTGGTGTTCCTATCGCTGGTGCTGATGATCGTGTTCCGGCAGAAGTACCCGCGTTGGTGGTTCGACTGGAACCTGAACTTCCTTCGCTTCTCATACCGGATCTCGGCGTACGTGTTCCTGCTCGACGACCGCTATCCGTCGACCGACGAGGAGCAGGCCGTCCACCTCGACTTCCCCTATCCGGATGCGCATCTGCTGAACCGCTGGCTGCCCCTGGTCAAGTGGCTGCTGGCCATCCCGCACTACGTCGTCCTGTTCTTCCTGGCCATAGGCGCCGTCGTGGCGGCGATCATCGCCTGGTTTGCCATTCTCTTCACGGGAACCTATCCGCGCGGGCTGTTCGACTACGTCGTCGGCGTGTTTCGGTGGAGCAACCGGGTCACCGGCTACGCGTTCGCTCTGGTGACCGACCAGTACCCGCCGTTCAGCCTCCGGTAAATCGCTACTCCACGACCCGTTTGCCGCCGCGTTTCACACTCGGCGAGTCGATCGGAGCCGCTTCGATCGCGCCCTTGGAGAGGAGGATCTCCCGGGCGGTTTCCCGCCGCTCGGGCTGCGTTTCGACGGTGACCAGGTATCGCCCGGATTGCACTTCCTGCTCAAAGAAGAGGGCTCGGTCGCGCGACGCGCCAGCGCTGAGGAGAAGACCGGCCAGCCCGCCGGTCGCGCCCAGCGCAATCGCGAGCATGAACGGATCGAACCAGCCGCCCTGTACGTAGGCATGGGAACCCGGTACCACGCCGGCGGCGAGCAGGCCGAGCACGCCTCCCAGTGCAGTACCGCCGATCGAGCCGATGGCGACGCCGCGGGCGGCATTGCCGCCGAAGTCGGGCACCTTAGGCTCGCGCGGGCCGCGTATCTCGATCTCCGCATTGTCGAATTCGGCCGATTTCAAGGCGCGCACCGCGGAATCGGCGTGCTCCTGGTTCTTGAACAGGGCCGCGATCGTATCTGGCATGGAAGTGGCCTCGTGAGGTAAAACGCCCAGGTCGGCCCTGGCTACCCCTTCGTGGCCAGCGTTCTCGCGCCGAGCGCGCCAGGGGCCGCGAGGCGGGCGTGCCTTCGGAAGCGCGTCTTTATCTATATGCGAGCCAGGCATATGTGAGCGCCCCAGGCTCACATGCCAATGGTTTTCCATGAGTCCCGACCATGGATTTTCACGATGGCCTGATGGCGTACCGTCCCGGTAGTTTGAGCCGGCAGCTTTGGCCAGACATACAGCTCTGCGGCTCAA
>DASPYG010000075.1:0-44390 GCA_035636885.1 Candidatus Nitrosopolaris sp.
CGCACCGCCGCCCAGCGCCGGGCGGATGCATGGGTCGACATCGCGCGCCGGCAGCTCGACAGTGGTCAGCTACCGCAGGTGGGAGGGCAGAAGCCGCACCTTATGGTCACCGTCGACATGGCTACGTTGACCAAGGCACCCGGTTCGCAGGCTGCGGAGCTGGAGTGGGCGCAGCCGATCCCCGCCGAGACCGCTCGCCGCCTCGCCTGCGACTGCACGATCACGCCGGTGTTCACGGGTGCGGAGTCACACCAGGTCGACGCCGGCCGCACGAGCCGGGTGATACCTCCATCGATGCGGCGGGCGCTGAATGCGCGCGACAAGCACTGCCGTTACCCGGGTTGCGATAGGCCTATCGCCTGGACCCAGGGCCATCACCTCAAGCATTGGGCGGATGGCGGACCGACACTGCCTTTCAACCTGGCGCTGCTTTGCTCGAGGCATCACCACCTCACCCACGAAGGGGGAATCAACCTGGAATGGGGCGCGAACGGCGAGCTGGTCGCGACCCCGCCTTAAGCTCTGGCCCGAGTTATGCGCTTTCAGTCATGGACGTTCATTCAGTGACGCGGGCAAGGATGGCATCGGCAATCGCCGGGGCGCTTCTCATCGCCGCCTGCGCTTCGAGCAATCCTGTCGCTGGGCCGACAAATCTGCAGTTGATGGCGCGCTAGGCGTCGGTGGTGGCGGCCTCCAGGAGCGATGCAAACTTCCTCTGCGCCGCGGCCCTGCGGGTCGGCACGTGCTCTCGCGGCCACATCCCTTTCGGCGGCTGGTAGCCGGCCAGGATCTGGCGCGCCACCGACACCCGGTGCACCTCGTCCGGTCCGTCGTACATGCGAGCCGCGCGCGCGTGCCTGTACATCTCCTCGAGGGGCAGGTCTGACGAGTAGCCCAGCGACCCGTGGACCTGGATCGCGCGGTCGATCACGTCGTGGAGGACCTTGGCGCCGAAGAACTTGATCATCGAGATCTCTTTGCGCGCGGCCGCCGCGCCTTCCGTGTCGATGACCCAGGCCGCATGCAGGGTCATCAGGCGCGCGGCCTGCATCTCGGCAGCGGAGTCGGCGATCCAGTTCTGCACCGTTTCGTGGCCGGCGAGCTTCTTGCCGAAGGCCTCGCGCTGCAGCGAGCGCTCGCAAAGCATGTCGAACGCGCGTCTCGCCTGGCCCAGCCATCGCATGCAGTGGTGGATACGGCCCGGCCCCAGGCGCGCCTGGGCGATGAGGAAACCCTGGCCGCGCTCCCCGATCAAGTTGTCTTTCGGCACGCGCACGTCCTCGTAGAGGACCTCGGCGTGGCCGTAGCCGAATCGCTCGTGCTCGCCGGCCATGGTGGGAATGTTGCGCAGCTTCTTCAGGCCCCGCGTGTCACCGGGCACGATGATCATCGACGCGCGCTCGTAGGAGTCCGCCCGCGGCTCCGTCACCACCATCGCGATGAGGAAGTCCGCGATCATCCCGTTCGACGTGAACCATTTGTGTCCGTTGATCACCCATTCGTCGCCGTCAAGAACCGCGGTCGTCGAGAGCAGCGTCGGATCGGAGCCGGCGGTGTTGGGTTCGGTCATCGAGAAGGCGGACCGGATCTCGCCGTCGAGCAGCGGACGCAGCCAGCGCTTCTTCTGTTCCTCGCTGCCGAACTGGGCCAGGACCTCCGAGTTGCCCGAGTCGGGAGCCTGGTTGCCGAAGATGATCGGCGCCCACACGGTGGCGCCCTCGATCTCGTGCATGAGGCCGAGCTTCACCTGCCCATAGCCCTGGCCGCCGAGATCGGGCGGCAGATGCGTGGCCCAGAGCTTCTGCTTCTTCACCTCCGCCTGCAGCGGCCGGATGGCGCGCATGAATCCAGCCTCGTCCGTGTCGAGCACCTCGAGCGGGTACACCTCCTCGCGCACGAAGCCCCGCATCCACTCGAGCTTCTTTTCGAACTCCGGTTCGGTCGAGAAATCCCAGCTCATCGTGTCTCCTAGGTGCTGCGCTCGATCACGGCGATGCCCTCATCGATCATGCCCGTGATGGTATCCGTCAGGTGTTCGTACATGGGGTCGGGTCGCTTGCCCCGGCGGTGCAGCATCAGGTTGTAGCCGAATATCGACGCGTACTTGTACAGGCTGAGGGCAAGGTACCAGCGCATCTCGTCGGCGTCGGTTCCGTAGAGGCGGTACAGGTCGTCGACTGCGACATCGATCGCCCCGCCGGGGTTCGGGGCGCCCTCGTACTGGCGGCGAACCGAGACGATGCAGAGGCAGCCGAGGTCGAGTAGCGGCTGGCCGATCTCCGCGATCTCCCAATCGAGCACCGCCACAACGTCAGGACCGCGAAACAGCATGTTCCCGTAGTGGTAGTCCCCGTGGACGAGCTTGGGCGCCCGCTCGGATGGCACCTGGCTCGCGAGCAGGCCGCCGAGCTCGCGTGCCCGCGCCGTCAGCTCTTCTGGCGCTCGCTGCATCAGCCACGCCCATCGCATCATCTCCGCCTGCAAGGTCACCGGCTCTTCGTCGCCGATGCCTGTGCGCTCGAGCGGCAGCGATTGCAAGCGCTTCAGGACTTCCACAGCGGACCGCGAGATGTCGAGCGGCTCTTGCTCGACACCCGCCTTTTCGATGCGGGTGCCGTCCACGGCCTCCATCAGCACGAACGGCCGACCGTCCACGACCGCTTCGGTGGCCAGCACAGGGATCGCCGGCGTGGGCAGGCCCGCATCGTGGAGCGCGGCCATGATGCGGCCCTGGCGGATCACATCCGCCGGCCCCGCGATGCGAGCGCCCGGCGGCGGGAGCCTGAGCACGTAGCGGACGGGGCCGGCGCCGTCATCGACGGTCACGAAATAGGTGAATCCCGAGTGGCCTTCGGGGATCGGTTCCACAGAGGTCACGCGCAGGTTCGGTTTGCCCATGCGCTCGCGGCACGCGGCCTCGAGGTCTTCGCGAATGCGTACGTTCACTCGAGGTGGGCGATATCGCCGAGCGTGCCGAGCATCTGCCTGTCGCCGAGCACACGCAGCACGTTCACCGAGGTGTAGTAAGGCAGGAAGCGCAATTGGCCAGGCTCGAGCCGGAGAACGTGGGTGAGAAACACGATCATCGCGGCGCCGTGGGTCACAACGATGACACGCTCCCCGGCATGCGACTGGGCAATGTCGGAAATCGCAGCGTTCATTCGTTCGATGACGTTGGCCGGCAGCTCGCGAAACTCGAACTGTTCGTCATCGCCAAGCGTCATCTCCATCTCGATGAGTCGGTCGTCGACCCGCACGTCATCAGAGATCGCGCGCGCAGTCTCGAGCGCCCGACGATAAGGACTCGAATAGATGGCGGCGGGCTTCAGGGCACGTAAACGCACCGCGAGGTGCTCTGCCTGTGTGCGTCCGAGCTTGCTCAACGGCGGATCAGGGCCGTCCGACATGTCCTCGTAGCAATCGGCGTGACGCACGAGCCAGATCTCGGTCACGCCTTCGACGCCGATCAGGAATGCCGCCTCCAGAGATCGCATCGCCCCGGTCAACCGCTCCGCCCCCGCCGCCACGGGTAACATTCGACCACATGCTTCGGGCAGCGGGCATCGTCGCCCTCATCGTCCTCACAGCCTGCAGCGATACCTCGAACAAGCCTCCGGCATCGCCAAGCCCGGTCGTGGCGCAGGGGACCTGGACGCAGAACCTCGATTTCTCGGGCGAGCTCGCAGGCCACATGTCTGCGATCGTGCCGGACATCGGCGACCAGAAGAGCCAGTGCACGGGAGGGCGCACTCACAACGGGGACACATGGGCCGACCTCTTCTACGGCACTGTGGACTCAGGCGGGCAGGTCTGGGGTGTGGTGATTCAGATCAACAACTTCCGCGGCCCAGGCACTTACCAGAACGGTGCCGTGACGATCGAGGTGCACAGCCTCGACACGACCAAGGTATGGCAGAGCCACGGCAACGATGCGGTGACGTTCACGCTGGATCGCAGCCAGCAATCGGGGACGATCGATGCGATGTTGACCAACGCCACCAGTGGCAAGGACGGCCTACACGTCACCGGACACTGGAACTGCCGCCAGTAGAAATCGCAAGGGAGGACTTTGTTCGCTGACCTGGGCGAAAACACAAAAGCAGCGACAAGCGTTGGATGAATATGTCGCTTCGCTTCTGGCCGTCCTGCGCTGACCTGCGACCTTTCTCCGGCGGCGCCTTCACAACTCTTAACCGCCTATTCCTGAAGCAGCGGCGAATACGAGCCCTAGGCTGACAGACCGTGAGCGTCGACGCGAGTCCTCCAGTTCAACCCCCGCAGCTATCTCCCGACGGCAAATGGGTCTGGGACGGCAGCCAGTGGCAGCCCGTCGTCGGAGTCGATTCCGGTCGCGGGGCGGTGTTCCCCTCGTGGAACTCGATCGAGGTCCCGGCGGCGCAGCAGGCGATGGATGCGGTGCCGCTTGGAGTGCAGTACCAGCCGACACCGCAGTACCAACCGCCAGCGGTCGATTACTCCTACGCGGCCGCGGACGAGCCCATCGTGCCGCTCTGGAAGCAACCACGAAAAGCGCGCGTCAGCGTCTTCCTGTACCCGGTGGCGGGGCTGGCCGTGCTGGTGATGGCAATGATGGTGCTCAACTCCGTCGGCTACATCCAGTTCCCCTGGAATGCGGCCGGGTCCTCGAACAACACGCCGAGTCACCCGACCAGCGCATCGCCGACCCCCGATTTCTCGGGCCCCGACTCCGTACGCGCCGACCGCTTCCTCAACAAGACCCTGGCGCCGGCCGTGGCCGGGCTCGAGAAGACGATCACGCCTCTCAACCTTCACTGCTACAAGACACTGGTCAACAACTGCTACGACGCGATATCGGTCACCGAGCCACAGGTCAAGAACATTCTTGCCGCCATTCAGAACGGCGACATCCCCAAGTGCCTCGCACCTCAGATGGCGGCTGTGCAGAGTTCAGCCGACCAGATGGATAAGCAGTTGCAGGTCGCACTGTCCGGTTTTCAGGACACCAATGCCGACGAGCTCTACACCGGCATGTATCGCTTCAACACCTATCACCGATACATGCAAACTGGCATTGCGGCGGCGACCCAGGCCACAAAGAGCTGCCACACGGTCGTCCTGCCGACCTGGGTGCCGTAAAGAACTGTCCCCGCCGCGATAAAAAAGAGCCTCCGGCCGGCGCGGGATGTGACTCCTGGCACCGAACGCGGAGGCCCTGAGCCTGTGAAGGTCTGACTGTTCGCGACTCCGTCCCCAATCCAGAGCGCTCGGCCCGATCATAGACCCGTATCGCGCAGCGTCAAGTCTCCCGAGCGACCTCGGGACTTTTGGCTGAGCTGGTGGATAGTACTGTCGAGTGAGCTTCGCGCCTGTTGTGGTCCGCGACGTCAACGTCGGTGATGAGCAGGAATTCATGCTTCTGCTCGAGCCCTTGCTGCCAACAGCTCACCGTCTGGCACTGGGACTCCTCCGGTCGCCGTCGGATGCGGAGGACGCGGTTCAGAGCGCCCTGCTCAACGCTTGGCGTCATTTCGGGCAGTTTCGGCGCGGGTCCGATCTCAAACCGTGGCTGCTCACAATCGTCGCCAACGAGTGCCGCCGGCAGCGTCGCAACCGCTGGTGGTCTGTGGTCAAAAGCGCTGGGCTCGCCAGCCGTGCGGATAGGGAGGCGAGTGCCGCCGATCCGGCGATCGCCGACTTGCGCCGGGCGCTTTACCGCCTGCCCCACCACCAGCGACTCGTTGTGATGCTTCGCTATTACCTCGATCTCTCGTTTGACGAGATCGCGCTAACGACCGGAATTTCCAGCAAGGCAGCCAAATCACGCACGTACCGCGCCCTGGAGCGGCTGCGACTCAGTCCGGAGGTGAGCCCCGATGAATGACAGCGAGATCCGCGAGCGAGTGCGCGAGGCGGTGGGCGAAGCGCAGTATCCACCCGATCTCCCCGGCAGGGTCCAGGCTCAGCTGAAGGCGCCTCGGCGCGAATCGGCACATCCGCGGGCGATCGGGCTCATCGCGGCCATCCTGGCCATAGCCGTGGTCGCGGCGCTCTTTGCTCCTCGTTTGCTGACCCGTCAGACCTCTCTGCTTCAGCCCGCCGCGTCGCCCGCGCCCCAATCGTCGGAGATTCCAGCCCAAGACCTGGCGGCCGCGCAGCTGACGGCAGTCGCGAGCCTGGTGGATCCATTGCATCTCGTCGCGCAAAGCGGTAGCCAGCGAATCGAGCTGATCGCGGCCTACGCCGACGCGGCTCGCACAGTCCTGTTCTTTCGCATGACCCCCGATGCCGGCCTTCCGATGGCCTCGATCGACGACGCCTACGGCTTCCTGAACGCGTCGAGCTCAGGCTCTAGGGGAGTGCCGGGGGACTATGTTTTCGCGCTCAATGCTGGGCCGCGCCCGGGCATCGATGGAATCGCCCACCTCAAGGTGTTGATCACGGGCGTGCAGCCGATTGGTCCCGGCGCATCCACCCAGGGCCACTGGACGTTCGCGCCCGACGTCCATGTGCAGGGATCGCAGCCGATCGGATCCTACCCTCTGCACTTTGCCCTCGGCTCGTGGAAGGTCACGCTCGAGGTGATCGAGCTCACACCAAGCGTGGTGCATGTGCAAGCGTTGATCGACGGGGCGACCGTAGGCGACGTGGAGCAGAAGTTCATGACTCTTGTCGACTCATCGGGGCATGAGGTGCGGCAGATCGCCGGTGGCGCCAGCGTGACCGTGCCCAAGCAGCAGCTGAACTCGAGCACGTACAAGAGCACTCGGGTCAACGACCAGTGGGAACGTCCGGCGGCAGGCAAATACAAGCTGCGGGTGGAGGGCAACAACGCGGTCCACGTGGTCGACCTGGAAATCCTCGGCCCGGCGGATTCGAGCGGCAAGGGCCCATCCGGAGGACTCCAGCCCACTGACTTCCGAGCAGCTCCGGAGTCATTGACCCTGGAGGGCGCGCTGGCGACAACCGTCACCGAGGGGCGGCCCTCCATGTGCGGCGCCGGCAGCGGACCAGACGGAATCATGCTGTTCGCGTTCGCGACCTATTTCCAGGCGAATGGCAACTGGTACTGGCTTCTGCTCAGCACCGATCCGAGTGCCCAGAGGTACAACGGACCGGGGACTTACTCGATCCCGACCTACATCTATACGGTCGGACCGATCGGCCCCGACCAGCCCCTGTACAAGGGGACTGCACAGCTCACCGTGAGCCAGGCTCAGTTCCCAGATTTCGGCGGCAGCGTCGAAGCCACCCTGAAGGGCCTCGAGATCGTCGGTTCGCAGGCCGAGCTCACGGTCAGCGGCACCTGGACCTGCCACTTCACTCCGAACCTGGGTCCCGCCTAGAGATAAAAGAAGAGGGCGGCGCGATGCCGCCCTCTGCGTTGTTCGGCGATCAGTGAGCTGAGCCCGGCTCCTTCTTCCTGCCTTGTCGCGGCGATTCCAGTGCCGCCGCCGGCGTTGACGGCGGCCTGCCGTTCATGCCGCGCATCAGCGAAGCGGCCAGCCCTTCGAACGCGTTCCCGCCGCCGGTCACCAGCACCTCGGGCATCACGTTCAGCTTGCCCTCCGAGACAGCGTTGGCGATAGCCACCGCCGCTGTCGGCCCGGAGCCGAGGCTTGCCACCTGCGCTTCGTAGCCCTTGGCGCGGGCGAGTCCCAGCGCCTCCGCTGCCGCCGCCTCACCGAGGCCGATCGCGCGCCGGCGTGAGCCTTCTGCCGCACCGGTCAGCTCGACGAACGCTGCTTCGCCGTCCGCCTCCGCCTTGCGGGCGTCGGCACGGGCGCGGTTGATCTCCACGGAAACCTGGGCCTGGGCCAGGGCAGCCTGCATGTCGGCTGTGCCCCGAGCCTTCTCCAGGTCGATGCGAATTGTCTGCGCGTCCTTTTGCTGCAGATAGGTCGCCTTCTCCTGGTTCGCGATCTCCCGGCGCGTGAGCACGCCGACGAGCTCGTCCGGGAAGGTGACATCCTGGATGTAGACGCCGCGAGTCTCCACCTCGTACGCGGCGAGGTATCGCGACACCGCGTCGAACGCCGCTGCTTGCACAGCGTCTCGGGTCTCGATGAATCGAATCGCTTCCAGCCCCTGCAGCGTGTTGCGGAAGTGGTTGCCCACCGCGGCCTGCAGCACCTCGTTGACCAGGTTCTGCATCGAGCCCACCATCGAGATCACCTTCGGCGCCTTCGTGTCCGGCACATGGATCTGCACCTGGAGGTCGATCTTGAAGATGAATCCCTCCCGGCTTTTGCCCTCGATGGGGCTGAGCTGCGCGTCGAGGTTGTGGGCGACCGAGCTGGCTTCGGCCCAGTTCAACGTGAGGATGAAGGTGGGGACCTTCTCGGCCGCGTAGATGCGCGGGTTCAGCGGGTACTTGCCCGTTCGCAAGGCCTCGCGCCAGATGCCGCGATGCCCCGGCTGCACGATCGACCCGAACTTGAACTCGGGTCCCGACGTGTCCAGGGTAGGCAGCCCAACGTAGCTCTTGATCACAGCCACCTCGCCCTGGTTGACAACCAGCATCCGCGCCGTCTCGACCCGGACCAGGAATGGGTTCAGGAGGTAGGCGCCATAGAGCAGCGGGTCGTGCTGCAGCCCTATGCGGCCGCCGCTGTCCACGAACGCCTGGAAGTCCTGGTAGTTGTTGTGCAGCTGGTTTTTGGCGCCGAGAAGCGCCTCGATCAGCTCCGAATCGGTGACGCCCGGCTGGACCTCGAGGGCTTCGATGTCCTCGAAGCCGCCGATCCGCCCGGCGATGTCGGCCGGCGGCAGAGGGTCGCCGTCAAGCGCGGTCACGATGCCGACCAGGTCCTGGTCGCCCTCGGGTGCGATAACTGTGACCCGAAGCTGCTTTGGCGTGAGGCCGAACGACTCCGGAGAGAGCGGGCCGCTCGCAGTGATGGTGCGGTTGATGGGCAGCCCGTACGCCTTCGTGGCCGTGACCACCAGGAACGCCACGGGGTGGATGGGAACCAGGGTGCCAGGAGGCAGCACCGGGCGTTGGACGCCTTTCTGGCCGCCGTTCGCCAGGAAGGTGCGAAGGTCCGTGAAGTTGCCGAACTCCGGCCGGTAAACGGCCGACTTGGCGCCGGTCGGCAGCCGCTGGCCGATCTGCGAGATCACCACGCCGATCTCACCCGCCGGAACCTGGACCCACGGGTGCTTGGCGACCGTGTACCTGGGCCATAGCTTGAACCTGACGCCTGGCATCAACAGAGCCGACTGGTAGCCGGCCTCGCCGTCGAAGGCGACGGGGGTGTCGGTCGTGTTGTGGCGGCGCGAGAACCGCTTGACGACCAACCCGACCTGAGCCGGCCCGATCACGTTGACCGACCTGGCCACCAGCACGATCGCCGCCACAGCGACCACGACCACAAGAGACTCGCCGAGTACGATCAGAAACGTATTCATTTGTCCGCCTCGCCGGGCGCTTCGCCGCGCCCTCTCAATGACCGCTTCGAAGAAGCGATCGACTACCTATTTATTCCCAGAGCGCGCGCAAGACAAGCAAGAATCGGAGCGGGGAAGGGGCGGTTTGGGCTAGTTGGCGCCTGACGCCGATGCCGCGATCTGGGCAGCGACGTGGGCGTTGCCGACAGCGGTCACCGTGAGCAGGACGACAGAGCCCTGCAGCGTGCGGGCGACGATGTCGAGGCACCGCTCCGCGCGCTCCCCAGGGTGGTTCCGGCGGTAGCGAAGGGCGATGGCCACCGCCCCCGCCATCCCGGTGACCACTGCCAGCTTGAGAACCAGGAACAGCCCTGCGCCGCCCACCATGAGGACGAAGGCGGCGAACTGATTGGTCTCGATCCCGCCGCCAAGGCGGTCGACCTCGGTGGTGACGAGATCGGCGATCTGGGCCATGCCCAGCATTCCGACCCACACCATGAGCAATCGTCCGCCGTACCTGGACCTCCGAACCTCGCCTGGGGCCAACGGTTGCACGCCCGGCGCCGAGGAGCTACTTCTTCTTCTGGGCGTTGCTGATGCGGGCGGCTCGTGACTTGCTCATGCCCTTCCGCTTCAGCGCCTCATAGGTCTTCGGATTCTTGATCGACGAACTTCTCCTGCCCGGCATGGCTAGCTCCTCGTGAGTGAAAGTGAGAGGCCCTCCCTCCTCTTCAGCAACGCGCCAGGCCGGTCTGCCCACCCGTAGAAAGCAACGTCAAAAATCGCGGCTTCGGCGAGAGAGCCGACGACCGGCAGACAAGGAGGTTCAGCCATGGAGCTGATCGACGGCATCGCAGTTTTCGGCGACCCAATGGAGACCAGTGCGCTGGATCAGATCCGCCGCGCCAAGGCACACCCGGCCGTCCGCGCCGCCGCGCTCATGGCGGACCACCACAAGGGCTACGCGGTTCCTATCGGAGGCGTAGTCGCATACCACGGAGCAATCTCGCCGCGGGCGTCGGCTACGACATCGCGGCGTCGTGTTGCGCGGAGCGGACACCGACGAGGCGCCGCAGGCCTACAAGCGGCTGCCGGACGTGCTCCGGCACCACAGCGGAACGGTCCGCATCCTGCACACGCTCTCGCCCATCGGCGTCGTGATGGTGGGAGCCCGGGAGTTCGACCCCTACAAGGATTGACGTTCAAGGGAGGCCGGACGCGTGGACCGGCCTCCCACGGGCCGCGGTTGCCGTGCCGGTTTCGGTTACCGGGAGCTCTCGGGTTTGGTTAACGTGGCGCGGAACATGAAAGACCTGGCGGCGAGGCGCCTTCGTGCCCAGCGCCTGATCGGCGAGCCTTTCAAGTCTCCGGTCGAGGCCGTGCGCCGCCTGACCGCCGTGCAATCCCAGGACTATCCAGCTGCCAAATGGGCGTTGGGGCTGCGCAGCCGGCGAGCGACCGACGCCGGCATCGACCGCCTGTTCGACGAGGGGGACATCCTGCGAACACACGTGATGCGCCCGACGTGGCACTTCGTGCTGCCCGAGGACGTGAAGTGGCTGCTCGACCTGACCGCGCCGAGGATCCGGCGAGGGCTTGTCGCCCGCCACCGCCAGCTCGAGCTCGACGACCGGACGATCGCTCGCGCGAGCGCAGCCTTCGCCAAAGCCCTCGCCGGCGGCCGCCATCTCACGCGGCCCGAGCTCGGTCAGGTCCTTCGGGCCGCCAGGATCTCGCCCAAGGGCCAGCGCCTGCCGCACCTGCTCTCTATTGCCGAGCTTGAGGGGC
The DNA here is from genome assembly GCA_035636885.1 of Candidatus Nitrosopolaris sp. GTDB lineage: Bacteria > Chloroflexota > Dormibacteria > Dormibacterales > Dormibacteraceae > UBA10449. The sequence continues at coordinate 11,158 of DASPYG010000075.1, forward strand.
TGATCGTGAGCGGGCCCCGGCGCGGACGACAGTTCACGTATGCCCTGCTCGAGGAGCGGGTGCGCAAATCGCGAGCTCTCGAGCGATCAGAGGCGGTCGCCGAGCTGACACGGCGGTACTTCCACAGCCACGGTCCGGCCCAGCTCCAGGATCTCGTGTGGTGGTCAGGCCTCTCAATCGCCGAAGCGCGGAGCGGGATTGCCGGCGCGGGCGCCGTGCTCGATCACCACCTCATCGACGGCAAGGATTACTGGGCGGATGCCAGGGCCGGCGCTCCTCCCGACGCGGCTTCGGTCGCGCACCTGTTGCCCAACTTCGACGAATACACAGTCGCGTACCGTGACCGGTCAAGCCTTCTAAACGCTGATAGCGCGTTCGAGCCCGAGCTCTTCGCCTTCGGCAGCATCCTGTCGAACGTCGTCACCATCGGCGGCTGCGTGCGCGGCGCCTGGAGGCGGACGTCGGCGGGCGGGGGAGTAAAGGTCGAGGTTCGCGTCATGAAACCACTCGAAACGCTCGAGGTGGCGGCCGTCGAAGACGTTGGGCGTCGGATGGGTCGCTTTCTCGAGCGGCCTGTGGCGATGGTATGGCGGGAACGGTCAGACGCTCGCTGATTCGTGTCCGCGACTCGAACGGAGGAGGGACGGCGTGCGGGGCCGGTTGGCGATCCGCGCCGGCAGACCTCACCGACCGGCTCGACGACTTGCTGCACCGTCACGGCTACCAGCGCTGACGGCCGCGTCGTCGAGGGCCTGAAGGGCGGCTCTGACCTGGTTGACTGGAATTGGAAGTGCGTTCTCGATGCGCTTGCGGACCACATTCCAGTGGTCGCGGGCGCGCCTCTGCGCGGCCAGTCCGGCGCGGTTGAGCCTCAGCTGCAGCGCTCTGCCGTCACTCGGATGAGGCATGCGATCGATGTGGCCGGCTGAGCTCATTGCCTTCAAATAGTCGAGCGTCGTGGTCAGCGGCATTCCCATCACCTCGGACATCTCGGTCGCAGTCATCGGGCCCGCCTCGAAGAGAAGGCTGTAGACCGCGTACTCATCCGGTCGCAGGCCAGATTCCGCCATCCCGTCGGCGAGCACGCGACGAACGCGCTGCGCCGTGACAAAAAGGTCGAACAGCATGGAGATGTCGGCTCGTGCTGCCACCGGACGACTGTAGCGAATTGCCACGAATTCGTGGTAAATACCACGAATCCGTGCTAGTGTTCGCGCGTGCGGCTTGGGGTGGCGGCCGTGCTTTCGGTGTTGTGCTTGGCGTCCTGCGCGCCAGGCGGTGCAACCGCGGTGTCACCTGCGCCGACTGGTCGGCCGGTACCGGCCGCCATGAACGCGCTGGCACCATATTTCGGCAGCTATCGCTCGAGCGACGGGGACACGCTGGTCATAGCCCGAATGGGCTGGTTCTTCGACCTGCGCGACGGCACGTATCGAACGATCTACCCGACCACATCGCCAGACAGGTTCACGATCGGACCGACGTTCTTGCAGCCGGTTCCGAAAGCAGCGGATCTCGTGTTCAGCGCAGGCTCGCTTACGGTCACCACCGGCGCCGACAAGAGGGTTGCCACGCGGATCGGCTACAAGCAGACGGACGTTGCGATTCCCGCCCAGGGCGCCCAGCTGGCGGGAACGATCACCGAGCCGGAGGGCTCCGGGCCGCACCCGGGGATCGTGATCGTCCATGGATCCGAGCCCGGCCAGCGCTACTTCTATGACATTTGGGTCGGCGTCTACACGAGCATGGGCCTGGCCGTCCTCACCTACGACAAACGAGGCAACGGCGATTCGACCGGCCGCTATCCGGGCGAGTTCCCGACGGCCGCTGCTCTGGCTATCTACGCCGACGATTCGGATGTCGCCCTGGCCTTCCTGGCGCGCTGGCCCGCCGTCGACCCGAAGCGGGTCGGTTTTCACGGCGGCAGCCAAGGCGGGTGGACCGTGCCGTTGGCGATCCTGCGACATCCTCAGGCGAGCTTCGCCGTGCTGGTGTCGGCGGCGGCGACGACTGTCGACCAGACCAACCTGTGGGCTTCATACAGCGATGGCGGTGCGGTGATGCCGACTGCGTCCCTCGACGAGATGCAGTCAGGCGTTCGCGCCGACCACTCCGGCCACGACCCGGCGCCCGCGCTGCGCGCGCTGACCATGCCGACCCTCTGGCTGCTGGGGACAAACGATCGCACCGTTCCCACTGCTGTCTGTGTAGAGATTCTGGCCGCGATGCACAAGCCGAATTTCACGGTCCACATGCTCCCGACCGGGCACGGGTTGCTCGTCAATCCCACGGGTCTAGCCGTCGACGACGAGCGCTCGCCGGGCCTCGCGCCGGATCTGGTGCCGACCCTCAGAGCATGGGTGCAGTCGTCGGTCTCGACCTGACAGCGGACGCTCTACTTCCAGGTCGATAGACTCCGGGCGGTGAAGCGCGTGGAAAACGCGACGATGCGTCGTACTTCTACAGCATTCTCGGGGTTGCCGGCACGACAACTGCCCGCAGGCCCTTCTCCGCTCGTGCTCAGGGAGAACGACCTTCATCGCCGCTACCGAGGAGGCGTTTTCTTCCTGATCGCTTTGTCCACCTCGTCGCCAAGCTCGCGGAAGGTCTCCGTGAGGGCAGAGCCAAACGACCGCGCGGCTTGCTTGGTGGTGGCCCGGACCTGCGGATCACGCGTTGCCGCTTCCAGCGAGGCGAAGAATGCTTCGGCGGCCTGTCCGAGCTGCCGCAGCGAACGATCGATCTCGGCTGCTTTCTTCTCGTCGTCCGCATCCTTGTAGTTGCGGCGCAACTCGCCGGCGAGGTTCTGCGCGTCGGCCGTGAATCGGTCCCAGGCCGCCTTGCTGTTGGTTTCGGTCATGCGTCGACCTCCTTGTCGCGCCCAGCCTACGCTGGGCCGGCGAACCGTGTCGATTTGGTTGAAATTCAGGGGTGCGTTCGTCGTGAGAAGCGGATCGGCGTACGGCGCGCTAGGTCGATTCGCCGCCGGGTCGTGACCCGTATTCCCGTACGACCTGGATCCTGCCCACGATGTTGGCGTTGAAGGCGTCGAGCTCCCCCGACGGAATCCAGTACTCCAGAGCCGTCGGGCCACCGACCTGCCTGACCTCGTATCGATCGAGGAACGCACGGCGCACCCAGCAGGTCGTCACCGCGCCGTAACCGGAGTCGCGGACATTCCAGTCCCGCGCGATGCGTTCCGCGTACTCGAAGTTCAGGACGGGGTAGAAGATCGGCTGCGAAGCAAGCCTCGCCGGATAACCCGACCGACTTCGGTCTCGGATGAGGTCCAGCTCCTCGGGGCCGACCGGCCGATACAGGCGGCTCAGCCCGATGACCTCGTCGATCTTCGCGATCGCCGTACGCAGCCGCGTTTCCGGGCCGCCCTCGAGCAGCAGGTAGTGCTTGCCCCGTGCCTCGAGCTCGTGGGCGAATCGCCGATGCATCCAGTCCCGGATCTTCTCGCCGTCGCGGAATCCATCCTGCTGGAAGGGGATGTCGGTGCCGGTCAGCAGGTAGAGGGCGTAGCGCCGGTCTCGCGAGATCGCCGCGACGGCGTCGGATGGGGCGCCTACGTATCGCTCGTGCCAGATTTCTGTGGCGAACGGATCGGTGTCGCAAAGCAGCACCCGATCCGCCTCACGTGCGGCTTGGTCCTCCAATCGCGCCTGCTCGGTCGCAATGGCCACAAACTCATTGGTTTCCCATGGCGCAGAGCCATCGCCTCGGCGCAAGCGCGCCTCGTAGTACTCGCGTCCGTACTCCCGTACCCACGCCGTCTGATAGTGGCCGGCGAGAGCGCGTGACAGCGTGGTCGTGCCGGTCGATTCAGCACCCACCACAACGATGCGCGCAACGTAGTAGGCGCGCACGGGTGCGTCGAGGCAGTCCCAGTGCCCGAGAGGGTCTGCCCTGACGGCGGTGCCCGAACAGGCCGCGTCGCCGGCCGTTCTATCTATCAGCTCGAACTCGCAACCCATGTGGCGTGCCCACGCGGCCCCGTACTCCTCGCCGGCGAACGCAACATCAGGCACGGACCCGAGTAAGCGCACAGCCACTTTCGCCCAGACGTCCGGCTGCTCGGGATACACGTCGTCGACAAGAAGAAAGCGCACGTTCGGAAAGAGCTCGCGCAACCAGCCCAGGCGAAGGCTTGCGGGCGGGTCCTCTCCAGGCCGCGAGCCCAAGATTACGGTGAGATCGTCGCAGCGCGAGCGGGCGGCGGCGATCAGCCGCTGGTGACCGCGATGGGGAGGGTAGAACTTCCCAACCGTGACACCACGCCTAGGCATGCGCCGCGTCCATGACGACAGCCCTCTGGTTCGCACGCCACGTCCGCCGCCAGCGCACCAGGCCCGCGATGCACATCGCCAGGAAGATCGCGTAAAGGAGGGCGGTCAGGTAGAGGGAGCGATACGTGTAAAGGCCGATGTAGATCACGTCGGCGGTGATCCAGACGTACCAGTTCTCGAGGAGCTTGCGGGCAAGCATGAACTCGGCGATGAGGCTCAAGACCGTGGTCAGTGCGTCGAGGAAAGGAGCCGAGTCGTTGACGCTGAATAGAAACCGGGTCATTCCAAAGGTCGCGACTCCGCCCAGCGCCGCCAGCAGGACGGCTGAAACCACATTGACCCGGCCGACACGCAGCGCGGTGCGATTCTGCCCGCCGCGCAGCCACCAGTACCAGCCAAGGAATCCGATCACCACGTAGAGCACGTTCAGGCTCGAATCGGCGAAGAGGCGCGCGTTGGCGAACACGATCACGTAGAAAGCGCTGTTGGCGATGCCGACAGGCCAGTTCCAGATGTTCTCCTTGACCGTCAACCACACGGACCAGGCGCCGGTGACGAAACCAAGCACCTCGGTGATGTCCATCGGAATGCGATGCATGAGCGCGGCAGCGATGAGAGCGGCTGATACGGAGGCTCCAGCGCCGTAGCCGGCGATCTCCAGTGGCCCGCGACTCCTCATTGCGCTTGGGCAGGGCGAGGAGCCGGCCTGAGCATCGCCGGGTGCAGCAGCCGGACGCCTCCCATGCGATAGAGCTCGGCGGGGCGGCCCACCTGGGTCTGGGTCCGGTGCAGTGGGATAAGGAATCCTGGCGTGCTGGTGACCTTGCGATGGAAGTTTCGCGGGTCGAGCGTAGTCGACCACACCGTCTCGTAGACATGGCGAAGCGCCGCCACCGTGAACGCTGGCGGGCAGAAAGCTGCCGCCAGCGGGGTGTACTCGAGCTTCGCGCGGGCGCGCTCCAGGCCGTCGCGAAGGATGCGATCGTGGTCGAAAACGAGCCCGCCCTTCGTCCGCAATAGGCGATCGACCCGAAGCCACTCGGCCGCCGCGGCGTCGCCGCCGGGGAGTGGGGCGGGGAGATCGGGCGCAAAGGCGAGGTAAGCGACCATCACGGTCCGCATCCTGGGATCGCGATCTGGCTCTCCATAGCTCGCGAGCTGCTCGAGGTGGACCACGCCGCGCCTCAGGCCGGTCTCCTCATTCAGCTCCCGCTGGGCGCCTGAATCGAGGTTCTCGTCGGGCCTGACGAAGCCCCCAGGCAGCGCCCACCGCCCCTGAAATGGGGGTTCTCCGCGGCGGACCGCGAGGACCTTGAGGGCATCGTCGCGTACGGTGAAGACGACGAGGTCGACAGTGACCGCGAACGGGGGGTACTTCTGCGCGCGGGCGGGCATCCCGGCGATTCTAGCCTATTTCGCGTCAGAGTGACGAGAATGCCACTCAGGCACTCCGCGCCTTCCACCCGCCCGGCTCGCTTCGCGAGCGGGGCGGCCTCCACGGCTGGGGAGGAGAAGTGGAGCGGCGCCTATGGGGGATCCGCCGCTCCACGCGAGGGTAAGACGTAGATGTCGGAGGTAAGACCTAGATGTATCCGGGGCGCAGGGGGTTCTTGACGGCCGGCGCGTGCTGGGTCTGCTGAACCTCTGGGTCTCGGTCCTTGACGTTCGGCGCCATCGGTCCGGGTCCCGACAGCACGACATGCTTGGTCGCCGGGACCGCGGTCGAGGTGCTCAAGCCTTTGCTGAGGTACAGGCCGCCGAAAGCGAGTGCCATTACCACTATCAGCGCGGCGACGACGATCCAGAATTTCGATCCGCTTGCTTCGCCTTGAAACGTCCGTCTGGCTTCCATTTCACATCCTCTGAATGAGATTCTTGCGGGGTCGAACCGAGCGTAAGGACGCCCGGTCCAGGCTCCTATGCCGGCCGTCACGCATGTGGCGTGACGTTCGACACAGTCAGCTCAGAGGCCCCGGCGGCGAAGCTCCTCTGGACGCAGCACGGTGACGCGACCGCGCTCCAGCTTGATCGCGCCGAGCGCAGCAAAACGGCTGAGGGCGCGGTTGACGTTCTCGCGGCTGGCCCCGACCAGGCCGGCCAGCGTGCGCTGTGACAGCGGCACGGTGACCACTCCGCCCGGACGCTCGCCACGTGCCGAAGCAAGTTCGAGCAGCTTGCGCGCGACCCGGCCGGGGATGTCGTTGAAGGCCAGGTCGGAAAATGCCTCGTCCTTGCGGCGGATGTAGTCGCTGAGCACGGTGATGACGCGCCACATGACGGCCGGGTGGGCGACCAGAAAAGCGACCAGCGCCCGGCGGTGCAGAACAAAACACTCGGTCTCGACAAGAGCCTGCGCGTCGGCGCTTCGCATGGCGTTTTCCTGGAGGACGGCAAGTTCGCCGAAGACGTCGCCGGCGCCGAGCACCGCGAAGACCACCTCACCACCGGCCTCGGTCGTCCGTGAAATTTTGACCTCGCCACGTGCGACAAGGTGCAGGTGATCGCCGGGATCACCTTCTCGAAAGATGTAGGAGTCGGTGGCGAAGCGCCGCAATCGAAAGTCGGACAGCAGCGGTTCGAGATCGCCAGGCGTCACGCCGGCGAACAATGGCGTCGCGCTCAGGAGCGTCAGGGCCTCGCTGGGCGCGGTCATTCAGAAGGTCAGCCCACCCGGTACGCTGCGACCGGGCGGTCGAAACCTTTCAGCTCAAGCATCTCGGCTTTCGCGTCGACGCGGTCTCGCAATCGCTTCCAGGCCTCCTCGCTGACCACAATCTGATTCGGTCCCGCCTGCGCTTGCAGACGCGAAGCCAGGTTCGTCGTTTCCCCGAGGACGCTCACATTCGCACCACTACTGAGGCGGCCTACTATCGCCGGACCCGTCGCGATCCCGATCCCGAGCGCAAGGCCGAGGTAGCGGGCCCGGTCGCGGATGGCGATCGCCGTTCTCAGCGCGTGGCTGGCGTGATCGACGGTCGCGCCCCTGACGTTGAAGGTCGCCATGACGGCGTCGCCTGCGAACTTGTCCACGGTTCCATGGTGACGCGCCACCTCGCGTGCCGCGGAACGCTGCAGCGACGCGATCTTGTCGGCCATGACGGCGGGTGCGACCTTCTGCGTCATCGCCGAGTAGCCGCGGACGTCGGCGAACAGAACGGTCACGAAGCGCTCGCCGGTAACCTGGGGCTCCTCTTCGGATGCAGGCGTCACGTCTTCCAGGAGACGGATCTCCAGCCTGTCAGCCAGCCACCGTGTCTGCTCCTGCTGCCACCAGTGCTCGCGCTGGAGCGCGCTGGTCATCACCTCCTGGAGCATGGCCGTCGCGGCCCCGCGGTCACCCGAGGTTGCGCTCGCCTCGGCCAGCGCGAGCCGCGCCCGGTCCGCGAACACCACGGCGCCGACGCGAGTCGAAAGCTGGATGAAGGCGGGGGCCGTGGCCAGGACCTCAGCGTGGTCACCGCGCGTACGGGCAAGGTCGATGCGGACGGCCGCGAAGAACCCCGTGTCGGGCGCGTCTCGCAGGTCGGCGTCGACCTGGTCGGCGGCACCGAGGTCGACCAGGGCCTGGAGGGCGAAGACTCGCTCGAGCGCCCAGGCCCAGCCGGGGACCAGATCCTCCACGGGTCGCGCCGCCGCCACGGCGTCACCTTGGCTGCCGCCGGCGACCGCCAGCTGGAGCTCGGCTCCCCACAGTGAGAGCTGGTCCTGCTTGTGAAGGGTGGCATCCGCATGCGGCAGGGCCCGACGCGCGTCATCCAGCCGCCCCATCGCCGAGTACGCGAGCACGAGCGTGCAGTTGGTCCAGAACACGCTCACCGCCCACTCGCGGCTCGCCGAGGCTTGCCGCGCCTTTTCGGCGATCTCCGCCGCCGTCGCCGGAAACCCCCGTCCCAGCCAGGCCCAGGCCTCGCAGTTGAGGGTGGTGAAGTGCTCGGGATCGACCGCTCGCATCCGCTCGACCCGCGCGGGCACCTCGTCCCAGCGCTCGAGCGGAAGCATGATCAGAGCGTTGTTCATCGAGGCGAGCGCATACCAGCTCCATCCGCGACGCACCGCCATCTCGGCCGAGCGGTCGAGCCACTCGAGCGCATCATCGAAGCGGCCTTCGCAGGCCAGGCCCAGACCGAAGAGATTCTGGGCGCGAACCTCGGCGAGGCCGGCGCCGGCCTCTTCTGCCGCCGCCAGGGCCTTTTTCGCCCACTCCGCGCATCCAGGCCCGTCGAGCTCGACGACCCTGAAGAAGGAGAGCTGGTTGTAGGCGTCGGCGAGCTCGGCGCTGGGCCCAAGGGGCTCGAGCACGCCGATGGCGAGCTGAAGCTCGTGTTCGGCCTGTGCATGCCGGAGCCGCGGGTAGTGCGCTGCAGCCAGGGCCACGCGCACTCGCGCCGCCTTGACATGCTCGCCCGCGCTTTCGAACAGCCGCACCGCCTCGAGCAGATTCCGTTCCGCAGCGCTTGCCGCCCTCGGTCGGTCGGCATGGCTTAGGCAGCGACCCAGCCGCTCGAGCACGTCGGCGCGGGCCAGCGGATCGCGCACGTACGGAAGCGCTTTCTCATAGAGATCCGCGGCATCCAATAGCGCCCACGTCTCCTGGGCCTGAGTGGCAGCCGTGAGGCAGAGCGGGACCGCTTCCTCCGATCGGCCCGCCGCGAAGAGGTGATAGGCGATCTCCACCGCGTTTGAGCCGGGCTGCGCGCGGAGGGCGTCGGCCGCGCGGCTGTGATATTCCTGCCGCTCCGACGAGACCAGGTCCTCGTACACGGCCTCGCGCGTCAGGGAATGCCGGAACCTATACATGCCGATGCCCTCGACCTGCTCGTGCAGCAGCTGCTCCTGCACGCAGGCTCGCAGCGCTTCCTGGACCGCAGGTAAGTCCTGGCCCGCGACGGCGAGCAGGGTCGAGTCTTTGAAGGTGTCACCCAGCACCGCCGCGGCCCTGAGCATCCGAACGTGGTCTTCCTGAAGCCGCTCGAGCCTGAGCAAGATGGTGTCGCGAACGGTTTTGGGCAGCCGGAAGTCGGTCAGCTCCTTGCGTCCCCAGCCCTGCTCGGTGTGGAAGATGTCGCCCCGGTCGAGGGCCTCCTTCAAGAGCTCCTCGAGCACGAACGGGTTGCCCTCACAGCGTTCGTGCAAGAAGCTCCCGGTGTCAGCCTGGGCAGGGTCGTCGAAGATCGCCTCCACCATTCCCGCCACCGATCCCGCGTCCAGCGGTTTCAGCTCGACCACCTGCGCGAGGCCGCTCCGCCGCCAGCCCTGGATATTGGGCAGCAGCGGATGCTTGCGGCCGATCTCCTCCGCCCGAAACGTTCCCAGCACGAGAATTCGGGCACCGGGCAAGCGCCGGGCGAGGAAGTCGAGCAGCTCTCTTGTCGAGGCGTCCGCGCCGTGCAGGTCCTCGAGTACCAGCAGCAGGCCCGACTCGGCGGCGACGACCTCGAGCAGGTGCAGGATCGCCTCGAAGAATCGGAGCTTCGCCTGGCTTGGGTCGCCGGCCTCCGTGGGCGCAGGGCCCAGCCTGGGGAACAGGTTCCCGAGCTCGGCCGCCGAGTGGCCCAGGCGATCGCGCAGCGCCGCCAGGTCGGCACGCGCGACGTAGTTGCCTAGGGCCTCGAGGAACGGGAGGTATGGAAGCGCGAGCGGTGCGTCAGAGCAGCCACCGCTCAGGTACGCGGCCCCGATCCCCCGCGCGCGCTCACCAAGCTCGGTCGCAAGCCGGGTCTTGCCCATGCCGGCGTCTCCGGCCAGAAGCAGCACCCGACCTTCGCCGCGAATCGCCGCCAACAGGGCGTCCTCGAGCTCGGTCAGCTCCGATTCGCGGCCGACGAGAACCGGGCACAGAGCCCGAACCACGGCCACGATGCCGCGAATGCTAGCCGCCGCGAGCCACGGTGACTCGCTGGGTGCGGACGAAGCAGTACTCGCGGAGCAAAGATCGTTCGAATGACTCCCAGCTGTCGAAGCCCAGGGCTCGCGTGTACTCGTCGAGGTCGGCGGGGATGGTGCGTCCGAGGTGGTCCTCGAAGTACCACTCCAAAAGCTCGTTGCGTTCGAGCCCCGCGTCGGCGAGCGTCGGGTCTTCCATCCCGATCTCCGCAAGCGTCGCGCGTTTCCGCTCGGCACGTTCGATCAACCTCGGATACTCGCCGGAGGCGCGAAGGTGATCGAGGTAGTAACCCATCGCCTCGAACGCGGCCAGGCCGGTAATCCACCGGACGCGGGCTTCGTCGTCCAGCAGGCCGGCCAGCTGCACCTCGTCGAGGTTGTTCGCGCGCATCCACTCGGCCCTCGCGGCGGCGTCCGAAACGCCGGGTTGCTGCCAGAGCGTGTGCGTTGGATATGCCGCCGGCGCCAGCTCTGCGAGGCCCTGGACATACGACTGGCTGATGGCGAGGCAGCGCAGGATGGCGGCCTGCTGGGCGTGCTTGAAAGCGTCGCCCTCGAGCCGCAGCTCGTCGAGCACGGTTTCGAGCAAGATCGGCTCAGGCTTACCCACAGGTCCCCGTCCCGTTTCTCCGGCGAGGCGCCACGCCTGCTCCCACATCGATGAGTTCTCGAAGGCGTACTCGACACGCTTGGGTTCGATGCCGTTGGCGACCCGCTCTCGAATCACTCGGACCATGGCGAGCGCATCGGCATGCTTTTGAGAGGCGCGCCCTTCAGGCAGCCATTCCATGAAAGCGCTCACTTCGGCTCGAGGCTGCCCGAGGTCCACCGCGCGACGGCAGATCAGCGAGTAGCTGCGGTCTGGGTAGAACATCGACTTCGCCACTCTTTCGAGAGCGGCGCTGGTCGCAGCGCTGAGAATTCCGGTTTGGCGCGCTCTGGCGAGCGTGCAGCGGATGTCCACCATCGCCTCTGATGCCGGCCGAAACGCGAATTCCGCGGTTGCGTGGACCACCGCCACCTCGTCGTCGTCTTCGAGAATTCCGTCGCGGAACGCCTCGAAGATCGATCCGACGCCCTCCATGCCGAAGGCCTCGAGCTCGGCGGCTCGCAGCGCGCCCATGCTGGCGCTTCCGAAAACGTGGATCCCCTGGCTCATCGCCCACAGGATCTCCTTGTGCCAGACGGACGGCACCCGCTCGAAATAGCCATCGATGATGCCAATCACCTGGGGCCGCTTACGCGCAGCGCGATACACGTCGCCCTCGGCGGCGGGCGGCAGGTATTCAGCATCGAGCTCGCTGCGCGCCTCGGCCGCGCTGATGGTCGGGCCGGCGAAGATCACCACGCTCATGGGTTGCGTGCGGCCGCCTCTCGAGCACGCCTGCCAGGAACGTAGCCTGGAACTTCGTTCAGCCCCTCGAGCCCGGGGATGATCACGCGGACCACCGGGATCTTGAAGGCCTCCTTGGTGAGGTCCACTACGATGACCCGCTCGATGGCGGCATCTCGCAGGCGGTCCAGCTCCCACTTCACGTCGCCCTCGAAGGTGTCGCTGCTCCAGTCAGGAGCCTCGTGGAAGCTGCGGCCCGCGGCATCTGCCCGTGGGCGGCGCAGGCTGTCGAGAGTGTCCATGTAGCGATGATCGCCGTAGCGGTCCCTGCCGGCGTCATCCCGGGAGCCGGCGATCTGAGTCAGGCGCCCCTGCGCCGCCTCGGTCAGCGCGCGCAGCAACGCGATGCCTCGAGCCGGATGCGCTCCGCTGCCGATCGCCGGGGGGATCTTTCGGGCAGGTTCGTCCCCGGGCGAGAAGATCACACACATAAAGGACGCGATGCCGATGTCGGAGGTCGTCTCCCACGCGGCGGTCGCCAGGCCGGCGGCCTCGATCCGCTCCAGCACCTGCCTGCAGGCGGGATCGTCAACCGTCACCAGGTCCAAGCGGCTCGCGTCGCGTGCGGCCTGATCCTGGATTCTCCACAGCGTCGTCGCATCCCGCTCGACCACCTCGCAGATCGCGTGGCTGATCGCCTCCAGCGCGTGGTTTCCAGACGCCAGGCCGTTCGAGGTGCTTGGGAAGCACCCGCTGCCGGCCGGCTGGGGCCACGTGTAGTCGGTGTGGACCAGCTCGTATGGGACCCAGACCGACTCATCGCTCATGAGGTCTTGCCCCTCGCACCAAAGAATTCTCGAGTTGGAGTTGAAGGCGCTGGTCGAGATGGTCGGCAGGCGCCGCACGTCAACAGTGCGATGCGTATAGCGGATCTCCTCGTAGCTGCATAAGCGAAGCGGGAAGGTGATCGTCTCGGCGTGGTAGACCTCGATCGATTCCATCAGCCCCGATGCCTTGGCCGCCGTGAGCTCCAGCCCCTTGCCCTGCGAGACCGCGAGCGAGCGGGAGTTCGGCCGGCAGACCATGACCACCGGAATACCGATCGAGTCGAGCCCTGTCACATTGGCGATCCGGGTGATCCCCATCACGGGTGCGAACCGGAGGGCGCGACGCAGCGTTTCCTCAGGCGGCACGGTGCGGTGCGTGCCCGAGCGATAGGCCTTGGCCGCACCCATGCCGATCACAGGTCGTTCTCCGCGGTGTCTAGTGAAGCGAAGCCCTAGCGCTATCTATCGGCGGAGGCGCCTCCCCCACCAGATGATCACGCCCCAGAAAGGCAGCTCGCCAACCTCGCGCTCCAGGGCCTCGCGCACCTGCACGCTGGCGGGGAAGCTGAGCAGCTCACCGGGCGGTTCCCGCTCCAGCGCGCCGCTGATGCTCTCGGCGATGTCCTCACTCAGCCGCGTGGGCTCGTCGTCGCCGTCCCGCATGAAAAAGAGGTGCCCGCTTGCCCCTCGCATGAGAATTCCGCCGCGCGGTTCAGTGCCGCCCTTCTGCGCCATGGCCCTCGACCCCTCCATGTGCTATGACCGCGGACGCCGCGGTCTGGCCGCGGGTGGTCGCATTGTAGCTCGCCCTTATCGGGCGATTACCGCCGGACTTAACGCAAGCCAGACCCGGCGGGGCTATGCCTGGCGTCACGCCGCGCAGGTGCCGTTCGTCACAATCGGCGGGATGCCTTCGTCATCGGGAGATGCTCGCCCGATGACCTTCGGGGTCGCCTGGCTAGGTGCTGATCAGGGGTAGCTGACCGGTCGATCTGAGAGGCCGCGCCTCGCGCTGGCGGCCCCGAAGGCGGAATGCCAGCAAGACCACCTCGTTGACTCGGCGCTCGTAGTCGCCGATGTTTGCGCCCTCGAGTGACTTGAAGATTTCTCGGGTCGCTGTTTCGAGCTGGTACCAGATATCGCCCTTGCGCTTCAGGAAGAGCGGATGGCGTGAATTGATCACCACCGTTGTCGCACCGCTTTCGATGACCGACTGGCTGCGAATGCTCGGGTCGAGCGGGCGAATGACAATCTGCCCGAACCCACGACGCTTCTGTTCGTTCTCGACCGGGGGTCGGGCCGGTGCTCCTGGGACGGCGGGCGCGGCCTGTTTGCGGACATTCGCGCGCGCCTGCGCGGCATCTTCGGATCGTGCTGCCGCCAAACCTCGAAACATTTCCTCACGCTCCGTGAGCTTGAGAACCTTGCTCAGGAGGCGGCGGACTTGCTCCGCCGTCTTGAGCGCCGAAGCGGGCGGTGGCGCCAACTCATCCTCGGCCAGTCGCCTGGCGATCGGCGCGAGCAAAACGTGCATTCTCTTCTCGACTGCCACCCATTGCTCTCCGTCCCGAGCAAAATCGCTCTTGTTCATCGTGAGTGGAACGGGCGCCAGGTCGATCTCTCCGACCAGGCGCGCCATGCCCGACACCTGGACCGCATTGGGGTGGCCGAAGAATTCGCCGCTCGTGATGAGGCGGCCGAGCTTGTAGCAGCGCAGTCCAGGCACGTAGTCGACGCCACGGCCTTCGGGCTCAGCGATTCCGTACCAACCCCTAAGCGTGGTGCCAGCGGCGTGAACGGCGAACCGGTGCTCTTCCTGGAACGTGATCGAAGGCACTTCTACACGCGTGCCGTTGACGGAGATCTTCAGCTCCGCGCGCAGGATGAGCGGCCGATAGGTCTCGCCGAGTCGGACGTTCAGCCGGCGAGGGTCGAGACGCTTGTCAACGCCTTCTATCCGAATCCGAACGTAGCCCACCTCTGCTAGAACGCGCTTCGGCACCACCTTCAACTCGTACGTCTTGAGCTTCGATCGGTCTCGGTAATCGGGGTCGGCAAAGCGCCAGGCATCCGTATCGCCGGGTCGACTCGCTTCTACGGCGAAGCTGCGTCCCAGATGGCCTATCGCCGCCTTACCGCCTTGTCCGTACTGGCCGAGCAGCCTACGGCCGCGCTTGGGGGATCCGCCCCAGCGAAGGTAGTTGCGCTCGAGCTCGGCCGGGCCCATCCCTTCGCCGCCCCGAGTTTCGATGACGAGGTACGACGGATGGACCTGCAGCAGGACCTCGAGCTGCCGGCCCTTGAGCCGCGAATCGATAGCGTTGTCCACCAGCTCCGTGACCGCGTCGGCCGAGGATCGGTAGTTGGCGAAGAGCGAGGCGGTGATGGCAGGGTCGATCCGCTCGCGCACCGTCACACGCTGGGCCATCTCACCCGGAAATCTATACCGGTTCGCTTCGGATCGGGTGAGGTGCGGCGTGGGGGCACGGGCTTGGCTGGGCGGCTTCGGCCGCCGCATTCCCCAGCTTTACCAGGCACGATCGCCGAGTGTGAATGCTCACGCAAGTTGATACGATGCAAAGGACAGAAGGCGCGGGGGAAAGTTGCTGTCGTAGGGGGGACCTGTTCAGCCTCAGAGGAGGTCTAGATGGAACCAATCACCCGACGTGAATTCGTCAAACGCACCGCCGTGGCTGGAGCCGTGTTGACTTCATTCCCGGCAATCTTGGAGGCGTGCACCTCGGGCGGCACCACCTCCAACAAACCGTCGAAGCTGACCATCGCCGCTGTGCAGGGCGCAGAGGACGGGCCGCTGAAGAAGGTGGCCCCGATGTACCAGTCGCAGACCGGCATCACGATGGAGGTCGTCGAGTTTCCTTACGACCAGCTCTTCGAGAAGCTGGTGACGACCTTCCAGGCCAACGGATCGTCGTATGACCTCTGCATGATGGACGACCCCTGGATGCCGAAGTTCGGCACCATGGGCGCCCTCCAGCCCCTCGATTCCAACTTTGGTTTTGCGCGCGACTCGGACATCCCGAGCATCGTCTACGACGTCGGCACATGGCCTCCACCAAAGGGGCCGGTGCCTCCGTCCGAGAAGGGCAAGTCACAACACCTGTACGGAATCACCATCGTCGGCAATGTCGAGATGTTCATGTACCGAAAGGACATCGTCACGACCGCACCAGCCTCCTGGGACGATGTTCTTGCCAACGCGCAGAAGTTCAACAAGTCGAACTTCTACGGCTATGTGATCCGAGGCAAGGCCACGAACCCTGCGAGCAGCGACTCGCTGCCCATCCTCTGGTCGTATGGGGGCGACATCTTCGACACAAGCTGGAAGGTCACGCTCGACTCAACCGAGTCGATCGACGCGATCACCTTCCTCACCACCACCCTGAAGAAGTACGCCGAGCCGGGCGCCGCCAACACCGACGCGGCCGATCGCGACCGCTTGATCGCGATCGGGCAGGCGCTCCAGTCCACCACCTGGCCTGCCGAGGTCACGGGGGTGGTTGAGGCGCAAGGTGTCTCGCAGGTGATCGGCAAGATGGCTTATATCCCGATTCCGAAGGGGTCGAGCGGCAAGGGCATCGGCATGATGGGCAACTGGCTGCTCGGCATCCCGAAGGGTTCGAACAACGGCTCAGCCGCGGCCGACTTCATCAAATGGCTGATCAAGCCCGACAACATGAAGACCTACGTTCAGAACGGCGGCATCCCGACCCGCACCAGCCTGCTCAACGACGCGACGCTCGGCCAGACCAATCCGTACTTCCCGGCGTTGGCGCAATCCCTCGCCGGCGGGCCGAACTGGCGTCCGCGGACTGACCAGTGGAACGCTGTCGAGACGATCTATGGCACGGCCGTGAACCAGGCGGTGGCCGGCCTGAAGTCGCCCAAGGACGCGCTCACCGCGGCGGCCGCGCAGATTCGCACAACCATGAAACAGGCGGGCTACCCCTCTTAAATTGACGATGTGAGTCGGTCGTCGCCGATCCTCCGGCCGGCACTGCCGGGCACGTGGTGAAGGTCGGCAAGCGCCGTCTCAGCCGGCAGGAGCGTCAGGCGTACCTGATCCTCCTGCCCGCGCTGGGCGCGGTCTTCGTGATCGTGACAATCCCTTTCATCCTCGTCATCGGGCAGTCGATAACCGACCCCGACGGCACCTTGATCGGGCTCCGCAACTACTCGCGCGCACTCGGCAACCCGCTGCTGTACGAGGCGATCCGCGCCACCGGGATCTACACACTGATCGTCCTTCCCATCGAGTTCGTGCTCGGGTTGGGCTTTGCGCTGCTGGTCCATAAAACCGTCCGCCGGCCTGGCCTGCGGGCGGCGATCTATGTACTCGGCATTCTGCCGCTGGTGGTTCCGCCGGTTGCGATCGGAGTGGTGGCACGCCTCATCTACGCCCCCAGCTACGGGGTGCTGAACGTGATCCTCGGGCGGTTAGGGCTGATCCACCAGGAGATCGACTTTCTAGGGGTTCCGTCGCTCGCGATGCTGTCGGTGGCGAGCGTGGACGTCTGGCAATGGACGCCCTTCGTCTACCTGGTGCTCTTCTCGGGTCTGCAGACGGTGCCGCGCGAGGCTGTGGAGGCGGCTCAGATCGATGGCGCCACGTGGTGGAAGCAGTTTCTCTACATCGACCTGTTCTACCTGCGGCCCTTGTTCCTTTTGATTCTTTTCTTCAGGCTGGCTGACGTGCTCCGTGTCTTCGACCATGTGTTCATCCTCACAGGCGGCGGACCTGGGACGACAACGCAATTGCTGAGCCTCTACATGTACCGAGTCGAGTTCAAGTTTTTCGACATGGGTCAGGCCGCCGCGCTTGCAGTGGTCGTCCTGGTCTCTTTCAGCATCCTCTACGCGATCATCACACGGTTTCTCCCCCTGGAGCGCGCATGAGGCGGCCCAGAAAGCCCATCAATCTGCCGAGGATCGCCATCGCTGTGGTGGGCCTGGGCGCAGCGGCGATTGTCTATGGATTTCCTCTTTACTGGCTCGTCGTCACCTCGCTGAAGAGCAAGGGGGAGCTGTTCGCCAGCTCCGTGCACCTGCTCCCGCACGACCCGACGCTGGCCGCCTATTCGAGCGTGCTGATCGACCGTGGCTTCTGGGTCCTCCTCAAGAACAGCGTGATCGTGTGCTTCTCGACTGTTGTCGTGACCCTCGTGATCGGGTTGGTCATCACATATCCGATCACGCGATTGCAGGTTCCGGTCGCGCTTCGGGTGAACATCCTGACCTGGGCGCTGTCCCTTCGATTTCTGCCGCCGATCGCGGTCGTCATTCCCTATTTCGCCATCGTGCGGACGCTTCAGATCTACGACCAGCCAATCGCTTTGATCGGGATCTACTCGCTGTTCAACCTGCCCTTCGCGATCTGGATGTTGAAGGGTTTTCTATCTGAGATCCCGATCGAGCTGGAGGACGCGGCCCTCGTCGACGGGGCCAATCGGTGGACCGCGTTCCGGCTTGTGCTGCTGCCCCTGGCGGCCCCCGGCGTGATGGCGGCCGGGATCATCGTCTTCACGTTCGCGTGGAGCGAGTTCCTCTTTGCGCTCATCCTCACCGCCACGCCCAACTCGCAGACCTTCCCAGTTGGAGTTCAGGGCCTGGTCACGCAGTTCGAGATCATCTGGAATGACATGGCCGCGTCTGGAGTGATCGCGATGGCGCTCCCGCTCATCTTGATGGTCATCGGCCGCCGGTACATCGTTGCCGGCCTGACCTTCGGCGTCATCCGCGAAAAGTGACGGCGGCCATCTTTCTCAACGGCGCCACCCTCATGACCACCCCGACTCCGCGAGTGATGTCGATCGCACGCCAGGTTGGCTACGCCGGAATCGAAGCTCGCGCCGAACGCCTTCTCAAGGACGTCTCGGAGCTCCATGCGACTGCAGAGATCGCACGCCCGGAAGATGTGCTTTCTCTCAACGGCGTGGCGTTGACGCTGCACCGTGACGGTCGCGTGAATCGGGACATCCTCGATGAAGACCTGGCGCCGCGCCTCCGCATCTGCAAAGAGATTGGAGCTCCATTCCTGCTCGCGATTCCACCGCGTGCGCCCGGCGTGAAGACCGGCCCGGCCATCGCGGGCACGCGCGAAGCCCTGGAGCACGCCCGCGAGCACGCCGCCGCAATGAATATCCGGATCGCATTCGAGTTTCTCGGCTTCGAAGACTGCCCGATCAACACCCCGGCGCTCGCCGCCGAGACCGTCGACGGCATAGATGGGGTCGAGCTGGTTCTTGACGCCTCCCACTGGTACGCCAGCGGCAGCCCGCCGCTAGGCGCCTTTCCGATCGGCCGCCTTGCCATCGTCCACCTCAACGACGTCTCGGCCATGCCGCCACTCGAGATCGAGGACGGCGACCGGGTGCTCCCGGGCGAAGGCGCGGTCAAGCTTGCCGAGCTGATCGGGGAGCTCAAAGCCGGCGGCTACTCCGGGCCCTGGAGCCTCGAGACCTTCAACCCTTCGTACTGGGCGGACGACCCGGACCAGGTTGCGCGCCGCGGACTTGCCGCCATGGCTCGCCTGCTGGACTAACGCTCTCTCGCATCGCTCGCCGAGGGCAGCCTCGTCGACAGGAGCGCCGCGACCAGGGCGACCGCGGCTCCAGTCCAGAACACCGTGTTCAGCCCTTCGCGTACCAACAGCGCGCCGGCAAGGCCGCCGGCCACAGACGCGAAGTAGATCGGGACCAGGACAAGGTTGAGCGTTGTCGCGCGCCGCTCCTCCGGCACCGCGGTCGCGAGGAGCGCGAACACCATCGAGATCGAGGTTGCGCCCGCGGCGCCGAGGCTGACCGCGCCGACCGTCAGCCACAGCAGATTCGGCGCCAGGGCGAGCGTGACCAAGCTGGCCGCCGCGAGCACGCACGCGCCGCCGAGCAGCTGCCGGAAGCCATAGCGATCGCCGGCCGCGCCCGCGAGAGGGGAGAGAAGCGCTCCGAGCAGGGCCGAGGCGCCGAAGACGATCCCGATCTGGCCCGCGGCGCCGGTGGTGCCTCCATGCAGCCGCACCACCAAGAGCGGCAGAAACGGGTTGGCGATCTGCGGGGCAAAGTACGCCAGCCCGAACACAGCGAAGACTATGCGGGTCAGCCGGCCGGTGAACGCGAGGCGTAAGGCGTCGAGCGCCAGGCGCACGGCCGATCCGGCAGGTCGGGCGGGACGCGGGCCCTCGCGGGCGAAGGCCAGCAGCATGACCCCGGCCGCCAACGACATCGCGGCGTCGACGGCGAACAGGGTGTGCAGGTTGAGGATGCTGTGGTCGACGAGCCAGCCGCCCGCGGCTGGGCCAAGCGCGAAGCCGAGCGACGGCGTGACGCCAAAGAGGGAGATGGCGAGCCCGACCCTGCCAGAGGGCGTCACACTCCGAAGCGCCGTGAGCATGACTCCCGTGTTCCCGAGCTGAAATCCGACCAGCAATATCGCGAACGCGGCCTCCCACCGGTTTTGAGACAACCACAGCAGCGCAAAGACCACCATCTCGACGAAGGCGCTGCGCGCGATGATCGGGACGCGTCCGTAACGCTCGGCCCAGACTCCCCAGAACGGGACGAGCGGCAGCCCGAAGAGAAAGAAGGCGGCGTTCAGGAAACCGGTCCAGGCCGGTATCTCGGCGAGGGGCACCCCGACCGTCCCGAGGTACAGGGGCAGGAAACGAAAGACGTGGGACACGGTCGCGGCCTCGATCGTCGAAGCGATCCCGAACAGCACGAGCAGTCCTATCCACCCGGTCGCTATTCGAGGCGGGGCTGCCACGGTTGTATCGGTAGACATGTCAGCGGACTTTAAAAGGCCCCCAAAGGACTCGATTATTTCGGTGCTTCCGCCCCTGAGGACAATGGCCCAGGAGCAAAGAGTTGCGGGCAATCCAGGACGACCAGGCGGCGGCCGACGCTTTCTGGCCTAGTTCGGCCTTTTTCTTCGGGTACTCCTTAGCGCCGCGACAACGTAGAACGTGGGGCTCGTATCGAGCTCCGTGAGGGCGTGCCCCGACATGTGCAGAAGTTGTAGGCCGGCAGAGGCGAGGAAGGCCTCGATGTCTTCGGGCCACACCAGCTCGATCTCGCCCTCCTGCACAGTGCCATCCGAATACGTGACCTCGATCTCGGCTCGGTTCTCGTGTCTGCGCAGAACGCTGAAACCGGGTTGCTTGTCGGCCTCGAGCCAGTGTGGATTCGTCAGCTCGAAGGCGAGCCGACCCTTCGGCGCGAGGTGGCGGGCGGCCGCCTTGGCCAGCTCGGGCCGGTCGAGGATGTTGGAGGGGACGATGATCAGATCGAAAGTTCGCTCCAGGCGCAGCGTCTCGATGAGCGATTCGTGGATCTCGGTGTCGGGCAGCCTCTCGCGCAGGCGACGGACCATTCCCGGGTGGGCGTCGACCAGGACCAGGTCGATCCCGGCCGCGACAAGCGGCGCGGCCAGGCGGCCCGCGCCGGCCCCGAGGTAGAGGACCGGCGCTTTCGCGCTCCGGGCCAGTGTCAGCCAGGGTTCGAGATCGGCTGCGTCAGGAAGCCGACCATACAGATCCGCGAACCCCGCATCCGGATGGAACGGATCGTCTCGGACTCGGCTCACCGGCTGATGTCAGGACGCGGAGCTCTCAAGCCTCCCAGTCGACTTCGGCCGCTTCGATCGGCTCCTTGATTCCCTTCAGCACAAATTTCTGCAGACCGCTGACCCGCCGGCCGCTCGCCTCTAGTGCTTCTCGCGAGGCGATGATGGCGTCAGCGCGCGCCGCGGCACAAAGGCGCGCGGCCCGGTGGACCGCTGCACCTCGGACGGTCGAGTCAGAGGCCTGGACCTCTCCGAAATGAATCCCGATCCTCACCTGCGGCGCATAGCCGTGCAGCCGCCGGTGGTTCGACAACCGCCGCTGAATGGTGCTGGCGCAGTCGAGCGCATCGCCGGCCGCATCGAACACCACGAAGAACCCGTCTCCGGCGTGGTCGACCTCACGGCCTCTGTATTCGATAAAGCACCGTCTCATCTCGCCGTCCATCCACGAGCTAAGGTCATGCCACGCTGCGTCGCCGATCGCTTCGACCAGGCTGGTGGAGCCGGCCAGGTCGGTGAACATCAGCGCCCTACGTGAGCCGGCCGGCCGTGACCCGGCGTGCAGCGCCGACCTGAGCTCATCCCGTGAGCGGATCTCGAGCTTGTCGTAGACATGTCGCAGGTGATACTCGACCGTCTTCGGGCTCAAGTACAGCCTCGCCGCCGCCTCTCGGGTGGTCACGCCCTCGGCCAGTGTGAGGGCGACCTGCAGCTCCTGAGGCGTCAGCTGCTGGCGGTGGCTCTCATCCCTGACTCGCGCCGTTTCCCCGCTTGCCTGCAGCTCGGTCATCGCCCGTTCCGCCCACGGGGCGGCGCCGAGCTGATCGAACGCTTTCAACGCTGCGCGGAGCTGCTTCCTGGCATCGACGCGGCGCCGGCTTCGGCGCAAGCGCTCGCCGAAGTAGAGCTGGGTCCTTGCGCGCTCGAAGACGTCGGGGGTGGCGTCGTGATGGCGGAGCGCCGTTTCGTATTCCTCGGCGTAAGCGTTGTCAGCCGCCACCAAGGCTCGAGCGCGTGCCGCCCGCGCGAGAGCGAACGGAAGGCCCTTGACCCTGGCGGCCGGCTCGTAGCGTTCGGCGACTTCGCGCGCCTCCGTGAGCCGTCCGAGGCGGATCAGCGCGTCGACGATGTCCGGGGCCGGCGACAGGTCCGGGTCGTTGATCTCGACCGACCTCAGGAACTCGTCGCAGGCAACCAGGTGACCAAGGGCCGCATCCGCTCGCCCGGCGCCCAGCTCGAGCTGGCCGAGCGCGACCATCGCCCAGGCCTTGTAGAAACCCAAACCGTACTGGTCGGAAAGCTCGATCGCCTCGGCGGCGCGAGACCGGCATTCGTCCGCCCGTCCCTCGAGCGCGGAGAGCCATGCAAGCCCGGCCACAGATCCGGCAACCCACCTGATCTGGGTTGTCTCATGGGCGACCCGCTCACTTTCTTCGTATTGCGCGCGTGCCACCTGCCAGCGATCGCTCGCGGCGGCATCGCGACCCAAGAGGAAGAGCATTGCCGGCAGGGCGGCGGTCGGGGCCTGCTCACGTGCAACGGTCAGGGCTCGCTCGACGAGATCACGCCCCGCTTCCGCATCACGCAGGAAGAGGCCGGTGATCGCGGCGCACATCAGCAGCAGAGGGTCCGCGCTGTCGGGTGGAATCTGCTGGAACAGCGGCAGGCTCTCAAGCAGATGCTTCGGGCCATCCGAGCCCTGTCCGGCCATGACCGCGGCTGCGGCAAAAGGCACGTGGGCAAAGATGGCGAGCTCCGGCGGATCGTCGGCCCGCAACAAGTCAAGACCTTTGCGCGCGATCGCCTGAATGTCGGCTGGGTGCCCAGCGCCCATGCTCGAAACCGAGGCGTCGCCAATTATCCGAATGGCCTTCCGGCGATCGACCGGCTCGATGGCGTCAGCCGCACCGACCAGCAGTCGAAGGCCGTCGGCCATGGCGCCGCGCCGCATAGCGATATGTCCGCTGAGGCTGTCGATGTCGACCCGGAGCTCGAGCGCTTGCGCGAGCTTGCGGGCTGCAACTAGCGAATCGACGGCCTCCTCCGCGCGGCCGCCCAGCCAGGCGCTCTCAGCCGCGTTGAAGAGCCGGGCGGCGCGCAGCTCGAGCGGTTCGGTGAGGCGAGCGGATTCCTTCCAGGCGCTGGCGGCCGCCGCGTAGCCAGTGCTCTCGCGGGCCCGGCGAGCAGCATCTTCCATAGCGGTTGCCGCAGCCGCATCCCACGTGCTTGCCGCCGCGGCGAGATGCCAGGCTCTCCGATCGGCATCACCTGGATCTGTCATGACCTTCGCGAGCGCCCTGTGAGCGGCGCGGCGATCGGATGGCGACGCCGAGTGGTAGATCGCGGCTCGCGCCAGCGGATGCACGAACTCGACGCTGCCGCCGCGTTCGACGACGAGTCCCCTGGCGGCCTCCGCCCGTTCCACATCGCCAGGTGGGAGGCCCAGCTCTTGAGCCGCGCGCTGGACCAGCCCCACCTCTGGACTTCCCGACGCAGCCATCACGAGAAGCACATGTCTGGCGCCGGGGGACAAACCATCGGCGCGCCGCAGGTAGGCACGCTCCACGCTCGTCGCGAGCGGCAGATCGTCGTGCGGCGAGCCAGGTGTTCGGGGGGCGTCTCGCCCGAGCTCGAGCAGAGCAAGCGGGTTGCCGCCGGTTGCGTCCAGCATCCGGCGCGCAAGCTCTGCCGTCATCTTGCCGGCGGCCGCCGTCTCGAGTAGGGCGGTCGCCGCCGCGTGGTCAAGGCCGCTCAAGCTGAGCTCAGGTAGGCCTGCGACCAACAAGGGTGACTCTTCATCCTCACGCACCGCGATGAGGATCGCGATCGGGTCGGCGAAAAGGCGGCGGGCGGCGAATCCAATGGCCTCGGCCGAAGCACGATCGAGCCACTGGGCGTCGTCCACGGTGATGAGAAGAGGCGCCTCCTCCGCATAAGCGGAAAGGAGGCCGAGGACGGCGGCGCCGATGATCAGACGGTCGGACTCGATCCGGGGGCCGAGTCCCAACGAGGAGCGGAGGGCGGACGCGTGGATCGGAGGCAGGCGATCGAGGAGCCCGAGGGTGGCGTGGAGAAGGTCGTGCAGCCCGGCGAAGGGCACGTCGGCCTCGAATTCCACTCCGCGGGCGGCAAGCACACGCATGGCGCCCGCTTGGCTCACCGCGTGGTCGAGGAGGGCTGTCTTGCCGATTCCAGGCTCGCCACGAATCAGAAGGCGCGAGCTCTTGCCCAGGCGCGCCGCGGCCAGGGCCTGGTCGATCGCCACAAGCTCCCGCTCGCGACCCAGCAGCATGGTCACAGTTTCCTGCTTCCCGAACAACTAGGTGGGGTCCCTGATGCGACCTGGCCGGCTCGACCCTACGGTCGAACCATCTCAATTCTGGAGGGACGTCAAATGGCAGTGCAGACACCAGTCATCGACATGGACAAGCTCAACGCCTTTCTTGGCCAGGTGGTCGGGGAGCTTGGCGCGACGGTGAACGCCGGGCTGATCGTGCTCGGCGACCGGCTCGGCCTCTACAAGGCGATGGCCCAGGCGGGACCCATGACCTCTTCCGAGCTGGCCGAGAAAACCAGCACCGCGGAGCGGTACATCCGGGAGTGGCTCAACGCCCAAGCCGCGGGCGGTTTCGTGACCTACGACCCGGCGACCCAACGGTATGAGCTGCCCGCTGAGCACGCCATGGCGCTGGCCGACGAGGACAGCCCGGCCTTCGTATGTGGCGCGTTCGAGCTGGCTACGGCCACGTTGAAATCAGGCCCGCACATCGAATCGGCGTTCCGGAGTGGTGCGGGCTACGGATGGCACGAGCACGACCCGGGTGTGGCCACTGGATGCGAGCGCTTCTACCGCCCCGGCTACAACGCGAACCTCGTGACCTCGTGGCTGCCCGCGCTCGATGGCGTGGAGGCCAAGTTGCGCGTCGGCGGGAAGGTCGCTGACGTGGGCTGCGGCCTTGGCGCATCGACTCGGCTCATGGCGCAGGCCTACCCGCGTTCCCGATTCACCGGTTTCGACTACCACCGTGAGTCGATCGAACTCGCGCGCAAGAAGGCCAAGGACGCCGGGCTGAAGGATCAGGCCCAGTTCGAGATTGCTCCAGCCGCGGCCTTTCCCGGCAGCGGCTACGACCTCATCACGATGTTCGACTGCCTGCACGACATGGGGGACCCTGTCGGCGCGGCTCGCCATGTGCGCCAGGCATTGGCTCCTGACGGAACCTGGATGATCGTTGAACCGGCCGCGGGCGACCGTATCGAGCAAAACCTCAACCCCGTCGGCCGTGCTTACTACGCGTTCTCCAACTTCCTATGCACACCGAGCTCGCTTTCTCAGGACGTGGGGCTGGCGCTCGGCGCCCAGGCGGGCGAGGCTCGCATCCGAGACGTCGCAACAGCCGGCGGCTTCACGCGCTTCCGGCGAGTCGCCGAGACGCCGTTCAACAACGTCTACGAGGCTCGTCCGTAGGGGGCCGTTCTGGAAATTGAGGCGGGCGCCTGGAAGCGCCCGCCTCCGATTCGGTTCACTCGAGTAGAGAATGAGCGCGAGGAGGGAGGGATGAGAGCACGGCAGCCCGACCGGCACGGTTACACCGTCCGCGATGGCCTCCGCCTCCACTGGGAGCTGTACGGCGAAGGCGACCGGACGGTCTTTCTGCTCCCGACCTGGTCGATCATCCACTCGCGGCACTGGAAATTCCAGATTGCCTACCTGGCACGACACTGTCGCGTTCTTGTGATGGACGGTCGCGGCAATGGACTTTCCGACCGTCCCGTCGACCCAGAAAGCTACGCCGACGAGGAGTTTGCAGCTGACGCTCTCGCGGTCATGGATGACACCGATACAGCTTCAGCGGCCCTGGTTTCGCTCTCGGCCGGCGCGAACTGGGCTCTGATCATCGCCGCCGATCACCCGGAGCGAGTGACATCGTTGGTCTTCATCGGACCAGCCGTGCAGCTCGCTCCGTGGATTCCGATTCGTGCTGGGGCAACCGCGATATTTGATGACGAGCACGGCGAATACATCGATTGGATGAAATACAACGCCAATTACTGGTTGAGCGACCACCGCGGTTTTCTCGAGTTCTTCTTTGGGCGATGCTTCATCGAGCCACACTCCACAAAGCCGATCGAAGACTGCGTCAGATGGGGCCTCGAAACCACACCTGAGGTGCTCGTGGCCACTGACCGGGCGCCGGGCCTGGATGAGATGCGCGTAATGGAGCTGGGCGGGCGCGTGTCGTGTCCGGTGCTCGTGATTCACGGAGATCAAGACGAGATCGTTCTGCATGAGAACGGCGAAGCCCTCGCCGACCTGACCCGGGGCCGTCTGCTGACGATGGAAGAGTCGGGCCACCTTCCCCATGCTCGCGACCCGGTGGCAGTGAACCTCGCGCTTGGTGAGTTCCTGCTGCCGGCTGTGCCTCCGCCGGCTCGCCGGCGGGCTCTGCGCCGTCCCCGCCGGGCGATCTTCGTTTCATCGCCCATCGGCCTCGGCCACGCGCGCCGAGATGTGGCCGTGGCTGAGGAGCTTCGCAACCTTGTGCCAAACCTCGAGATCGAGTGGCTTGCCCAGGACCCGGTGACCCGTGTGCTGGAGTCGCATCGCGAACGGATTCATCCCAGCAGCCGAGACCTGGCCAGCGAGTCGCAGCACATCGAGTTGGAGTCTGGCTCTCACCGCCTGCACCTGTTCGAGGCGTTTCGGCGCATGGACGAGATTCTGCTGTCCAACTTCATGGTGTTCCTGGAGGCGGTGCGCGAGCGCGATTACGACGTCTGGATCGGCGACGAAGCATGGGAGCTCGACTATTACCTGCACGAGAACCCGGAGCTGAAGCAGGCTGCATATGTCTGGCTTACGGACATCGTCGCGTGGTTGCCGATGCCGGGCCTGGGCGAGCGGGAAGCCACGCTGACCGCTGATTACAACGCCGAGATGATCGAACAGGTCGAGCGGTTCCCACGGGTGCGCGACCGGGCGATCTTCATCGGCCGCCCTGAGGATGTCGTTCCCGGAACGTTTGGGCCGGGCCTGCCTGAGATACGAAGCTGGACCGAACGCCACTACCAATTCACCGACGGTTACATCCTCGGCCTGGACCAGAGGGAGGTTGGCGATCGCGACGAGTTGCGCCGCCGGCTGGGCTATGGCAAGGACGAGGTCGTCTGCATCGCATCGGTCGGGGGTTCAGGCGTGGGGGCGGAGCTGCTCGCCCGCTGGATGAAGGCGTACCCGGCGACGCGGCGAAGGGTGCCTGAGCTGCGTATGGTCGCAGTCGCGGGTCCGCGCATCGATCCGAGCACCCTGCCCAGGGTCAATGGAGTCGAGGTGCGGCCGTTCGTCGCCGACCTCGACCTGCACCTTGCCGCATGCGATATCGCACTGACGCAAGGTGGTCTCAGCACCACGATGGAGCTGACCGCCGCCCGCCGTCCTTTCATCTACTTCCCACTCAGAGACCATTGCGAGCAGAACTTCCACGTCAGGCATCGACTCGATCGCTATCGGGCCGGCCGGTGCATGGACTTCGAGGATGCGACCCCGGAGAAAATGGCAGTGGCGATCGAGACGCTTCTCGCACAACCCGTCGACTTCGCACGGGTGGAGACGGGCACCGCAGCCCATGCCGCGAGCATGATCGCGGAACTGCTCTAGAAATTCTCCTCAGGCGACGTCGGGAAACCAGCACGTGCAATCGCCAAGGTGGCAGCAGGACGGCGGCGGTTGCATCTCCAGCATTTGCTCCACCAGCAGGAGGTTGGCGGTGCGACTGTTCAGCTCCGCCATCTTCGCTCGAGTCTCGTCGATCTTTCGCGCGAGCACGGCGCGCAAGGCCGACTGCTCCGCCTCGGAATTCGCGTGGGAACTCTCGATGAGACCCCGAATCTCGGCCAGCTTCAAGCCGAGCGCGCCGGCCCGTTGGATGAACCTGACCCGCCCCAGCGCCTCAGGTCCGTAGAGCCGGTAGCCGGCGGCGCTTCGCTCGGTCGGCGTGAGCAAGCCGGCCTCCTCGTAGTAGCGAAGGGCGGACGGCGCCATACCGACCTGGGCCGCCAGCTGGCTGATCAGCAATTTGGTGTCGCTCATCGGGGCCGCCCTGAGCAGCCCGGCGCCGCGCGCGCCTATTCCTCCCGCACGCCAGGATCCACCACCCACATCTCCCTGAGTGTGGCGGCTCCCGCCCCCTCGGCGGTCATGGACACCGCCGGGCCATCTAACTGGAAGGTGATCCAGCGGCAGCAATCCCGCTCGATATCGATCAACTGCCTCAACGCTTCGGCGCTCCCATCGTTGACAACGAGCCGGAGCCCGCCGGGAATTTCCTCCCTCACCAGCAGGGCCGTCGTGAACAGCTTCCGCCACGCGGAGCGCGTGTCGCTGAGCTCGTCTTCCGACAGGGTGCAGACGATCGTCTCGGATCTTGCGGGATAGGTCTCCACTGGTGGCCTCCTGGGTTTTGGCCCAGCCTAAACCTTCGATCTAGGTTGAAGGTCAAGAGCTTGCTACCATGCCCGCGACACGGCTCGGAAGTCAGCGAGGTCACGCAATGCCCGCCTCCACCGACCAGTTGCTGGACGCAGTCGAACGGACCCTTTTCGTTTATCCAGAGGTCCCCGGTCTCGTGACCGACATCCGCATCCAAGGTGTGCTGGGCCGGGAGTCGCCGGTTTCACATCCAGTCGCCAACCTCGTTGGTTGCGCCGTCCTCGATGAGGCGGACGCCGACGCAACCATCAGCGCGGTGCGGGACAGGTTTGCCGAGGGCGCGAAATCGTTCGGTTGGGTAACGAGCCCATCGTCGCGGCCGCACGACCTGCCGCAGCGCCTCCTGGAGGCCGGACTCGTCAAGGCCGACGAGCTCGCCGGAATGGCCCTCACCGATCTCGAAACGCCGATTCGAGCCAATCCTGAGGTGGAGGTGCGGCAGGCCAGCGCCGACGAACAGCGCCGCGCGATACCTATGGTCGGGAACGCTTACGGCATGCCGCCCGATGTAGCCGAATGGTTCACCGAAGCGCTGATTGGCGCTGAACACCTGCGGTGCGCCATGTACCACGCCTACTTGCCCGATCATCAAGGCCCGGTTGCCTTTGGGAACCTCGTATTCGTCCCGCGAACGTCGATCGTCCTGCTGGGTGGGGCGGGCACGCTCGGCGACCTGCGCGGACGCGGCGTCTACACCTCACTGGTCGCGAGGCGGCTCGCCGACGCCAGGGCGGCCGGCGCGGACGCGGCGGTGATCCAGGCCGTGCGCGGGACCTCGGCTCCGGTGTGCGCCAAGCTCGGATTCCAGGAGATCCTGCCCCTGGACTTCTATGCCTGGGTGCCGCCCGGCGTCGAAATGGATCTACACGCCTAACACTCTGACCGGGATACCGATGAGTTTCGGCCGGCCCGATTGTTATATCCGGCATGGAGCCGATCGTCCTTTTTGGAATTCAGTTCACGCTGGCCCTGGCCGCGTACAGCCTCATCGGGTGGTGGTACGTGGCGCCTCGGCTGTCGGGCCTGCCCCGCCCGGTGGCGCTGGCGCCTCTGGTGTGGGTTCACGCCTTTCGGGTCGTCGGCGGAACGATCCTGGCTCCTGGCGCGGTTGCCGCCGCAGTGCCGGCTGAGTTTCGGACGATGATCGGTTATGGCGATATGGCGACGGCATTTTTGGCCCTGCTCGCTCTGGTCGCCTTACGTTTTCGCTTGTCTGCCGCCATCGCCCTGGTCTGGCTTGTGCTCGGGGTGGGGCTGCTGGACACCGTGAACGCGATCATTCAGTCGCTGCGCTTCAGCGTGTTCACGTATGCGCTTGGCGTCAACTGGGTCATCGTGACCATGTACGTCCCGGCACTGCTTGTGAGCAGCGTTCTGATCTTCATCCAGCTTCGCCGGAGCAGCTCAGCCGGCTAGTTTCGCCGGCAGGTCGAAAGGCGCAAGCACCCGCGGATCCGCGAAGGCGTCGATCTGTGTGATCTGGCGACCGTCGCCGCCAATCACCAGGAGTGCGAAGAGCACGAACGCGCCGGCGCCTTGTTGTTGCACGTACATGGCGAAGGCCGGGCTGCCGTTGGCGTGCGCCTCGAGCAACCGCATCGGGCCCATCGTGAAAATCGACTCTTTGAGGAAGCCTCCGATTGGCCTCGCGCCGACGACCATGGGCTTCGGAGGCATCGCCAGCACTGCGTCCTCACGCAGCAGCGCAACGAGTCCGGTTACGTCCGCGGCCTCCCAGGCTCGAACGTAACGCTCGAGCAGGTTGCTCGGGCTACCGGCCGTTAGGGACGCGTGCTCCGGCGAGCTGTAGCTGCTCCGAAGCGTGGCGCGAGCCCGCTGCTGCGCGCTGTTCACGGCCGCCACGCTCATGTCGAGAAGAGCCCCGACCTCGGCGGCGCGAAAGCTCAAGACGTTGCGGAGAAGCAGGACTGCTCGCTGCCGTGCGGGCAGGCGCTGGAGGACGGTCAGAAACGCAAGCGAGATCGACTCGCGGGCGTCGTACTGGGCCTCGGGTCCAGCCTCTGGCGGTGCGATGCCGTTTAGCAACGAGTCGGGAAAGGGGCCGATTACGAATCCCTGGTCGACACGATCGTGCTTTCGGCGCTCAAGCGCATTGAGACAGACGTTGGTCGCGATCCGATAGAGCCAGGCCCGAAACGAGATCGATCGGCGGAAGGTTTGACGGCCCGTCCATGCCCGAGCAAGGGCGTCCTGGACTGCATCCTCGGCCTCATCGAGCGTGCCCAGCATCCGGTAGCAGTGGACGAGAAGCTCGCTCCGATGTTCGGCCAGTTGGTCCCCAAAAGCCTCGGCCGAAGCTGGCAGCATTGGCCTCCATTTTGCTCGACCCGTCGGCGGCCGCCGCACGCAACCCGCACCGGGCCGGCGACGCGGCGACCTCAACAACGGCGGCCGTGATGTGCTGCTACCTCTATCTGGTCGATCGCCTCGGCCTGTGCGCGATCGAAGATTTACTTAGTCGAGCAGCACCTTGAGCTGGGGTATCGAGATGTTGCCGCCAGTCAATATGAGCGCGACGCGCCGATCGGCGAGCCGGTCTTTCAAGGTGAGAGCCACCGCCAGGGAGGCCGCCGCGGCGCCCTCCACGAGGATCCGGTTGCGATCGAGGAGGAATCGGACCGCGGCCGATATCGCCTCCTCGGAAACCAGCACAAAGTCGTCGAGAAGCCTCTGAATAATTCGCTGCGGCAGCTGAAACGGAGTCCGTGTGGCCAAACCTTCCGCCCAAGTGCTCGAGGTCGCTTCGACCGGTTTGCGGGCTCGCCAGGTCAGATAAGCCGACTGCGCCTTCTCGGCCTGAACCCCGATGACCACGATTCTCGGGTTCACGGCTTTCGCCACGATGCACGCGCCGGCCGCGCCGCTGCCGCCTCCGATCGGAACGATGATGACGTCGATAAGCGGTTGCTCGCTCAAGATCTCGAGCGTGTGCGTACCAACACCAGCGATCAGCAGCGGCTCGTCTCCCGAATGGATGTACCGGTAGCCCTCGGCGGTGGCGAGCCGCTCGCACGCCTCCCGAGCTTCGTCATAGTCAGCGCCGACCAGATTCACTGTCGCACCGAGCTCTCTCATCGCCTCCACCTTGGCGGCGTTTGCGTTCTCGGGCGCGCAGATGATTGCCTTGACTCCAAACAGTCTGGCCGCATACGCGACCGACTGGCCGTGGTTTCCCGTCGAGGCGGCGATCACGCCGGCTTCGCGTTCTCGAGCATCGAGCTGTGAGACGAGGTTGACGCCGCCGCGGACCTTGAACGCGCCGGTAGGGAGATGGAACTCGTGTTTGAGGTAGACATCCGCGCCCACGGCCTCGCTGACCGCGGGCGACCGGCGCAATGGGGTTGGGGCGAGGTGGGGACGAATGCGCACCGCCGCGGCCAACACATCCGGAAACGTTGGCTCGAGGAGATCCGTCACCTCAATAGCATGAATCGCTTGATCGGAGTCGCGCGGCCGGTCGCCACCGCTCGCAGCAGAGAATTGCGCGTGGACCATTTCCTCCTCCTGGGGATTCGATCTTCGACAACGCTGCCTACGTCCGGAGCGAACCATCGGTGCTCGAGCACGTGCGGCAGGCGGAAATGACGCGTACAACGCGAGTGGGATCCAAGCCGAGACGGTCCAGACCGCGTCCGAAGCCGCGGGCTCAAGTTGTCAAGTCAAGCTTGTCAAGTCAAAAGAGCACACTGACCAGCCCTAACCGGAATTCGCAAACAAAGCGTTCCCGACGTTCGCGAAATTCCAACCGCTTTCCGCCGAAACGCGGCTTGCAACGCTTACTGATCCATAAACGCCACCACTTGACGGAAAACCTACGGGGCGCACAATCGACACACAGCGGGGGGAAGATCAGGTCAGGCAGGGAGGGGCCTGTGGCCGCCGGTATCAGGACGGCAAAGAGCGTCTATGCGGAGCAGGCCGCGGCGATGATTCGGGTCTCACGATTTCGAACGCGGTCCGCCGCGTTCTTCGCCGCCCGACTGCGAGACGAGCTTGGCTGGGAATCCTTGTCAAGGCAGGCCGTCTATGACTGGGAGGCTGGTCGGACGCGGGTGCCCGCGGTTGCGATCCTGGCCGCAGCGCGGGTGATAAACGTGTCTGTCGACGAGCTCTTTGCGATCGCCGATCGGTTTCGCTGTCCCCGGACGCACGAGCAGGCCGAGGAGTGGCAAGGGCCCGAGCGGCCGGAACTCGCATGAACGTTCGCATGCCGCGCCGGCTCGGGAGGTGCGCCAGGCCAAGGCGTTGTTGTGGGCCGCCGCGGAGGGAACCGCTGCGGTGGGGCGCGCAAGAGCCGCGAACCAGGGCTCCATGATGCGCCCGGCTCGGGCTAGCAAGCCCGATGGCTAGCTTCTCGGCTCGTACCGCATCGCCACTGCCCCCGAGCCGAACTCCAGCCGGCTCACAAGCTTCAAGTCGACATACTTCGATAGCCCCGCGAACAACGTCGGCCCGCGGCCCGCGAGCCTGGGATGCACCACGAACTCGTACTCATCGATCAATCCCAGCTCCGTCAACGCCAGTGGGAGCGTCACACCTCCCACGAGCAGTCCCTTACCCGACTCCCGCTTCAGCTGCTGAACGGCCTTACCCAGATCCCCGCGCACGAGCTCCGCGTTCCAATCGACCCGGTCCAGGGTGCTTGACACGACGTACTTCTTTGTCGCGTCGATCGTCTGGGCGAAGGGTTCCATCCAATCAGGTCTCGCTCCGGTCGGCGCCGGCGGCCGCCACGCTGATTCCATCATTTCGTAAGTCACCCGGCCAAAGAGAAGGGCATCGGCCTGGTTGAGGTTCTCGACCGCGTGACG
>DASPYG010000076.1:0-2415 GCA_035636885.1 Candidatus Nitrosopolaris sp.
TGCTCGGGCCTGGAGGCGCCGATGATGGGTGCAGTCACGTCCGGCTGCGCCAGCAGCCAGGCCACCGCAAGCTGAGCGGGCGTGCAGCCGTCCTCGCGGGCAAGCTCCACCACCGCGTCTGCCACGTCGAACATGCGGTCATTCCAATAGCGGCCCTGGTACATCCTGCCGTAGTCGCCCTGGGCGAAGCGGGACTCCGCGGGCGGCTCTTCGCCGCGCCTGTACTTCCCGGTCAGCACGCCGGCGCCGAGTGGGTTGTACGGCACGACGCCCATGCCCGAAGCCCGCGCCAGCGGCAGCAGGTCGCGCTCGTACGATCGGTTGAGTAGGTTGTAGCGAGGCTGCAAAACGGTGATGCGTGCGAGGTTGGATTCCGCGATCGCCTCCATCGCCATCGCCACCTGCCAGGCCTCAAAGTTCGAGACGCCGAGGTAAATGACCTTGCCGTCCTGTACAAGGCGGTCGAGGGCCTCGAGGGTCTCCTCCATAGGCGCATCGAGGTCCGAGTGATGTAGGTAATACAAGTCGACGCGATCAGTCTTAAGACGTCGCAGGCTGGCCTCGCAAGCTTCGATCACATGCTTGCGGCCACCCCCGGAGTCGTTGCGGCCCGGGCCGACGCGGTTGACGCACTTAGTCGCCAATACGAAGCGCTCGCGCTTGCCCTGGAGCCAGGCGCCGACGATCTCTTCAGTGCGACCCCAGGTCTCTGGCGAGGCCGGGACGGGGTAGACATCGGCGACGTCGAGGAAGTCGATCCCCAGCTCCGCGGCCATGTTCATGATCGCGAACGCCTCCGACTGGTCGCGTTGGCTGCCGAAGATCATCGTGCCCAGGCAGAGTCTGCTCACCTGCAGCCCGCTACGGCCCACACGGACGCCCTCCATTACCGGTGTTCAGAGTAGCGCCGCGGGGACCATTAATTAGGGTGGGAGCGACGCAGAGCTACGCGAAGAGCCGGTCCTGCTCCTGTCGGAGCTCGTACAGGAACCCCGACCGCTCGGTCTCGACGTCGTCCCAGCTGAGGGCCTGGTCCCTCGCCACGGGTCGCGTCAGCTGTCCGCGGTAGGCAAACCCGAACGGCAGCAGGCGCTGGTTCTTCGCCACCCGGTGGCGCTCGGAAAGCCCATATACCGTGTAGCCGCCGGCGCCGTCCAGCTCGTCGCCCGGCTTCAGATCACGCTTGGCGACGGCGATCAGCTCGGCAACCATCCCGCCGCGCAGGTCACCGGTCGGCCGGCCCTGTATCACAGCTCGTGCTATTGACATCGGCACCTCAACGCAGGCCAGGTGATAAGGGCGAAACAGACCCCAGTTGGGACCCCATTGCTGGGCCGTGCCGCCGAACCCTGGCTCAAACATCGAACCCATGGACGAGCGAACCCCAGCGTGGTTGGAAGTGACCACGACGAAGATGCCTGGAAAGACTTTGTCCTCGTGCACGTAGCGGCCGCCGGGGTCGATGGCGTTGGCCATCTCGACCACCCCTTTCGAGCGCAGGATGCCGCCGTCTTTCTCCAGGCTGAAGACGCGGCCAAGATCCTGCCAGCGGGAGTAAGGCTCGTGCATGCCGCGGACCTCGGGCGGCATTCGTAAGACGTTTGAAACCGCCGCCATCTCCGTTTGCGACTTCGTTCCGTCGCGAAACGAGCAGTACATCTTGGGGTTGTTCCGGTTGAGCTCCGCCTGCTCTCGGTACGTATCGGCGGTGGCGTGGTGGTCATCTGGGAAGAGCACAGTCCCACGGCCGGCGCACACGACCTCGAACCCTAGCGTTTGCGCCCACTCGGCGAGCTCGAAGATTGCGCCAGGCTGGTCGCCCGCCGCCAACGTGTAGACGACCCCCGCGCGCCGCGCGCGTTCGGCCAGGATCGGTCCCACGACAACGTCCGCCTCCACGTTGAGCATCACCACGTGGCGGCGATTCTCGATGGCATCAGCCGCCACCCTCGCCCCCACCTCGGGCAGCCCGGTCGCCTCCACCAACGCGTCAAGCTCCAGCTGCGGCATCAGGTTGGCGTCGGCCGTAGCAACTGGCCGCCCGCGGCGCAGAGCATCCTGGGCGGAGCCCAGCTCATCGGTCACCAATGGGTCGGAGCCGTTCTCGCGCAGGCAGGATTCGGCGCGACCAAGGTCTACGTCGGCGGCCGCCATCACCCGCATCCCCGGCATGGTCGCGACCTGGTCGACTACACCCCGGCCCATGCGGCCGATGCCGACCACGCCCACGCGGATTGGTTCGGTGCGGCCGCGCAGCTCGGCCAGGTACATCAGCGGGCTCTGTGTGCGCCGGCACGCTCGATCACGATTAGGCCGGCAACCGGAACCGGAGTTAAGATGGGCCTCTCCAGGCTTCCCACCATTGCATCAGTACAAGGGGGGTTCCTGTCATGTCGCAAGGAAAGAAAAAGGCCA
>DASPYG010000077.1:0-3921 GCA_035636885.1 Candidatus Nitrosopolaris sp.
TGACCGCCAAAGGGGCGAAGAGTGGCGACGCCATCACCACCCCGCTGGTTTACAGCCGCGACGGAGACGACTACATCATCGTTGCGTCAAAGGGCGGGGCGCCGAAGCATCCGACCTGGTTCGGGAACATCAAGGCCAATCCGCAGGTCGAGGTCGAAGTGGCAAACGCCCACGGAACCGAAAAATTCAAAGCCCGCGCGCGCGTGGTGGATAGCCGTCCCGAGCGCGACCGGCTGTACGCTGAGATGTCGAAGATCTGGCCGTCATTTGCCGACTACCAGACCCGAACGGACCGTCTCATTCCGGTGGTTGTCCTCGAGCGGATTCCTTAATATCCGAGGGCGGTCTCGCGCACTCCCCGCTTGTACTGGGTGAGCAATGCCCCGCCCACGATCAAGGCAGCGACGGCCACGGCGCCGACCAGCCAAGGCGGCTCCGCTATCCCCTGGTGCTGATTGAACTTTTGCGGCCGAGCAGTTGCATGAAGATCAGAAGGCTGCTTACCAGTAACGCCGGTACGTAGCTGGTCACGATCACCCAATTGACGCCAAGCGCGTAGGTGAAGACGTTGAAACGCATCGATTGGACGATGGCGTTCACCGTGTCGAGCATGCCAACGATGACGCACAACCAGACCAACGCGATAGCACCCTGGAAGCGGACGCGAAGCGCCGTTAGCGCAACCAGGGCGAGGAGCGCAGTGATCAGGTCGCCGTACCCGATCATCGTCCGGAATTCCATGGGGACGCCGGAACCGACCGCACCCGGAGCCAGGATGGTCCCTCCCACGATGCGAAAGGCATGGACCCACAGCAGCGGCACCAGGGCAATCTCCCGCGGCAACCGGGACAGACGTGGAAGCACATACCAGAATGCGATCAGCAAATAGGCCACCAAGCTCAACGTGAACTGAATCCCGAAGAGCACAATCGGCTCCATCGTCAGCTACCCCTCATGGATGCCTACCGGTTGACCCTGGACATGTCCGCATAACGGTCCTCAGTTTGCCAAGCGAAACGTGCCGCATCCTCATCCTCCTGCCTTAACAACCTTCAAGAGGAATAACCCTACTCGCGTTAGCGCTTCAACAGCAGGTCGCGCGCCACCAGCCATACGCCTGAGGCGGCTATCAGGCCCAAAACGACTCTCAGTTCATTGGGAAGGAACGCGGACTTGCCGGTGGTCACACACAACTGGTTGGGAATGCGATCCCAGACTGGTTGCAGGTACAAGGCACCGATCACGATGACGCAAAGCAACGTCAAGCCGAGGATCGTAATCGCCCGCTCTGGACGCTGGGCGTACGCCCACATTGCCGCCCATATCAGGCCGGCACCAATCAGGAGCGCGGGAGCCCAGAGGAGGATGTCTCTGACTACCAGGCCGGAGATAACGATCCAGCTGAGTCCACCGACGACGATGCCCAGCACGGCGCCCCGAAACCCCGCTCCCCGCCCGATCGTGGACGTCACCACTCATGCAAAAGGCCTTCGCGCCCGGATCTTGCGGGCAGGCGCACGGCATCTCTTCGCCGCTCCGGGTTGTCACCCAGTCGCCGGCGTCTTAAGACCGGGCGCCCGCCGTGCGAAAACTCGCAAGTTTGCCTCTACTCGCGTTGTCAACGATTTAGTGAAGACCCGGCCCACGAGCACGCGAAGCTTGCACTCGTTGGAGGTTGGCGCCTGAGCCTGGCCCGGGTCCTCGCGGACCACGACGAGGAAGACCGTCGGCAGGGTGGCGGCTCCTCGCCAGCTCCCGCTCCCCTCGCATTCTGGAGTTGGTGGACCCTCGGGTTGCTGCTAATAGCCCTGGCGCCACGTCTCATCTACCTCTTTGCCGTCTCGAATCCCGAAAACGTCGGCGACGGACTGTACACGGATGTCTACCAGCACTGGCAGATCGCCTACCTCACCAAAGAGATCGGCTTGAGCCACGGCCTGCGCCTCTGGGACCTCAAGGGCGTGGAGTACTTCTGGGGAAGCCTGCACCCGATCGTCCTGGTCATCCTCTTTTTTGTCACGGGCTCGACTGACATCGTGCTCGCAAGGATCCAGAGTCTTGCCTTCGGATCGCTCGGCGTGGTGCTGATTTTCCATCTCTGCCAGCGCTACTGGAACCTCTCGGTTGCGGTTGCCGCGACGGCATTTGCCGCTATCGCGCCCACGAGCGTCTTTAACGATGCGTCCGGAATGCTCGAACCGATGGGAGTCAGCCTGTCGCTCCTCGGCATCTGGCTGCTGCCGAAACGCTCCCTCGGGGCCGGGATCGCTTGGGGGCTTGCCACCGCGGCCCGACCCGAGGCCTGGCTCTCTTCACCGGGGCTTGTCCTGGCGTCGTTTCTGCGCCGTGCGACCGTCCGCCGATGGTTCCTGATGCTTCTCGGGTTTGTGAGCGTCATGGCCGCCCAAATGGCATTCCTCAACGCCCGGACCGGCAACCCCATTTATCCGCTGTACTGGAATTACCTGGCTAATGCCGGTGGCCTGTGGATGAAGCCGCTGATCGCCAGCCAGCAATCGGCGAGGCCGTGGTTCATAGCCCTCTGGGCAATGGCGATGGTCGGCCTGCTGACGACGCTGTGGCGCCGGCCGCGATCGTACTTGCTCTTGCTTTATGGATTCGGATCATGTGCGCTGGTCTTCGGTCTGTTCGGCCTGACGGCATTTATCACCGAGTGGTACCCGTGGCGGTGGATGATGTGGATCCTCGCCTTCCCCTACGACTTCGCCGCCTTGCTCGTTGGGATTGGCTTGTTCGTGATCGTGCCTCGCTATGTGGGAAGGGAAATTCGGCAGCTCACCTGGCTGATGGCCGGGGCGCTGCTGGTCGGCGTGCAGCTGACCTGGATCCCCATCGAGGCGGCCTACACGAGCACAGCCTCGGCCTGGAACACGGATGTGGCCACGGGACGCTACATCGCCAGCATCTTCGGTCAGCCTGACTATCGCGGCGGCACGCTCAACTTGCCTCCGCCAGACCATCCCGCCGTCACGTATGCGCTCGTGCATTATGGTGGGCTCGAAGGCCGGCACTTCATCAGCCAGTTGTACGACCCGTTCTATTACCTGCCCGCCGGCTACCACTACGCCGATCATCCAGCGACGGCGGGCACGCTCCTCCAATGCTGGCTTTCCACCACCAAGACCTCCATCCTCGTGA
Organism: Candidatus Nitrosopolaris sp.; assembly: GCA_035636885.1. Classification (GTDB taxonomy): domain Bacteria; phylum Chloroflexota; class Dormibacteria; order Dormibacterales; family Dormibacteraceae; genus UBA10449. The sequence continues at coordinate 3,160 of DASPYG010000077.1, forward strand.
TGCCCGACGATCGCGCCGACTACCTCGCCTACGCGGCGGATCATCCGGACTGGTTCGAAATGGTTGGGCGGGTCTCTGACTACAGCTGGACGATCGAGGCCGTCCACGTCCCTGCACCATCGCCACAGACATGTGCGCAGTCTTCTCTAAGTGCTCGAGCCGGTCGCGAATAAGCTGGTCCCCCCAAGTCCGCCCTCGGCGGCGACGGTAACGCACCGTTAAACGACGGTCGCGAGAGAGGCTGGACGGACCCAGCCTCTCTTACTTGGTTTCGCCCAAAAAGGCCGCTGCAGGTAGGCTTCGGTGATGCAGGTCCCGGCGATTTGGTTCACGGCTGTCGCCGCAGTTCTCACCCTCTCCGCCTGCGGTGCGCCGTCTACCACCGCATCTACTGCCAGCTCGCCATCATCTGCTGCCAGCGGCAGCCCCGCGGCGGCGGCGACTGACGCGTGCCCCACGCGGTTGACACCGGCCCAGACGGAAGGGCCGTACTTCAAGCCGGGATCACCCCCGAGGACTTCACTGATCGAGAGCGGCATGACCGGTACACGGTTGCTCCTTAGCGGTCGGGTGCTTACGCTCGCGTGCGCGCCCGTCGCGGGCGTCAGACTCGACTTCTGGCAAGCGGACGCAGGTGGCACCTACGACAACAGTGGTTACCGGCTGCGAGGCCACCAGTCGACCGATGCCGCGGGCCGCTATTCCCTCGAGACGATTGTCCCGGGCGAATATCCCGGTCGCACCGAGCACATCCACGTCAAG
>DASPYG010000078.1:0-3934 GCA_035636885.1 Candidatus Nitrosopolaris sp.
ACGTTCGCCGGCTTGACGTCTCTGTGGACGATGCCGAGCGAGTGCGCGTAATCGAGGCCGGCCGCGATTCCCTCCAGGTACTCGAGCGCGGTCGCCGTGTCGAGTGGGCCCTTCTTCATCTGGGCGGCCAGGCTGCCGCCCGGTACGAACTCGACGATCATGTAAGGCGTCCCCTGGTATTCGCCGTAATCGAACACGTTGAGGATGTTGGGATGTCGCATCTGAGCGATCGCCTGCGCCTCGCGGCGGAACCGCGCGATCGAGTCTGGGTCGGGCGAAATCCCATGCATCACCTTGACTGCACCGGTGCGTGCGAGGGGGACGTGGTAGGCGCGATAGACGACGCCCATCGAGCCCTGGCCTATGAGGTCCTGGACCTCATATTGACCCAATCGTGTGCCCGGTTCGATCGACACGAGCGCTGATTATGCGGACAGCGTGGGCGGTTTCAATCCACGATAACCGACCTTTGAAAGAGGCTCGAAATCGTTAAGTAAAACGCGCGCACTTAACGCCAAGAACGCCGAACCGGGCATCATGCTGAATACAACGAGCGCTGCCGTCGCCCTGGTCTCAGCCTCGGTTCTTAAGCCATCCTCCGTCACGTCCGCGCCTGCGCGCGACCAGTCCGGCGAGGATCGATAATGCGATCTCCGCGGGCGTGACGGCGCCGAGATCCAGGCCGACCGGACTCTGAATCTGTGCGATCACGTCTTCGCTTACGCCCTTTGCGCGAAGCGCTTCCAGGTGGTGGCCGGTGTGCCGCCGGCTGCCGACCAGGCCGATGAAGCGCGGGTGTTTCGGAAGCAGCACCTCCAGAAACTGGACGAGGTCAGGGGCATCGTGGTCGGTGTGCACGGCGTAGACGTCTGCGCCGAGCGCCGCATCGAGCCCGCTCAGCTGGGTCACCGCACCGGGCGGCCAACCCGCCAGCCGTTGCCGACGGGTCTCGACAAGCAGCGGGCGGAACCCGACCTCGGGCGCCCAGCGCACGAGCTCCCTGGCCACAGGTGTGGCTCCAAAGACAACCAATGTGGGCGCGGGAGCGTGTGGCTCCAGGTAAACCTCGATGGAGCCGAGGTCGTGGCGGTAGGTGTGCAGCTGCGGCGCGCCCGCGTCGGCGACTCGACGCGCGTCATCCAGCGCGGCGGCGTCGAACTCGCTGCAGCCCAGGGTGCCGGCGAGCGTAGCGTCGCGCGACAGGAGCAGCTTCGCACCGGTGCGCGAGGGTGGCTCGCCGTCGAGCTTGATCACCGTGGCGAGCACGACCTCCTCGCCTCTCGCCAGCCGGGCGGCCAGCTCCTCTTCGAGGCTAGGCACGGGCGGCGCTGCGGGTGAGAACCGCGGATATGGTGTCGCGCGCGCGCGCGATCTCTTCATGTGTGGTGGCGTAGCCAGTGCTCAGGCGAAGGCTTCCAAGGGCGGTGGGCAGGTTCCAGCCCATGGCCAGCAGGACGTGCGACGGATCGAGCGACCCCGACGCACAGGCTGACCCGCTCGAAGCGGCGACGCCCGCCAGGTCGAGTGCCATCAGCATGTCCTCTCCCCTGCGATCTTTGAACGCGCAGCTGGCGAGATTTGGTAGGCGCACATCGGCCCCCGTGAGCTCGGCGCCGAGCACGACGAGCAGCTCGCGCAGTGCGGCCGACTGCGTCGCGGCGGTTCGCGCTCGATGTTCGCGCTCGCGTGCGCAGACTTCGAGGGCCGTCGCACACGCCACCGCCGCCGCGATGTCCTCGTGCCCGGCCCGCCTCCCCCACTCCTGAGGCCCGCCGTACAGCATTGGATCTATGCGCACGCCGGCGCGGACGTACAGCGCCCCTCCGCGGCCGGCGCCGAGCTTGTGGCCGCTGATCGAGACCAGGTCGGCGCCATCGGGAATCGGAATCCAGCGCGGGCCGGCGCACGCATCCACGTGCACGAGTGCGCCGAGTGCGTGCGCGCGATCGATGACCTCGCGCACCGGCTGCAGAGTCCCGACCTCGTTGTTGGCGAGGCCGATCGATACGAGCGCCACGCCGGGCGTGACCCCATCCGGGTCGGCGCGCGCGCCGTGATCAACGGGCGCGATGTCGACCTCGTGTCCCTCCACCTGCAGCCTGCGCGCCGCGCCGAGCACGGCCTGGTGCTCGGCCGCCCACGTCAAGATCCGGCCGGACGTCGAGAGGCGGCTGGCGGCGCCGAACAGGGCAAGGTTCACCGCCTCGGTGCCGGACGAGGTGAACGTGACCTCGGTGCGATCCGCACCGAGGGCTTGTGCAGCGATGTCCCGGGCGCGATCGAGAGCCGCTCGGGCGGCGCGCCCTTCGGCGTGCGGGCTCGAGGGATTGCCGTCAGGCAGGTCGCGGAGAGCCGCGAGCACCTCGGGAAGGATGGGCGCCCCGCCGGCGTCGTCGAGAAAGATCCGGTTCACCGGCAGGCCCTCAGCAGGCCGGCTCTACCGGCTGTGGTCAGGCTGGTGGATTAGCTCTCTGAGCGTGCCCTGGAAGTTCTTCATGAACAGGTGAAGGTCGAGGATCTCGTCGACGCTGATCGGCTCCCGCACCGGCGCCGAGTCGACGACATCCGCGGTCTCGACGTTCTCGACGTCCTCGACCGCCCCGCCCGCGATCGCGAGCACCACGATGAAAGTCACCTGGCACTGCGCGCAGGTCACCTGGAGGTGGAAGCGCTCCTCCTCGTGGCTGAGAACCTGGATGTCGCAGCCTTTCAAGCTGCGCCCGCAGACAGGACAGTTGTAAAAACGAGCCCGGTCGCGGATGAACTCTATGATGCCCATCGGCAAGCCCATCTTACGCCGCCGGTGTTGCCCAACATCCCCTACCTCTGGCCCTCGATGCAGGTGCAGCCGTGGGGCCCGACCACCGCGGAGTGAAGCGTGCCCGCGGGCAGCACCATGCGGTCGCCGGCTTTCAGCTCGAGCCCCCGTCCCTCTTGCTCCAGGAGGAATGTGATCGAGCCGTCGACGCAGTAAAGGACCTTCTCGTATTGGTGGCTGTGCGCGCCGTAACGATCGTGGGGCCCGTTCGACCACGAGTAGCACGAGCTTGCCTCGCGGCGCAGGCTCGTCATCAGGTCGTCCATCAACGCCATGCCCGGATTCTAAGATGACGTAAGTGATGCCCAGGTGAAGCCCCGGTTCCTGGCCGACTGCAACGTCGGGCGGCTCGCGCGCTGGCTGCGCGCGCTCGGCTACGACGCCTCTTATCACCCGCGCATCGACGATGCCGAGCTCGTGCGTGAGGCCGCGGCCGAGAGCCGGGTCCTTCTGACCCGTGACCGTGACCTCACCAAGCGACGCGTGATCCAGAGCGGCGTCGTGCGGGCGATCCTGATCCGTGACGACGAGGTGACCGCTCAGCTGCGCCAGGTTTTCAAGGAGCTGGGGCTCGAGCTGAAGGAGGCGCTTACGCGCTGCATCGAATGCAACTCCGAGCTCCAGGCACGCGTGGCCTCTACGGTAGCCGAGCGCGTGCCGCCGTATGTGCGCAAGACGCAGTCTCGCTATTCCGAATGCCCAGCGTGCGGGCGCATCTATTGGGCCGGGACACACTGGCAGCGCATGCGCGAGGTTCTCGCCGGGCTTTGAGGGACGTCCTGCGGAAGCTCATCGCAGGCGAGCTCATGGAGGACGAGGCCATCGCGGAGCTGCGCAGCATCCAGCTGGAGGAGCTCGGAGGTAAGGCGCAGCTCGACCTGGGACGCTTCATGCGGCGCGGCGTGCCCGAGGTCGTGCTTGCGCCAGGCAAAGCTCCTGCAGATGCGGCCCGTCTCGCGGTCACCCTCGCGCACCGCCAGGGCCAAGGGCTGATCAGCCGCATGACCGGCGAGCATCGGGCCGCACTGCGCGCCGCGGCGGCCGACGCGCGAATGAGGCTCGTCGACTACTCGAGCTCGGCACGGGTTCTTCGTGAAGGTTTTGCGCCGGAACCTG
>DASPYG010000079.1:0-2787 GCA_035636885.1 Candidatus Nitrosopolaris sp.
CGACGGTGGCGTCGATGGATTTCAACCGGCCTCCGCGCCGGCGTGGCTTCCACTGGCAGGAGCGCACGAAGAAAGCCATCGCCAACCGGCGCATTTTCCCGTTCCTTTGCTGTCGACCGCTGCCGCAGGGTTGATCAAGCCGTCAGACCCGCGACCCCGTTACGGACAAGCTATCCGGCCTTTCGTTCGCTGGAAGCTGCGACGCAGAATGCCGTGACCCCGGTCTCGGCGACATCGTCCCGATGGGATGAACGCCGAATTCGTCCCGAGGCAGACGTCGGTGACACCGTTTTCGTGCGAGTGATGGAAGGCCTCACACTGGTGGTCGAGCCGGCTCCAGGTCGGGGTTCATCCCATCGGGACGATGTAGACGCAGACCGCGTCTGATTCGCTAGCGGCCATTACAAGCCAAAGGAGACGCATGGCCACAAGTAGCTATGACGTTGGACGCGTCGACTCGCGGGAATACGACATCGAGGGTGGCGGCTGGATCGCGTTCGCCGCGGTCCTGCTCGGACTGGCGGGAACGTTCAACATCCTCGAAGGCATCCTCGCAATCGCCAACTCCCGGGTCTACACCGGGCACCAGACGTTCGTGTTCAGCAACCTGAACACATGGGGCTGGATCGTGACGATCCTGGGGGTGTCGATGGTCGTCGCCGCCTTCGCGCTCTTTAGCGGTAGCGAGCTGGCGCGGTGGTTCGGGATCTTCGTCGCGGGCATCAACGCCATCGGGCAGCTCTACTACGTCCCGGCCTACCCGTTCTGGTCACTGGCGATGTTCGCCGTCGACATTCTGATCATCTACGGACTCGCGACGTACGCAGGGCACAAGCTGCGCGACGCTTGAGGCGCACGAGCAACTCGAGTCTGGAGGACTGACGGCGCCGCTCCGGTTCGGCGCCGTCAGCTCCTACCAGGCTCGTTCCTCGTTGACGTCAACCCGAGGCACCTCGCCGCGAGTTGACGTATGACGTCAGATACTTCAACGATGCAGGCCGGTGAAGGCGTGAGTCCGCGTGAGCTCGTCCGGGCAGCAGGAGGTGTGATCGTGGGGCCGGGGCGCAGCCGCCGGGCCGAGATCCTCGTCGTCCACCGACCGCGGTACGACGACTGGACGCTTCCCAAGGGGAAGTGCAATCCGGGCGAGTCCGACGAGGCTTGTGCCCTACGGGAAGTCGAGGAGGAGACCGGCCTCGTCTGTGAGCTCGGAGACGAGGTCGCCGTGGCCGAGTACGAGGACGGAGCTGGACGCCCGAAGCGGGTGCGGTACTTCGCAATGACGCCTCGGGAAGGCGCCGAGGCGGCAGCTCGGAACGAGGTCGATGCGGTTCGCTGGCTGACGCCGCAGGAGGCCCTCGAAACGCTCACGTACGGGCGAGACGCCGAGATCGTGAAGCGCGCGCTCACTCCCTAGCGGTCGACTTCGACCTCATGGACCTCGTCGTCATCTCATCCAGTCGGGACGATGCGGCCGCGGGTCATGCCGTTGAAAATTGGAGCGAACCACCAGACTAGGCGGCGAAAAGATGAAGCTCGAGCTGGGAACATCGATCCGTTGCGCAGACGGTGCAACGCGGGAGTTGGTCGACGTGGTCATCGACTCCAGTTCGAGCCGCGTCACGCACCTCGTGATCCAGCCGGCGCAGCACGCCGAAGATGCCCGCCTGGTCCCAATCTCGCTTGCCAGCCGAGCCGAGAAGGATGGCGAGAGCGAGATCTCGTTGAACTGCGGTGCCGCGGATCTGGAGCGGTTTGATCCGGTGCACAAGCTCGAGACTCTCCGCGCTGGGGAGCGGCGGAACGAGGATCCGAAATGGGACGTCGGAGTCGAGGACATCGTCGTTGCGCCAAATTACGCGCCGACCGCGTTCGGCGACTACGCCGGTTCACTCGATTCGGATGTCACGATTTCGTACGACAGAGTGCCGAAGGGCGAAATCGAATTGAGGCACGCGAGCTCTGTGTACTCGGCGGACGGGCACCACCTGGGCTCTGTGGACGCAGTGGTCGTAGACGATGGCGACCGGCTTACGCATCTCCTGGTCGAACGCGGTCATTTGTGGTGGAAGCGCGAGGTCGCGCTCCCTGCGGAAGCGATCTCGAAGTTCGAGAACGACATGCTCACTTTGGGCCTGACCAAGGGCGAGCTTGGGAAGGCGATCTGAGCGCGTCATAAATCGCTCGGCATCCTCTAGCCAGGCTCCGCGTGCTGTACCTCGCGCACGCGGAAGGCCATCACGATGTTCGTGACCCCCCGAATGATCGCGAAGGCCGCCACCCAGGCGACCAGCAAGACCGCGCTCCGGCCGTAGTACCCGGCCGCCCAGAAGCCCAGCGCGAGCTCGATGATCCCGCTGATCAGTTGCAGCCACCAGACCTGGACCTCGCGCCGAGCGGAGATCGCCGTGATGATGTCGAACGTGCCGGCGAAGACAAGGAAGAAGCTGATCACAGCCGCCAGCGCCAGAAACGTATCGCCCGGATGGATGAACGAGATGATGCCGGTGGCGATGAAGACGACCGCCAAGACACCGTAGAGCAGCTTCCACCAGCCGCTGGCGAGGATCGTCGTCATGAGCTCGAGCAGCCCGGCCGCGATTGCGACGATGCCGAACAGGATCGCGATCGCGTTCACCGACGTGTAGTCGAAGCGCAGCACGATCAGCGCGACGACCGTCCAGGCGATACCGAGGATCAAGAAGAGCCACCAGGGTGGCAGCAGACGCCCGAGCGTGCGCTGGGACGCCGCGGCGATCATGGACATGAGGCCTCCTAAGAGTGGGG
>DASPYG010000080.1:0-10488 GCA_035636885.1 Candidatus Nitrosopolaris sp.
GACGAACACGAGCGCGCGGGTCGTGGACAGCGCGAATCCTCCCGCCAAGTGCCGCGCAAACCCGGGCCAAGCCGAGGTCGGCTGGACCTTCAGCGGCGGTGGCTTCAGCCACGTGTTCAGCAAGCCCGCCTACCAGAACACCCTGCCCTCGGGCAGCACCGCCATCGGCTCGATGCGCGGCGTTCCGGACATCGCCTACCAGGCCAGCGCCGGCACCGGCGCCCTGGTCTTCATCAGCCTTCCTCCCGACGGCCAGAGCGGGCTGATCTGTGACTCGGCGCCCTGTAGCACGGGCTGGTTCGACATCGGCGGCACGTCGCTCAGCTGCCCGCAGTGGGCCGGCCTGGTCGCGATCGCCGACCAGATCAACGGAGGCGGGCTCGGGCTGATCAACCCCGCCCTCTACAAGCTCGGTGCTGACCCGACCCGCTACGCCAACGACTTCTTCGACATCACCACGGGCAACAACACCGCCGACCCGACGGTCCCAGGCTACCCGGCGACGACCGGTTGGGATCCGATCACCGGCCTCGGTACGCCCAACGCGGCGAACCTGGTGCCCGACCTCGTGAAGGCCGCCAACGGCGGCTGATCGCTCTCTCAGTTCATGACGAGGGGCCGGCCCAATGTGGGCCGGCCCCTCTGCTGGTGACGCCCAGACAGACTCACAGCTTGTCCCTAGGTTGGAGGGCCTGCGTTGGGCTAATCTGGACGGGGAAAGGGTGGGACACCGTGGGGTAGTCTCCAACGGCGTGCACGCCACGGATTCGGATCGCGTGGCGGCGGTAGATAGGCCCGCGACCAACGGGACCACCGCTTCACGCCCGGCCACCAACGGCGCTGCGACGCCGCCGGTAGCGGTTCGCATTGCACACGTCACCAAATCTTTCGGGCGCACCGCGGTTTTCGCGGACGTCAGCTTCACGGTCGCCCGAGGCGAGCTCGTCGAGATCACCGGACCCAGCGGTGCCGGCAAGACCACTCTCCTGCGTCTCATCCACGGCCAGCTCCGCCCGAGCAAGGGTCAGGTCTGGGTCGAAGGACGAGGCCTTCACAGATTCTGGCGTCGGGGGCTCGGCCGCATCCGACGCGAGGTCGCCTTCATCTACCAGGAGCAGCGCCTGCTGCCGCGGCTGAACGCGCTGGAGAACCTCGTCTACGCGCTCATGCTCGTGGACCCGACCGTGCCTTACGGCCGTATCCGCCGCCGGGCGCTCGAGGCGCTCGCGGCGTTCGGCCTCGCCGGCCGGCGCAAGGCGTACCCGAGCCAGCTTTCCGCGGGCGAGCGGCAGCGGGTGGCGGTCGCACGCGCGCTTGCCGGCCGCCCTCGCGTCCTTCTTGCTGATGAGCCGCTGGCGGCGATCGACGAGCAAAACGGAAAGATCGTCAAGCGCCTGCTCGAAGAGGCGGCGGCGGCCGGGACCACTGTGATCGTCGCCACGCATGAGCCGACGTTCAAGGCGGGACGGGTGCTGCGCCTGCCGGCAGGCCAGGTGTTCGTGAACCGCGCCCGCCGTACTGCTGCGAATGGCGACGCGCAACCCATCTGGCGACGGCTGCTTGCTCAGAACGGGACCAACGGCCACAACGGCCACAACGGCCATGCCGTCCTCAATGGACACGCCGACGGCCACACCGCCGGCCGAAGTTCGAACGGTCACTCCACTTCGAGCCGCGCGCGGACCAGACATGACAGGCTCCCTGTCTGGCGCCGCTCGGTGGCGCTGGTGGCGAACAGCTTCCGCCTGGTCGTCCTTGGCGGGCTGCGAAGCTGGCGCCGAGACCTGCGACTCACCGCGCCCGCGCTCGGCTCGATGGCACTGCTGCTCTTGATGGCCGCGATGGTGGCGATGGTCGGCATCGCCGTCGCCAAGGTGGCGGCATACGAGGCATCTCAGGCATCGGTCGTTCGCGTCTACCTGGCCGCGGATGCAACGCCCGACGCTGTGAGCGCGCTGCAGGCCCGCCTGGTGGCCGACCCTCGAGTCGCGTCGGTCACGTACGTGAGCGCGGAGCAGGCGCTGAAAGAAGCGCAGAGCCATCCCGGCCTGGAGTCACTGGGCAGCTTGAGCTCGTCCAACCCCTTCCCGGCGAGCCTCGACGTGTCGGTTCGATCGGTGAACCAGGTCGCTTCGATCGCAGGCCTGGCGAAAGATGACCCGGCGGTCGATCCCACCTATCCGACCTCGTATGACCCGGACATGTATTCGCGACTCCGGCACATCGCGCTGGTGCTCGGCGGGATCGGCGCCGGCCTGCTGTTGATCTTCGCGATCGTCGCTTATGCCGTCAGCGCCAACTCCGTCCGCGGCGTCGCCGGGGCCCGCAAGGACGAGGTCACGATCACCCGCCTCCTCGGAGCGCGTGGCTGGATGCTGCGCGGACCCTTCGTCGTCGAAGGCCTCATGACGGGCGCCCTTGCCGGCGCCCTCGCGGGCGCGATCGCCGGAGGATTCTGGCTGGTCGCGACGCGTTTTGCGGCAGCGACCTACGCGGAGGTGCTCCCCGGCGTCGACTTCACCGCGATGCGATACGTCGTCGCCGCCGCCATCGTGGCCGGCGTGCTCCTGGGCACGCTCACCGCGACCATGGGCTTTCGCCGGTTCCGGGTATGAGACGCGCGGCGGCAGGCGTTGTCCTGCTCGCCATGCTCATCTCACTCCAGCTCGTCCATGCCCGCGTCGCCTTTTCGACGTGCGGCTCGTCGACCGCATCAACGGCTCGCACCTCAACCGCGTCGGGCGCCGCACAAGGCTCGTCGACGTGCTCGGCGACTACCAATCCTCAGCCAACGATCTACGACCTGCTCCGTACACGCCTCGGCGGCGACCTGGCGAGAGCACTTACCACGCAGCAGAGGTTGAGCGACGCTCTGGACCAGACGGCGGTCAGCGAGCAGGTCCTTACCGACCAGATCACTCAGGAGGAGGCCACCATCGCCGACCTCGAGGACCAGGTCGCGCAGCTCGATGCTCAGATCCAGGAGACACAGGACCGCATCGACGTCGAGCGAGCCCAGATCGCGGCCGTCGCCCGTGCCGCGTACCGACAGCCGAAGACCCTGCTCGAGGTCGTCGCGAGCGCCGGCAGCCTGCGTGAAGCACTGGTGTCGACCATGGATCTCGTTGTCGCCGGTGATCGCGCGCACGCGCTGCAGACCAAGCTCGAAGCGGACCTGCTCAAGCTGCAGGCCGATCGCAACGCTCGCCTGGCCGACCTCGATCGCGAGAACGGCCTGCGTGACCAGCTTGTCGCCAACATGAACGCCCTCGACGACCTGATGGTCCGCCAGGACGACCTCAGCGCAGAGCTGGATGACCTGATCGCGCAGATCCAGACGGCGGAAAGCCAGCTCGAGGGTCAGCCCGCCGACGTGACCACTGCATTGGCAGCGCTGCTCGAGCAGCAAGAGCAGGACCTGGTCAACAAGTCTTACCAGGCAGCGTGGACGCAGGCCCAGGTCGGCGCGGGCCTGGCGCTGGCGACGCGCGAGCTTCCGCCGGGAACAAATCTGTCCCCACTCACACTGTCATGGCCGATGGTCGGCGCGCACATCACGCAGGGGTTCGGGCCGACCGATGTGCTGCTCGAGCCCAGGCTGGGCCAGTACGCCCACTTCCATACCGGCATCGACCTCGCCGCGCCTTTGGGCACGCCCGTGCTGGCAGCGGCCGACGGCATCGTCGTGGCGGTGGCGCACACGCTCGTCGGGTACGGGAACTACGTGATGATCGCCCACGGCGGCGGGGTGATCACGCTTTACGCACATCTCCTGGAGACGGATGTGAACCTGGGCGACAAGGTCACGCGCGGCCAGCGAGTCGGTCGCGAAGGGTCGACAGGTCTCTCCACCGGACCCCACCTCCACTTCGAGCTGCGTGTCTACGACCAGGTGGTCGACCCGCTGCGCTACCTGACCCCGCTGGCCGTGGCGCCGGCGACAACGAACTGATCCTGGGGTGACGCACGTTTGGTGCCCGACCGGCGCATCGATGCCCGTTGAACGATGCCTTTGGCGCCAACGGGGCCGAATGTGCCAGAAAGTGCCCCCGGAGGGAATCGAACCCCCGACCTTGACGTTAGGACCGTCCTGCTCTATCCCCTGAGCTACGGGGGCGTCCTAGGAAGATTAATAAGAGTGCGCCCTGCGCGCGCCCGGCGCCCCTGAGCTACGGGGGCGAAGGTGACCACCAGAGTTTACTGGCGGGGCCGGTGACGATTCTGTACGGGCCGCGGAGGCCATAACTTCTCAGCCGCTTCCCAGGTTCCTCACAGAGAGGACTGAGAGGGTGGGAGCATCCTGACGAGCATGGAACACACAAAGCCTTCGGAAGCCAGGATCTGGGCTCGCGACAAGGCGCTTGCGATGCTCAACCGGCTGACCGCCGGCGTCGCGTTCGCAGCCGTGGCCGGGGTCGGCATCTTCGGCACCATCAGCGCGCTGACCATCCCGGGCACCGCGGCCTCCTCGTCATCGGGGACGGCGGCGAGCACGGCGACGGCGTCGTCCAGCTCGACCACCTCGAGCTCCGCCAGCACCTCGTCGAGCTCGCTGCAGCCGTCATCCGGCACTGTGAGCTCCTCGTCGAGCTCGGGCGTGGCCGTCTCCGGCGGCTCCGGCTCTTAGCGCCGGTCTCGTGACCGACACCGTTCTCTGGTACGCCACCAGGGGCGCCGGCGCGGTATCGATGATCCTGCTCAGCGGGGTGGTTGTGCTCGGCGTGTTGTCGACGATGCGCGTCCAGAGCGCCGCGTGGCCTCGATTTCTCACGACCGGCTTGCACCGCAACCTCGCGCTGGTCACGCTTGTGTTCCTCGCGCTGCACATCGTCACCGCGGTCGTCGATCCCTTCACCCACCTCGGCTGGCTGACCGCGATCGTCCCGTTTGAGTCCTATTACCGAACGCTCTGGCTCGGCCTCGGCACGATCGCGTTCGAGCTGCTGGCCGCGATCATCGTGACGAGCTTGCTGCGTGGATTGATCGGCCAGGCGGCCTGGCGGATCGTCCACTGGCTCGCGTATGCCTCATGGCCGGTCGCGATCCTCCATGGCTTCGGCACCGGCACGGATGCCCTGTCGGCCTGGTTCATAGTGCTGTCTGTCGCCTGTATCGCGGCTGTCGCGATCGCGGTCGTATTCCGGCTGCTCGAGCCGCCGAGCGATCCGCTCTCGTCGGCGAGGAGTGAGTTCCGCTCGGGCGTCTCGAGAAAGCCGAACCCATGAGCCGTCTGCGCCTGCTCGCCGGCCCGAGCCTCGCGTCGGGATCTGAAAGTTATGCCGATCACGCGCGAAGGCTCGGAGCCGCAACGCTGGGAGGGCGGACGCTCATCGACGCGCTTGGGCGGAGCGGGCTCACAGGTCGGGGCGGCGCCTCCTTTCCCGTCGCCACCAAGTGGAAGGCCGTGGCGGCGGCATCGAAAGGACGAGCGGTCGTCATCGCCAACGGCGCCGAGGGCGAACCGCAGAGCCACAAGGATCGCCTGCTGATGAGGACCCGACCCCACCTCATCCTGGACGGCGCTTTTCTCGCCGCCCGCACGCTCCAGGCGAGCCAGGTCGTCGTCTATGTCGGCGAAGAGCACGGGACGTCGTGGGCGGCGATGGGGCGAGCCCTGGCCGAGCGGCCCGAGGCCGACCGCCGCATCGCGCGCATGGTCGCGGCGCCCCACCGTTACGTCGCCGGCGAATCGAGCGCGGCGGTCCACCTCGTCGAGGCCGGCATCGCGACGCCGACCACCACTCCCCCACACCCGCACGAGCGCGGCGTGGGCTCGGCCCCGACCCTGGTGCAGAACGTCGAGACCCTCGCGCATGTCGCGTTGATCGCGCGCTATGGCGACGCATGGTATCGCTCGGTCGGACGGCGCGGAGCTGCGGGGACGATCCTCATCACCATCGCGGGCGGGGTCAAGACACCCGGGATCCTCGAGGTCGAAACCGGCACCACGATAGAGGAGGCCGTGGCCATGGCGGGCGGAGTCTCCGAGCCGGCGGCAGCGATGTTGATCGGTGGTTATTTCGGGGCGTGGGTCCCGGCCGCGAAAGGCTGGGCGCTCCCTCTCGATGCCGCGGCCTTGAAGGCCCACGGTTTGAACCTCGGCTGCGGCGTCATCGGCGTGCAGCCCGCCACCAGATGCGGCGTCTGCGACACCGCGCGGATCATGCGCTACCTCGCCCTGGAGAGCTCGGCCCAGTGCGGACCGTGCTTTTTCGGCCTGCGGGCGCTGTCCGACGCGTGCGGCCGGGTGGCCGAGCGCGGCACCAACCGCGACGACCTCGCGCGCCTCAAGCGTTGGGCCGTTGAGGTGCAGGGCCGGGGCGCGTGCAAGCACCCGGATGGGGCGGTCATCTTTCTGCGCTCCGCCCTCTCGACCTTCGCCGACGGGTTCGCGTCGCACCCTGCGCACTGGAGACAACAACCGGCGTGACGAGCGAGCTCCATATGGCGATCGACCGCATCAAATGCGATGGCCACGGCCTGTGCGCGGAGCTGCTGCCCGAGCTCATCCGCCTGGATGATTGGGGCTACCCCATCATCGCGCCGGGTCCAATCCCCGACCACCTGGCGCCTCTCGCCCAGCGAGCGGTCACCACGTGCCCGGTGCTCGCACTGGCTCTGCGTCGCACGGCGGCCTCGAAATGAGCACGACCCTCGTCGGCATCGTCGACGATCGCGCCCTCGGCACGTCGATGCGCTTGATCGTCACGCGGCCGGATCGGCTGAGCGCCGCCAAGGCGGCTGCTGATCGTGTGATCAAGACGATCGACGACGCAGCGAGCCGGTTCCGCACCGATAGCGAGCTCAGCCGGATCAATCGCGAGCCCGGCCGTCGGGTCGCCGTCACCCCGCTCATGGCCCAGGCGCTGGCGGCCGGCCTGCGCGGCGCGCGTCTGACGGACGGAGCGGTCGACCCCACTGTTGGTTCGGCGGTGAGGCTCGCTGGCTACGACCGCGATTTCGCAGCGCTTCCAGCCGACGGGTCATCCATCTTGGTATCCGTCAGTCGAGTTCCCGGATGGCAGGCGGTCGACTTCGATGAGGCTGCGCGCACCGTGTGCGTGCCGCGCGGAGTCGAGATCGACCTCGGCGCCACGGCCAAGGCGCTCGCCTCAGACCTCGCCGCCGCGGCTGCGCTGGAGGCGGCCGGATCTGGCGGCGTCCTCGTGAGCCTGGGGGGCGACATCGCAGTGGCAGGCGATGGGCCCCCGGAGGGCTGGGCGGTGCAGACAAGCGAAGACAGCGGCGCGCCGATCGACGACGAGGAAGAGATGATCTCAATTCAATCCGGCGGGATCGCCACGTCGAGCACCACGGTGCGCCGGTGGACGCGTGGCGGCGTGGTCCTTCACCACATCATCGATCCGGCCACCGGGATGCCCGCGGCCGGACCCTGGCGAACCGCGAGCGTCGTCGCCGGCTCGTGCGTCGACGCGAACATCGCCGCCACCGCGGCGATCGTGATGGGCGAGGCCGCGATCCCGTGGCTCGAGGCCAACAGGCTGCCCGCCCGGCTGGTCGACCGGGACGGCACCGTCCGCCGCACGGCCGGCTGGCCTGCGTTCAGGTCATAGGAGCGTCCCAGCAAGCTCTCAGCAAACTCACAGGCATCCGATGCAGCATGGAAGTGTGAGCGACGGATCGAGACCGGGGGTGCCTGCCAACGGGGCGCGTGTCCTGGTGGTCGACGATGAGCCGAACATCACCGAGCTTCTGTCCATGGCCCTGCGCTACGAGGGCTTCACGGTCAAGACCGCTGCCACCGGCCGCGCCGCCTTGACAGCCGTGACCCAGTTCTCACCCGCGCTGGTGATCCTCGACGTCATGCTCCCCGACATCGACGGCCTCGAGGTGGTCAAGCGCCTCAATGCCGGAGGCCAGAAGGTCCCGATCATCTTCCTGACCGCCAAGGACGCCACCGAGGACAAGGTCCACGGCCTCACCATCGGCGGCGACGACTACGTCACCAAGCCCTTCAGCATCGAGGAGCTCATGGCTCGTGTCAGGGTCGTCCTCCGGCGCCACGGCAACGCCGGGTCCGAAGGCGGACGGCTGGCGCTCGCCGACCTCGAGATGGACGACGAGGCCCATGAGGTCCGCCGTGGACCGCACATCATCGAGCTGACCACCACCGAGTACCGGCTGCTGCGCTACCTGCTCATCAACGCCGGCCGGGTGCTCACGCGCAGCCAGATCCTCGACCACGTTTGGCACTATGACTTCGGCGGCGACGCCAGCGTGCTGGAGACGTACATCAGCTACCTCCGCCGAAAAGTCGATCGGATCAAACCGCCGTTGATTCAGACGGTGCGCGGCGTCGGTTACGTGCTCCGCGCCCCTCGGTCGTAAGCGATGACGCAGTCGCTGCGCGGACGGCTCTTGATCGGAGTCGTCTCGCTGGTCGTGATCGGCCTCCTCATCGCGGACGTGGCAACTTATGCGGCACTCCAGAGCTCGCTTTTCAGTCAGCTCGACGGACAGCTCACGAACGGTCATAACGCCGCGATCAGCGGACTTGGAGGTCCGAACGAGGGTTCCGGTCCCCCGTCAGGATCGGGCCTACCCGCTGGAACGGTTATCGAGCTGGTCTCACCTGGCGGCACGGTCTTGCTTGCGAAAATCCTTGAGTTTCCCGGCTCGACTTCGTCTACTTCCGCGCCTGTTTTACCCAAACCGCTGCCAGCGGCGTCTGAAAAGAGCCCTGCCGTCCTGACACTGCCTGGAACCGCCGGCGTTGCCCAATACAGGTCCGCCATCTGGCCTGAGGACTTTTTTCAAGGCAATTACGTGGTGCTGGCGATTCCGATGACCGATGTTCTGACGACGCTGAACAAGCTCCTCCAGTTCGAGGGGTTGATCAGCCTGGGCGTCGTGGCGGCAACGGCGCTCCTCGCGCTCCTGATCATCCGGATCAGCCTGCGGCCGCTCGAGAAGATGGGCGGGGTTGCGAGAGAGATAGCGGCCGGCGACCTCACCCGCCGCGTCGAACCCGCCACGGAGAAAAGCGAGATCGGCCGGCTCGGTCTCGCCCTGAACGGGATGCTGAGCCAGATCGAATCCGCCTTCGCGGAACGCACCGCGTCCAACCGGCGCCTCCGCCGGTTCGTCGCCGATGCGTCGCACGAGCTCCGCACGCCGCTGACCTCGATCCGCGGCTATTCCGAGATGCTGCGCAGGGGCGCGGCCGAATCGCCGGCCGACTCAGAGCTCGCGCGCCGCCGGATCGAGGAGGAGTCGATCCGCATGACGGGCTTGGTCGACGACATGCTCGTGCTCGCCCGCCTCGACCAGGGCCGGCCGCTGGAGCAGGCGCCGATCGATCTCCAGGCGATCGCGACAGACGCGGTGGCCGATGCGCGCGCGGTAGCGCCTCAACGCGATATCAAGCTCACCTCCCCTGGTCCGGTCATCGTCAACGGGGACGACACGCGCCTGCGCCAGGTGCTGGGCAATCTCGTCCGCAATGCTCTCGTGCACACGCCGCCGCAGACTCCGATCGACGTCAGCCTTTCGACCGAGGACAGCGTCGCGCGACTCTCGGTCACCGACCACGGCCCTGGTCTCGACCTCGAGGAGGTGGATCGGATCTTCGAGCCGTTCTATCGCGCCGATCCCAGCCGCAGTCGGGACAGCGGCGGGGCGGGTCTGGGCCTGTCGATCGTCAGCGCCGTCGTCACGGCCCATGGCGGGCATGTGATGGTGCGCGAAACCGACGGCGGGGGCGCGACCTTCGAGGTCGAGCTCCCCCTCGCCGGCACCTGACGGTCGCGCCTCTTCCCTATCGGTTCACATCGAGGCACTCGACCGCATTTTGGGCTGGGCAGCTCGCAGCGATCGTGTTGAGGACCGCAGCCGCGAGCAGATCCCGCCCAAGCGGAGTCGGATGCACGTCGCAGCCTGTGGTCGATGTGCGGATGAGCAGACCCGCTGCGCAGGAATCCCCGCCCGCGGTCGCCGCCACAGGCGCCCAGGCGTTGAAACCGGACGCGATCTTCACACCGAAGCCGCTCCCCGCAGCAGTCATCACACCTTGGCCGGCTAGCGTTATGCCAACGTTGGCCGGATCACCGTAGTTGAGGGCGTAGTACGTAACACCGATGATTAGGCCCGTGTAGCCCGTCGAGCGGATCAGAGAAAAGATGGTGGTTAGGTTGGCCTGCATCGTGGCGAACACGCCTCCCAGGCCGAGCGGGCAGGTGCCGAACGTGAGCGCGACAGCGCAGTCCTTCTGAAAGCGGAAGAGGTCGTTTGCACCCAGGGTCAGCGTCACCAGTCGAGTGTTCCGGTGCCCGGTCAGGTACCGCAGGACGAATGCCACCTGCGACGTCTGGTACTGGACGTGCAGGGGGAATGTGGCACGGTAGGGCCGGCACACGTTGTCAGTTCCGGTCAGCGACAGAAAACCGCCTGTTGCCTCACCGGGACAGGTCGCGTTGACGTCTTTGATGTCGAGGCCCTGCGCGACGATCTCGGGATAGCCGATGAAGT
>DASPYG010000081.1:0-2262 GCA_035636885.1 Candidatus Nitrosopolaris sp.
CTGGTCCTGGACGACCAGTAGCGGGACACCCGCCGCACGTGACAGATATATGGAGGCGAGCGCCCGAGCGACCCGGCCGTTACCATCGGCGAACGGATGGATGTGCGTGATTGCCCGGTGCACGTAAGCCGCCTGGACCGCCGGATGAGCCGCCGCGAACACTGCGCTGTTGAGTTGCTGAACTAGGCGACCAATCTCGTCGGGGACCAGCGCAGGCGGCGCGAAGGGCTCGATCGAGCCGTCTGGGAGCTGGCGAAAGTTCAGGGTCTGCTTGTACTCTCCCGGCCGGAGGGCGAGGACCTGTTCGCCGCGCGGCGTGAGCGTGATGTACGTCTCCTGCGGGCCGGTCATCCGCTGGTGCAGGGCGCGAATGAATGCTGCGTCGATCGTCCTGCCGTCTTGGGCGGCCTCGATGGCCATCAAATAGCCGCCCAGCTGGTGACCCACCAGCGTTGCCAGAGCCTCGGTCACCGTGCCGGCCGGCTCGCCCTCCGCCACGCCGGCGTCGACGAGCCTGCTGGTCAGCTCAGGGTTGGCGGGGTAGAGGCCGTCGAGCGCGCCGGTGTCGAACGCGGCCAGTCGCAAGAGTCGGCGCTGCACCGATGGCCAAACCTCGGAGCCGACCCGGCCTTTCGCCTGAGCCAGACGGTGCCCGTAAACGTCCCACCGGGCCCGATCAAGGCCTGCCGATAGCCAATCGTCGACCGGCGCGATCGGCCGGTACTGCCCCTCGAGCGCAGCCGCCTGCTCCTGCGTGATCAGGAATTCGGCAGGCGGCTGGCTCTTGGACGTCTTGTCGCTACCCGCCTACTGTCCCGCCTTTATCGCGTTCTTCTTGGGCGCCGCAGGCAGCTTGCTCGGATCGTTCCGGAAGGCGGCGACCGGGCCGTGCAGCGTAGTGGGGTTCGGACCGTCCTGGATGAGATTGACCGCGAGGCGCGTTGGCGAATAGTCGCCTGCGCCGCCGGCAGCGGCAAAGATAACGCCACCGCCGGCGGGCTTATTCGTCTTCCAGCGGACCTTCAGCGTGTAGGCCGTGCCGGCCACGAGTGGCTGGCTGGTCTCGACGTACGCGGCGTTCGGACTGTACGTGCCCGCGAAGCCACCCGACTCCTTCCACGCCACGATCTTGCCCGCACCGGCGCCGCCGTAGGCGCCGCCCTCAATGTAAATGCCGACATCCTGGTTGAGCCCCGCCTTGGCCGTCCAGAGGTCAACGCTCACGGAGATCACGGCCTGCGCATTGAACAGGGGGGTCAGGGTCAACGAGAGGCCAGTCGGATCCATATCGGCCCAAGTGGAGCCGTCCGAATTGGCCAGGAAGTATTGGGCTTTTGTCACTCTGACAAAGTGCGAGACGTTGGCACCACCGGTCTGCAACGGGGCGAAAACGCCCGGTGTGCCGCTGGTAACGCAGACCCAGAGCTGGCCGTTCGAGTCGGTCCAGATGTCCCCCAGGAAGTGCGCGTTCGTCGTTGGCGGTCCCGCCGCGCCTGCCGGCGTGATCGAGACCGGTGCGCGACCGCCGGCATAGGCGACCACGCCGATCCCTCCGGCGGCGCTCGCCTGCGCTGTGATCGCGAAACCATTGCTCGATTTAGCCAGGACGGCGACCCCGTCGCTCGTATGCGCATAGATCCCGACCGCGGCCGAGGTGGTCGAGGCCGGGTCCGCGTTCACCTCCAACCCGGTATCGGTCTCGAGAGCGGCCGTCGCCCTCAGTGCCAGGGAGGCGGAAGCGAAGCTCCCCGCCGAGGTGGCCTCTAGCGCTGGAGATACAATCGCGCCAACGGCGGGCTTGATGACCGTGGTGGCCGTCTCGTCGTTCGTCACTCCCGCGAGAACCGCGGTGCCCTGCGTCGCGGCGACGCCCGGGCTCAGTAATGCCATGCCGCCGACGGCGCCCGCCGCGGCGACGCCCACCCGACCGGCCCGGCGGAGCAAGTCACGCCGGCTCGGTTGCTCGGTCGGCTCATGAACACGAATGAGGTGACTCGGTCGCTTGGATTCGAGCTCCACGATCCGCTGGTGCTGCTCGGCGATCATCACCTTTAGCGCTTCGATCTGGTGGACAACGTCCTGGGATTGAGGCGCGCGCGTCGACAAATCGGCATCGGCTATCGCCATGAATCTCCCCTCCTGCGAACGGGTGCGTTTGATAAAGCCACCCCTCGAAACTCGATTAATGCTAACGACGCTGCGTCCAGAGGTCAACGAATCGCACGCCTCTTCGCACACAGACTGCCCGATCGGGCAAAGAAC
>DASPYG010000082.1:0-19068 GCA_035636885.1 Candidatus Nitrosopolaris sp.
GCGGCGCTCGCGTTGATGTAGTCGGTCACGAACTGGCCGGCCGGCGAGTTCCACGTCTGCCAGCCGACGTTGGCGCCGCAGTTGGGATCGGTCGAGCCGCCGCCGGTGTTGATGCCGCCGGCCAGGTACTGGTAGCGGTAGTGCCAGGGGACGCCGGTGGCGACCATCCAGTCGAGCTGCGTGCCGGGCCCGTTGGCGAGGCCGAAGTGCAGGCGGTCGGTTGGCAGCGATGCGCGGGAGGCCACGTTGTGAACGGTTGGGGCTGCAGCTCCGGCGGGCAGCGGCGCCAGGGTTGCCAGGAAAGCGAACGTCGTTGCCAGAACCAATCCCCCCACCCGCCCGCGCCTGCGGCGCGGGCGACCTCCCCACAAAGTGGGGAGGTGAGGGCCGGATCCGCCTACCCGCCCGCCCCTGCGGCGGGGGCCCCACAAGGTGGGGAGGTGAGAGATACGCGCCAAGACCCTCGGGCTCAGGTCAGTGTGTACGCGGTTCCGGGGAAGTAGGTGTCGTAGCTCGCGCCGCTGCTCGCGTCGCGGACCCACACCGAGTACTTGTAGGTGCCGGCGGACAGCCCGATGGTGTTCCAGGTGAATGTGTTGGTGGCGGAGTAGGCCTGGACGATGGTCCAGGTGCTCGAGCCGGGGTTCTGGATCCAGAACTCGTAGCGCGCGTTGGCGCAGCCCGAGGCGCTGGCGGTGATGGTGATCGCGGTGCCCGAGGTTTGTGGCGAGGCGGGCATCGCGGATGCGGTCACCGAGGTGCAGGGGGTGGTCGTCAGCGTATATACGGTGCCGGGGAAGTAGGTGTCGTAGCTCGCCGCGCTGCTGGCGTCGCGGACCCAGACCGAGTATTTGTAGGCGCCCGCCGGGGGGGAAGTGTTCCACGTGACCGTGTTCGTGGCGGAGTAGGCCTGGACGATGGTCCAGCTGCCACCCGGGGCCATGGTCCAGAACTCGTAGCGCGCGCTTGGACATCCAGAGGCGGTGGCGGTGATCGTGACGGTGGTGCCCGCGGCTTGCGGAGAAGCCGGCGCCGCGGAGGCTGTGACCGACGCACAAGACGTAGTCGTCAGCGTGTAGGCGGTGCCGGGGAAGTAAGTGTCATAACTGTTTGGGCTGGCTGCATCTCGCACCCACACCGAGTAGCGATAGGTGCCGGGGGCCTTGCCGGCCGTGTTCCAGTTGAACGTGGCGCCGGCTGAGTAGGCCTGCACGATCGTCCAGCTGCCCCCAGGGGCCATGATCCAGAACTCGTAACGCGGGTTGGGACATGTCGCGCTGGATGCCGTGAAGACGACCTGGGTGCCGTTCGCCGCCGACGAGCCTGGGCTCGCCACCACCCCCGCATCGGTGCACGGCACCAGGACTGTCGTGGCGACCGCCTGGTACGAACCCTGGGCCGCCTGGGCGCTCGACTCGTCGACAGCATCGAACTGGGCGGCGGGGATGGTCTTGAGCTCGCTGACAACCTGGTCGCCGGCTGCGGTGCCCCACCAGTCATCGGTCGTGCCCGAAAAGTACCAGTCGGATCCGTTGTCCGCGAGGACCAGGCCGAAGTGCTGAAAGGCACGAAGGACCACTTGAGTCGTGGGCGCAAAGCCGGAGATGTCGAAGCTGGGGCGCAGCCGGAACCGCGCGCCCATCGGCGGGAAGCCGGTAGCGCAGAGCCCCGCGTCATGCGAACCCGGCCAGATATACGAATGGGTGCAATGGGCGGTAAATCGAATGGCATGCGCGATGCTGCCGGCCAGGATCTCGTCCGGGCGCAGCAGGAGCGGCGTGATGGGGAGGCCCGCCGCATCGGCCGACGTCCAACCGATCGGCCGCATCGCGTTGGAGCTCAGGTCCCACACCGCCCCCGACCCGGCCTGCGGCTGCTGGCCGTTGGTGAAGTTCTGAAGGTTGTAAAGCTCGTAGAGCTTGCAGCTGCTCTTGTTGACCATGAGCGCGTGACGATCGCTGCCCGAGAGCGCGCTCGGCCCGCCTTCGATGAGAGTGCTCTGGTCGATGGGATAGCCCTCGGCCGGGTGATCACTCTCTGGGTCATAAGCGAAGGTCGGCATCAGCCCGGTGCTCGGTGGCGGGGCGACGTTCACCGGCATTCCGTACTGCTGCGCCAACGTACCGAGGTCTGGGTGCAGGTTCGTGTTCTGCGCCATGTTGCCTTTCCAGGTCGCGCTCTGAGCGCTGACCGACAGCGTCGAGATGTCGGCGTTGAGGATGTTGTTGCTGGGGAAGAGGCTGCACGTCGTACCCGGCAGCGGCTGGGCGGCGGCGGGCGCGGCGCCGGCGGCTGCCAGCATCAAGCCGGTGAGCGCGACCAAGCCAAGGCGCGCGAGCGTCCCCATGTCGCGTTGCAACGGGGAGCGGCTGTGAGGTTTGCGATTTCAGGGGTTAGCCAGAGAGACGAAGGTGGCCGTGGAACCATAATCGGCGAGAGCGCCGTGGCTCCCTGGAAGGTTGCTTATACACGATGAGCGCGAACCGGCCGTTGGTCTCCGACCGTACCGGAGTGGCGATTGCATCACTCGTCATCCTGGTCGCCCTTCTCGGTGCGCTTCTGCTGAACCATGCGAAGTCCACGCCCGAACTGAACAAGCAGGCGCGGCTGAGCGCCAACGCTCAGAAAGTGTTCGTCAGCACAGCGCTCTCACTCAGCCAGAAAGGACAGGTGATCGACGCGGTGGCCGACGTATCGATCGTCAACAACGGCGACAGGGCGCTCGCATACATCGGCGTCGCGTGCTCGGTGCCGGTGTCGGTTGTGTTCCACACGACGAGACCCGACCCGCCTGGCCCTGCCTATTCGACGAGCGCCACGGCGCTTCGCTCTCGCGTCATGCAGTACAGGCACTCCCTCGATGAATCACTGACATTCCAGCTGCCTGACGGCACCCGTCCGCCGTTGGTACCCGCGTGCGACGCCGCAGCACCTCCCACCCTGCCGCCGCACAGGCAGCTCAGCTTCCATCTGACAAGCCCGTTGGTTCTCGCCGGCCAGCCGACCGTCGACGCCGCCACCACTGACGTCGTGACGACGCTCGAGCTCGGCGACCTCCCGTCGCCGGGGAGCGCGCCGGCGCCGATTCAGAAGACCGACACGATTGAGTTGAGGACACCACTGCAGAAGGTGGCGTCGTATGCGCTGGAATCCAGAGCTGAGCTGGCGAGGACGTCCATGCAATTCGACCAGCTGATGAACGATCGCGCCGCGGCATCCTGGATCGATGCGCAAGATCCTTCATCTTGGGGAGAGGCGCGGCTCGTCGACTATTACCCAATCACCCAGGCTCGGTGGACTCTGACGGCGTTCAACCACCAA
This sequence comes from Candidatus Nitrosopolaris sp., assembly GCA_035636885.1. GTDB lineage: Bacteria > Chloroflexota > Dormibacteria > Dormibacterales > Dormibacteraceae > UBA10449. The sequence continues at coordinate 3,322 of DASPYG010000082.1, forward strand.
TTCGCCACGCCGCTCGTGGCGAATGCGACGAGCCCGGCATCCATGTCGGTCCGAATCCCGAAGCAAGCAGCTCTGCGACCGGTGATGGTGCCCGCCGCCCTCCCGGCCGGAGCCATATCACACAGCCGGGACTACGTCGCGTCGCAAGATCTCTACGTCGGTGATCTCGTCCTTCCGTCAGGAAAGGTCATGGTGGGCGACCCCGTGTCGAGCGACAGCATGCTTACATTCGACCTTGGCCTGAAGCCGGGCCATTATCCGATCCACGTGGTCACCGGGCGGCCCCGGTACCTCGGCGAAGACTGGGCTCGCGCCGCCTGGGAGACGCTGACGCTGTCGAATGAGCCGGTCACTCACTGGCAACCCGCGATTCCGGTCGGGCACACCGCCACCGAGTTGAAACCTGGCGAGACGTTCCAATGGGGCACCGACGGCGGGACGGGGGGATTTTCGTCGCCAGAGGCGATGAAGGTCATGGACGCGTCGCTCATGAAGGACGGAGACCAGGCCCTGTACTACTCGCTGGGCGAGAGCGAGGAGTCGAACAGCTGGCTGTGGGGTTTCCTGACGGTGGATTCCAACACCGGCGCGAACGTGTTCGCGTGCGAATCGGGCTTTGGCGACGGCGGCTATCCCGTCTACCTCGGCCTCGACGCCAACGACCGGCCCGCGGTCCTGCTGTCGGACTTCTCGGTCCTCCAGGTGGAGTACAGCGGGCACTGAGCGACTGGTGGCTCCGCGTGGCCACTCGGAACGCCGTTTGGGTCAGCGAGCCCGACTGGGGCTCGTCAAAACGCCGGCCTTCGTCGTGCCGGCCTGGATCATGAGTACGCCCGCAAGCGCCGCCCCGACGAGCAGCAATTGCAGGAAACGGTTCCGGCTCCACATGGTTCCCACCTCCTTTTTCCTTTCACGCGCACCCCTCGTGTCGCTGTTGGTGGTGGAACGGTGATGACGAATCAGCGGTTACGAGGCGGATCGGCGATCGTTTGACTTTCCTTCACTTTGGCGCGACCAGCGCACAGGCTCTCCGTGACCCGCGACCCCGAGAGTGGTCGCCGAGGGCCCGCTGGACCCCGCCAACCTCGGGTGTTGCACGTCGCCCCATGAGCGTGGACAATCGGGGTCGGGGCTAGCGGGCTCTTCACCAGGATGGCTGCCGGTTTCTGAAGACGGAGGTGGGTTTGTGACTCGACGTATCGGACGCAAGCTGCTCAGTTTCGCTGCGCTGACACCCCTTGTCGCCGTGGCATTTGCGGGCTTCGGGATCAGCGTGTCGGCAGCGCCGATCAGTACACCCTCGGCCGGCGGCACGTGCCAGCTGAACTCGGCCCAAGGCCAGATCCAGCACGTGATCTTGGTGCAGTTCGACAACACGCACTTCACCCGGGACAACCCGAACGTTCCGTCCGACCTCGAGCAGATGCCCAACCTGCTGAACTTCATCGAGAACAACGGCGTGATCCTGAGCAATCACCACACGCCGCTGATATCCCATACGGCCACTGACATCCTCACGTCGTTTACCGGTGTCTATGGAGACCGGATGGGCGTACCCGTATCGAACAGCTTTCGCTACTTCAACCCGAACGGAACCACGAACCTGGGCGTTTCGTTCGCCTACTGGACCGACCCGCTGTTCGATCCGACGACCTCAACTCCCACCGACACCAAGTTCAACATGCTGACCGCGGACGGCAACAACGCCCCGGCGCCGTGGGTGCCGTACACCCGGGCTGGCTGCAACGTCGGCCAGGTGGCGACCGCGAACACAGTGCTCGAGAACATCGCGACCGACATTCCTACCGTCTTCGGTGCCAACTCGACCGAGGCTGCGGAAGTCAAGTCGAACCCCGGCCAGGCGTTCGCCGACTTCGTCGGCATCGGGGTCCACTGCTCTCTCGGCAGCTCGCTCTGCTCACAGGCAAACAATGGCAAGCCGGATCTGCTTTCGGACGAGCCGGGCGGCTACAGCGGCTACATGGGCCTGTTCGGCCACAAGTACGTAGCGCCGCAGCTCAGCTCCAGCGCGCTCACGGACCTCAACGGCAACACGATCCAGGACCCGGCCGGCCACATCGGGTTTCCTGGCTTCGACGGCATGGCGGCAACTGTTTCGCTCTCGTACGTCGCGGCGATGCAGGAACACGGCATCCCGATCACCTACGCATACATCTCCGACGCGCACGACAAACACCCGTCCGGTCCGGCCTTAGGACCCGGGCAAGCGGGATACGTCGACGCGCTCAAGGCATATGACACCGCTTTCGGAAAGTTCTTTGCGCGCCTGGCTGCGGACGGCATCAACAAGAGCAACAGCCTGTTCGTCTTCACGGCGGACGAGGGCGACCACTTCGCGGGCGGCCCGCCGAGCCCCGCGGGCTGCGACGGCGTGACAGTTCCATGCACGTACGCCCAGATCGGCGAGGTCAACGCCAACTACACCGGTCTCCTGGCGACCCAGCAGGGGATCACAACACCATTCAACGTGCACGCCGACTCGGCGCCGACCGTGTACATCAACGGCAATCCGGCCCGCAATTCGTCAACCGCGCGCACATTCGAGCGGGCGACCAACCTCCTCACCGCCACCAACCCGATTACCGGGAATACCGACACCATCACCAAGTTCCTGGCCGACCCGGTGGAGATGAAGGCGCTGCACATGGTCACGGCAGACCCTGTGCGAACCCCAACCTTCACGCTGTTTGCCGACCCCAACTACTTCCTGTTCCATGGCGCGGCGAACTGCAACTCACCGTGCGTGACCGAGCAACCCGGTTTCGCGTGGAACCACGGCGACGTCCAGTCGGACATCACCACCACCTGGCTTGGCATGGTGGGGCCGGGCGTCGATCAGATCGGGGTCGACAGCACCACTTGGTCGGACCACACCGACATCCGGCCGACGCTCATGGTCCTTCTCGGACTGAAGGACGACTACAGCCACGACGGCCGCGCGCTCACCGAAGACCTCAGCGGCTGGGCACGGCCCGCGGCGACCAAGAAGTCGAACGGTTACCTCACAGTCGCTCGGACCTACAAACAGCTCAACGCAGCGGTCGGACAGTTCGGCCTCGCCACGCTGCAGGCGTCTACGAACGCGATCAAAAGCGGAAGCACGAGTGACGACAGCACCTACACGAACCTCGAGAACCAGCTCGCTGCTCTCACCAACGACCGCAACGCGCTGGCCGGCCAGATGATCGCTCTCCTCGAAGGCGCTGAGTTCAACGGACAGGCAATCGACCAGCACACAGCACAATCGCTCGTGGCCCAGGGCCAGGCATTGATCGCACAGGCGAACGCCCTGGCTTCATAAACCGATTCGTTCATACTGCGGCGCGTGGGGGAGGCCCGCCGGCTGACCGTGCGCGCCGCAGCTGGACGGGACATCGAAGTCCTGGTCGACGGCCCCGAGGGCGGCCCCGCCCTGTTATTCCACGGCGGGACACCCTCCGCCGCGACCACCTTCCGGCAGATCGCCGACCCCGCCGCGAAACGCGGCCTGCAGACCATCACCTACTCGCGTCCCGGCTACGCCGGCTCGACGCCTCAACATGGCCGGACCGTTGCGGACGCAGCTCAGGATTCGGAAGCGATCCTTGATGCGCTCGGCGTGGATCACTTCATAACCATCGGCTGGTCGGGCGGCGGGCCACACGCGCTCGCATGCGCGGCCCTGCTGCCCGAAAGATGCTCCGCGGCGGCGACCATCGCCGGTCTCGGCCCTTATGGAATCGCCGGCCTCAACTGGCTGGAGGGCATGGGCCCGGAGAACGTCGCCGAATTCGGCGCGGCCGTCAAGGGCGAGCAGCCGCTGACCGAGTTCCTCGAAGCCGAGGTTCCGGGGATGCGCGCTCGCACTGGCGCTGAGGTCGCCGATGCGCTGGGCGGTTTGGTCTCCGATGTCGACCGGGCTGCGCTGACAGGCGATTACGCGGACACTCTGGCTGACAGCTTTCGCCGTTCCGTGTCCAACGGGATCGCCGGCTGGCGCGATGACGACCTGGCGTTCTCGCGGCCGTGGGGCTTCGAGCCCAAGACCATCGGCATCCCCGTCGCCATCTGGCATGGAGCCCAGGACAGGATGGTGCCGCTCGCGCATGGCCGCTGGCTGGCGGCCAACGTCACCGCGGCGCGGTCACGACTTCTCGACGACGAAGGACACCTGTCTCTGCTCAACCGGGGCGACCGCGTCGTCGAGGATCTCGTCGAGCTGGGCGCCGCCCTGAGCTGACAGAAGGCTACTGGAGGCCGATCTTGCCCAGGTCGGCCACCGTCTCCTCGTCCATCGCGGCCACGATCTCGACCGCGCTCACGTTCTCGACCACCTGCTCAGGGGTGGTGGCGCCGAAAAGAACGCTGGACACGCGCGGGTTGAGCAAAGCAAACGCGATCGCCAACGGGGCAGGCCTCGCCTCCCGGCGTTCGGCGAGCGTACGCAGGTCGACGGCCGCCTTCAGCGCCGGCTGATGAAACTCGTCACCCAGCCTCTCGGCCAGACGCCCTGTCGCTCCGGGCTCCACGTACTTGCCTGTGAGCGCGCCTCCATCGAGGGTGAACGAGGCCACGACACTAGCGTGCGCTGCGTCCAACGCATCCGCCATCTCATGGTCCTCGACCGGCGAGCGACGCACCAGGCTGTATGCCAGCTGCGCGGCGCAGGGCGGCGGCACCCCTTGGGCGCCTGCCTCTTTCGCGGCCTCCACCATTTGATCGGGCTTCCAGTTGAGCACGCCCCATGCGCGCAGCTTGCCGGCGGAGATGAGGGCCCCGATGTCGTGGACGATCTCTTGCATCGTCAGGCCCGCGGGCGGGCTCTCCGCGTAGGCAAGGTCGATGTACGCCATGCCCATACGTTCCAGCGAAGCATCCAGCTCGGCAGCCGCACGCTGCTCGGGCCAGAATTCCCACCAGAGCTTGTTGGCGAGCACGACCTCGTCACGCGTCCAACCCGTCGCCCTGAACAGCTCGCCGAAAACGACCTCCGAGTAACCGCTCTTCATCGGCGCGGTCCCGGTTTCGTCGTTGTAGCGGGCGTCGTCGAGAAAGTTGATCCCGAGCTCCCGGGCCTTCCGCATGACAGCGAGGCCGGCGTCGCGCGGAATGCGCTCGTATGTCCTCCATGAGCCCAGGGCAAGCTCGGAGACGTGAATGCCGGATGCGCCCAGCGGCCGCCGGCCGATTGCTGCCATCAGCCCAGCTTAAGTCCGCAGAGCGATAACCTCATGGGCATGGCGACGCCCGTATGAGCGTGTTCAACCTGCGATTGGAATCGGTGCAGCGCAAGACCGGGGGTCGGATTCATCTTGTGCCCAAAGTTCCTCGCAGCGGTCCGGTCACAACTCTGTGCGGGCAGACCCTGGCAGCGGGCTCCTTCGTCGCGGTCGACCACGACGCCGACTGCACCAACTGCAAGCGAAGGTCCATGGACCGGAGCCGCATCTCAGGTGCGTTCTTCGCGCAGGAGGAGGGATCGCAGCTCCTGCAGCTCTCGCTCGAGCAGGCGCGCGCTCGGCGGCCGGCGGGCAAGTCCGCGCCGTCTCCGGGCAAGCCGATCGTGCGTGTGCTGCCACCGCCGCCGTCGGTCCCGGATCGGATCGGCGAGCTCTATACGTCCGGCTTCAAGGCAGCGGGCGAGGGCTTGTGGCGAAGCCATGCCGGTGTGCTGGTGCGCATGCGAAAGCAGGGTCGAGAGTGGCGCTTCGCCGAGCTCGTCTTCGAGGGCTCCACCGTCGCCACCCGCCAGGACGGAGGGCTCAAGCTGCGGGCCGGTGACGTCGAGGTGCGACCGACCAACGACGGTTACGAGGTCCGCACCAGGAGGACCTGACCTGCCGGTTCAGATCGGCTGCGTCACCAACACGATGTTGAGGACCGGGTCCGCGTACACGATCACGCACCATCCGCGACCGAAGTCAGCGGTCGGCACCAGCACCTGACCTGTGTGAGCGGCGCCTACCACGAGGGCCGGCAGGTAGGCGAGGTGGTAGCCCTGGCGACCGCTGCAGATGGCGTGTAAGTGAACCTGATAAGTCCCAGGCGGAAGGTGCGAGAAGCCGACCGCAAGCGCGGTTGGGATCGACGGCCCGACCGGATGCAAGACCGGCGCGGCAACCGGCTGGCGTGAGACAGCCGAGCTCATCATCGCTTCGCCTGCAGGCTGAGGGCCGCATGTGGCAAGCATCGCCATAGCAAGCATCGCGAGCGCGAATCTCACACAAAGGGGATACGTTCAGCAGTTACTCGCCGTGGAATGCGGCCAGTTCGCTCGCCTCTTCATCGAGCTCGCGTCGCATGGTGCGCGCAACGGGCTCGAAGGGATCGAGGCGAACCCGGCCGTCCTCATACCGCCATGTACCCGCGACAGCCCCATCGATGAGGAACACGGGCATCGAATGCGGCGTCTTCGTGCTGAAGATGATCGGCCGGTACTGCTCGGGCATCACCTGCGCCCGCCGCGCGTGAATCATGGTCAGCGCCTCGAAGGTCAGCAGGAACCGCACCGGAGCGCGCGAGCCGGCATCGGGAAGCGTTGCGTTCGGCAGGTCGAACAGGACGCGACCGGCCTCGTCGCGGTAGCGCTTGAGGCGTAACCGCTCGACGACCGGCGCCACTTTGGCCGGCGGCAATCCCGCCCAGCTGGCGATGTCGACCACGGCCCCCGGCCCGAATCCGCCCAGATACCGCCGCACCAGCAGCACGATTCCGTCGGCCTCGGTGGTGGCCCGTGCCGGCACCCAGCCGTCCGCCAGGGCATAGAGGTCCGCACGCTTCCGCTCCCACGTGCCGGATGGGGGGATGCGCACCATGTCCAGCCACAAGCGCACACCCGACCAGGCGATGTCCGGCAGTCCGCGCTCGCGCAGGGCTGCCCTGAGCTCACGGTCGCGAGCCGGTCCTCGCTCGAGGCGCTCCCGAAGGATTTTCGCGGCCAGCTCCATGTCGAGGTCGGCTGTCTGATGCCGGACGATGCGAAGCCACCATTCGCGCAGAGTGCCCTTGGTTCCAGCCTGGAAGAACCAGTAGTCGGCGGCCGAAACAGTGTGAATGGTGCTGCGCATGAGCGTGCCCTGGATCGCTTGACGTTTCATCAGCGCTTCCGTGAGGCTGGCCCGGCGGAAGTTGCGCAGCCGCGACCACAGCCCTACATATCCGCTCGGTGCGTACTGCGTCTGCAGGCCGCCGACCGCTTCGAGCGCGCGCGGCAGGGGCAGCGACGATCGTTCGAGCAGCAGCTGGCGCGCCAGCAGGGCGCGGTTCAGCTCGCGTGTGGAGAGGACGCGTTCAGTCAAGAGAGGCGAGTTAGTGTCATGCGCCCGAGGTCCGCTGCATATTTCGCGGCATCGGCGGCCGGAGCCAAGGAGAGGGTGGCGCAAGGAGGAGGCGTCCCTCTGGGGTCCCCGCGCGAAGCGCGGGAGGATGCGCAGCGCCGGGCCCCTCGACGCCGGCTTCAGCGCCGTAGGCGCCCGGCCGTCTAGGCCGCGAAGATGCAAGGAACTCGGGCACAGGACACTACATTGTCGCGAGTTCTCCTGACGCTCAGCGCGAGGCTGAAGCCGGTCGCGCACCCGAGGCGAACGAACCGTTCAGCGCTTTTTCGAGATCGCCACCAGCTTCTGCCTGGTGGCCGCCGTCAGCTGGCGCAGCCGGGGAGTGCTCTGGGCGGTCGGCGGCCTCGGCGCTCGGATTGCACGCGCAGCTGCGGGGAGGCGCTCGAGGTCGGACGCAAAGCGCGACCGCATTTCGGCGATCGGCGGCCGGGCCTTGAGCCGAGCGCCTCCGACCATCAGCGGCTCGAGAAGTCGTTCGCGCCCCGGCGGCACCTTCTCGCCGTGCAGCCCGACCAGATCGCCGAACGGCTTCGAGCGCCGGAACACCTGCTTGCGGCCCGGCGCGCTCACCTTCCCGCGTGACAGCTTCATGACCGGGCGGCCCTTGTAGGAGACCAGCTTGTACGCGGTGTCGAGGTATGGATGATCGGCCGACACCCCCATCCTGGTGCCGACGCCGAAGGCGTCGATGAGGGCGCCGTCGCGCACGAGGTCATCGATGGCGAGCTCGTCGAGCCCGCCGCTGGCGAAGATGCGCACATCGGCGAGTCCCGCGGCGTCGAGCAACCGGCGACCGCGCTTTGAAAGTGCGACCAGGTCACCGCTGTCGATGCGGATGCCGAGGCGGCCGCGGAGGCCGAGCGCCGTGATGACCTCGATCGCGTGCCTGATTCCGCTCAGCGTGTCGTACGTATCGACCAGGAAGGTGGCGCGCCCCGGAAAGTCCTGTGCGAAAGCGCGGAAGGCGTCGGTTTCGTTTGCGAAGGCCTCGATGTAGGAATGGGCCATCGTGCCCGCCGTCACGAGGTCGTTGCGTCGCGCCGCCTCGACATTGCTGGTGGCCGCGAAACCGACCATCGCCGAAACCCTGGCCACGTCGATGCCGGCCTCGATCCCCTGTGTGCGGCGGAACGAGAAGTCGACCACATCGCGGCCACGGGCAGCGATGACGCAGCGCGCGGCTTTGCTGGCGATGGTCGTCTCGAAGGTCACCTGGTTGAGGAACAAGGTCTCCACGAGCTGTGCCTCGGGCAGCGGCGCCGTGACCTCGAGGATAGGCTCGCCGGCCAGCGCGACGCGTCCTTCTGGGATGGCCCACACATCGCCGGTGAACCGGAGCCGGCGAAATGCCTCGAGGTCGCCTTCGGCGTAGCCCTGCGTCTCGCGAAGGTATCGAATGTCGTCTTCCTCGAAGCGAAAGTCGGACAGGAGGTCGAGGCAGGATTCGACTCCGGCGGCGACGAGGAACCCACGCATGGCCGGCAGGGCTCGCACGAAAAGGCTGAACGTCGCGGTGCCCGTCATCTCGCGCCGCAGGTAGCTGGCGGCCATGTTGAGCTCGTAGAGGTCGGTCAGCAGCGCGTTCACGGTGGTGGCCGCATCCTAAGGTTTGGTGCGTGCGGGTCGTCGCCGAGTCTTTCACCTGGCCTTTCAAAGGGTCATGGGGATCGCGCTTTGTGGTCGGTTCTGCGCTGGTCCTCCTGCTGCCCATCGCGTTCATCCCGCTGCTGGGCTATGCGATCGCAGCGACGCGCGCGGCCGAGCAGGATCCCGCGAGCAGGCCACCCCCCTGGCACCTTTCGATGCGTCTGATCACGGACGGCTTCTGGACCGCGATCGTACTGCTGCTCCTGTCGGCGCCTTTTCTGCTGGCGCTGAATCCGCTCGCCGACGCGATCGCCGGCGCCCACCTCTGGCAGGTGAGCGATCGCAGCCTGTCGCAGGTCTACGCCCGCATCGCCTCGGCGCTTGTGCTCGCGCTGCCGTGGGGGCTGCTCCTTTTGCTGGTCATGCCGCATGGGACGAGCCGCTTCGCGGCATCAGGACGAGTGTGGGAACTGTTCGACCTTCCGGCGACGCGGCGCGACGTCAGGCGCGACTTTCCGGCGTGGAACGTGGTTGCCGCCGCGATGGTGACCGCCTGGATCCTGGCGGCGGCGTGCGTCGGACTCCTATGTGTCGGTCTCTTGCCGGGTGCGTTCTACGCCATTCTTGTGAGCGCACATGCCTGCGCCACGCTCCACCCGCCCGCGGGTTCCCCGAGTGCGGATCCACCCACTCGGTGACACCGCATTGCTGGCCGAGCTGGGCACAAGGATCGACACAGCGCTAAACACGCGGGCGATAGCGCTCGCAGCCGCGCTCAAGAAGCGCAGGGATGTACGCCAGACGATCGCCGGGTACGCAAGTGTCACTGTGCATTTCGACCCCGAGCAGGCGACGGCCGATTCGCTGGGCGCGGCCATCAAGCGGCTCGCTGCCAAACGCCCGCCTATGGCGGAGCCAGGCAGGCTGCACCGGATCCCGGTCGTCTACCGCGGACCCGACGTCGAGGAGGTGGCCGAGAAGCTGAAGCTCGCGCCTCAACGCGTCGCGGAGATCCACTCGAAGCCGATCTACCGCGTGTTCCTGGTCGGGTTCGTACCCGGATGGGCGTACATGGGGCCGCTGCCCGAGGAGCTCGAGCTGCCCAGGCGGCATGTGCCGCGCACCCTCGTGCCCGCGGGGTCGGTGGCGATCGCCGGACGCCAGACCGGAATCTACCCGCTGCCGACGCCAGGAGGCTGGCACCTGATCGGCTCGACGTCGGTGAAGCTCTTCCTGCCCGACCGCGATCCTCCGTGCCTGTTCCGCGCCGGGGATCGCGTGAAGTTCTTTCCAGCGACCTGATGAGGACCGTGCTCCACGTTGTCCAGCCCGGCCTGTTCACGACGGTGCAGGACCTCGGCCGGCCCAACGCCATCGCCGCGGGCGTTCCGCCCGGAGGGGCGATGGATCGCTTCGCACAGAGGGCGGCCAACCTGCTGGTCGGCAATGCAGAGGGCGACGCCACGCTCGAATGCACGCTCAGCGGCCCGCACCTGCTGGCCGAGCATGCGTGTGTAATCGCGATCACGGGCGCCGACTTGGAGCCACGCATCAACGGCTCGCCGGTCCCGACATGGACCGGGATATTCATGAGCCAGGGCGACCGCCTGACATTCGGCGCGCGGCGCTCAGGCGGTCGCGCTTACATCGCGTTGGCGGGTGCCATCGAGGCCGATCGCTGGCTGGGTTCGGCGTCGACCAACCTGATGGCGGCCCGCGGCGGCATGCACGGACGCAACCTGAAAGCCGGCGACGAGCTCGGCGCCGCTCGCGACGCGAGCAGGCCAGCGGTATCGGGCCATCACCTGCCCGAGCGGCTGCGGCCGCGGTACTCCGACGACATTCTCTACGCCGTTGTGGGACCGCACATCAAACGCCTGGATGCCGAGAGCCGCAAATCGCTGTTCGGCGCCGCGTTCAAGGTGAGCCGAGAGGCCGACCGTATGGGTTACCGGCTCGACGGCCCGAAGCTCGCCACGTCAGGCGACGAGCTTCTGTCTTTCGGGCTGACGGCCGGCGCCGTGCAGGTGCCGCATGCGGGCCAGCCCATCCTGCTGATGGCGGAACACCAGACCGCGGGCGGCTACCCGGTGGTGGCGACCGTGGTGAGCGCCTCGCTGCCGGTCGCCGGGCAGCTCGTGCCTGGCGACGAGCTGCGGTTCGCGGAGGTCACGATCGAGCGGGCGCGACAGATGCGCCAGTCACAGGCCGCGGCGCTCGACACCCTTCGAGACACGTCGCGTTGAGCCGCTATCCGGCTGCCTTTCGCGCCTCTTCGATGATGGCGTCGTAGTCCGGCATCGGGCTCTCGCGTGAGCCGACCCATGTGAACCTGATCGTCCCCGACCGATCGATGACGAAGATGGTCCTGCGCGCCATCCCCGAGTATCCGGGGACGTCGTCGCGGCGCACCCCGTAATCGGTCACCATCTTGCGTTCGAAGTCGCCGATGAGGTCGTAAGGCAGCCCGCCGAGCTCCTTTGCGAACGCCTGGTGCGAAAACACAGAATCGACGCTGATGCCGTAGATGCCGATGCCGTCAGCAGCGGCTGCCTCATACCGTGACCGAAACTCGGTCAGCTCGGTCCTTCAACCACCCGTGAAATCAAGCACATAGAAAAGGAAGATGAGCGCCTTGTGCTTCTGCAGAGCGTCTTCAAGCGTCAGCTCCTGGCCGCTGGTGGTCGGCAGCTTGAATTCCGGCGCCTTGTCCCCAACCTGCAGCACGTAGAAAGTCTATCCGCGGTCGAGGATGTACCAGCCGGTGCGGGTCACGCCCGTGATGCGATAGCCCGCATCGAAGGCGGGCTGCATCGCGTTGCGCACGGCGAGGCGCCACTCGCGAGCCAGCTGCGGATTCGAGCGCCGCAGCGTGACGATGTCATCCGGGACCTGGCACATGACCACCCGGGCTTTGGACGTTCCCGGGATCGGCTCGCCGCCGGCACCAACTGAAAGCAGGGAATCGACGTTCTGGAGCTCGTCTGCCGGCAGCTCAGCTGGACGACCGGCTGCCGCGGCCACGGCTTTCGGCGAGTCAAGCCGCCAGTCGATGAGGATCCTGTCCGATTCCTCGCCCGCGTTGATGCCATCGGCCATCTCGCCGTAGAGGTTGACGAGATACGCGCCTGCCTCCGCGCCGAGCTTGTTGAGGTTGAAGTACGCGTTGCGCCGCACGAGCGGGTCGAAGGTCCATTCGATCGTCTTCACACCGCGGTCGAGGCACCAGGTGCGCTGATGCTGCTTCAGCTCGAAGCCAAGCCCGCGCGCCTGGCTGTCGGCCGTGACGCCGAGGATGTGCGAGTGCAGGTGGAGGTGGTCTGACGGCGGTCCGCCGAGCCAGCCGATCAGCCCGCCGACCAACCGGCCGTCAACATCGGCGCCGGCCACGTAATTGCCGGATACGACGAAGGCCATCAGCACGTCTGAGTCGACGGGCGGCCCGTCCGGCCGCTCCCATATGTCGGCGAAGATGCGCACCAGCGTCCGCAGGTCGCCGAGTCTTGTCAGCTCAGAGATCACAAATTGACCCTATGCGATTGCGAGCCGGCGACCGGCGAACAACGACAGGGGCTGCAAAGCCAGGGCGACCACGATGACGCATAGACGAGAGCAAGGCCGCCTGGGGGTGAGGACGAGCTTGAGCGCGAGGGTTTCGCCGCCGGACAAGTCAGTCGCCGGCCAGCTTGGCGGTTTCGACGCCGGCGTCGCGAAGTGCATCACGCACCGCGGCCGCCACGGCGGCGGCGGCGGGGGAGTCGCCGTGGATGCAGATCGTGTCGAACTCGCCTGAGCTGGCCAGACGCACGGCTTGCGCTGCCGCCGCCTGGGGATCGAGCACCGCGCCCGGCTGGTTTCGGGGCGCGAGCTCGCCGCCCTCGAGGAGCAGCCGGTCGGCGAAGCCCTCGCGATACGCGGGGATGCCGGCGCGCCGTGCGGCGGCCAGCAGCTCGAGCGCGGGCTGGCCCATCAACCCCACGCCGTGGGCCTTCGCCACCCTCGCAACCGCATCGGCTGCCGCAGGGTCACTCTGGCAGCGGTGGTACAGCGCGCCATGCGGCTTCACGTACGCGATCGGCACCACCGCGGCGATGCCGGCGACCTGAAAGGCAACGAGCGCCTCGATCTCGTCGGGAGACAGGCCGAGCTCCTCACGCCCGAAACCGGCGCGGTCGTCATAACCGGGATGCGCGCCCACCTCGATGCCGAGCCTTCGGCAGCGCTCGGCCGTCGCGATGGTGATCGTCGCAGACCCGGCGTGCACTCCACATCCGACGTTGGCGCTGTCGATGTGCGGCAGGATCGCCTCGTCGGCGCCCGCGCCCTCGCCGAGGTCCGCGTTGACGTTCAACTGTGCGTCGTGTCGCCGTGCAGGAGCTTGATGGCGTGGCCCACGACGGGGAGCACCGCCTGCATCGACTCGACCGCGCCGCTAACGCTGCCGGGGACGCTGATGATCAGCGTGCGCTTGCACACCCCGGCCATCGACCGCGACAGCGCAGCCATCGGCGTGCTGCTCGCTCCTGCGCGCCTCATCGCCTCGCCGATGCCCGCCACCTGATAGTCGACGATGGCCGCGATCGCCTGCGGCGTCACGTCGCGTGGACCGAGGCCAGTGCCACCGGTGGCCACAACCAGGTCGGCACCGCGCGCGACGGCGCCCATCACGGCCTCGGTGATGCGCTCCACCTCGTCGGGGACCACGTCGGGACCATCGACGTCGAAGCCGTCCTTCTTGAGCAGGTTTACGAGCGCGGCGCCGCTCTTGTCCACTCTCGTGCCGTGGAACACGCCATCGCTGACCGTGACGACGTGCGCCTTGCTCAACGTGCTGCGGACGCCCGCTTCCAGGTTCCCGAGCGACCGCCCGACTTCTCCAGAAGCCGTACCGACTCGATCGATACGCCACGCTCGATGCCCTTGGTCATGTCGATCAGCGTCAACCCCGCCACCGCGGCGGCGGTGAGCGCTTCCATCTCCACGCCGGTCTGGCCGACCACGCGCGCCCGCGTGAGCACGCGCACGCCGCCCTTCGCGAACTCGAAATCCACATCGACCTTCGTGAGCGGCAGCGGGTGACACAGCGGGATCAGCTCGGATGTGCGCTTGGCCGCCATGATGCCGGCGACCCGAGCGACCTGCAAGGCATCGCCCTTGGGTGTGCCGTGGCGGACCGCCCGAAGCGTGGCCGGAGCCATCCGCACGATGCACTCGGCCAGAGCCTCGCGGGACGTGACCGGCTTGTCTCCAACGTCGACCATGCGCGCCGCCCCGCTCGCGTCGAGGTGTGTCAGCCGCCGCGCAGCCGGTTTCGCCACTCGCTCAGGATATTCGCCAGATGCCAGACATCGACGGAGTCCTGTTCGATTACGGCCAGACCCTGGTCACGTTCGACTACCCCAGGCGCGAGCTGCTCGAGGTGATCCGCAACTTCCTGCCCACCATCGAGGAGACGATCGGCGCGCCGGCTCCCCCGGCAGAGGCGATCCTCGAGGAGGTGCTCATGCCTCTCGAGAGGTATGTGACCAGCACGAGCGAGGACGAGGTCGACTGGCTGGACGTGGCCAAAGCCTCGTGGGAGGACGCCGGCCTCTCGCTGCCGGATGGGCTGCTGTACCAGATCGTCGACGCCGAGCAGGTGTGCTGGGATCGGATCGTCAGGGTCGACCCCGACGCCTGGCAGGTCCTCGAGGCGCTGCGCTCTCGCGGCATCAGGCGCGCCATCTGCTCCAACGCGCCGTTTCCGCCTGAGATGATGCTGCGCCAGGTGGGAACGAATGGCATCGGCGCGCTCATGGACGATGTCGTCTTCTCGAGCATGGTCGGCCGACGTAAACCCGCGCCCGAGATCTACCGGGCCGCGCTGGACGCCATCGGCGCGGCGCCAGACAGGGTTCTCTTCGTCGGCAACCGGGAGGTGGAGGACTTCGACGGGCCGCGCGCACTCGGCATGCGCGCGGTGATCTGCACGGCCCACAACACGCACGGGACGCAGCCGGGGATTCCTGTCATTGAACGCCTGGCCGAGCTGATAGACCTGCTGTGAGGAAGCGGCCGGGACGCCTGTGGCTCTTCTTCTACGGGCGCGCGCGGCGCGGCTTTCCGTGGCTCTTGGTTGGTGTGCTGGTGGCGGTCCTCGTGTTCGCCTTTCTGTTTGCGATCCCGGGCGGATCGGATCTGTCACGCACGCTCGGCGGTGTGGCCCTCGGTGTGCTGCTGCTGGGCGCGGCGGCCTTCGTGATCGCGGTCGCGTTCTTCCCTCGGCGCGGTCCCTGAGCCGCGCGCGCCGCGATCAGCGCGGCCGCGGCGCCCGCGCCGACGCCGTTGTCGATGTTGACCACCAAGAGTCCGGTCGAGCACGACTGCAGCATGGTTCCCAGCGCAGCTTCGCCCGCCCCGCCGTGTCCGTAGCCGGACGAAACAGGCAGACCGATGACCGGGACGTCGATGAGGCCTGCCACCAGGCCGGGCAGCACGCCATCCATGCCGGCGGCGACGACGATGACGTCGGCGCCCCATTCGAGGATTGCCGACAGCGGACCGACGAAGCGGTGCAGCCCGGCGACGCCGAGGTCTGCCTGCAGCCTGGCCTCCAGGCCGCACGCCTCGACGACCATGCGCGCCTCGTCGGCGACCGGCACGTCCGACGTACCGGCGGTCAGCAGCCCAACCTTGCCGCCAACAGGTTCCGGCGCAAAACCTTCACGAAGAACCCGTGCCGAGCTCGAGTAGTCGACGAGCCTCATTCGCGCGTCGGCCGCCGCGGCGCGCAGTGCGGCCCGATGCTCGCCGGTCATGCGGCTGATCAGCCCTTGGCCCTGGC